>QHNT01000093.1 GCA_003218515.1 Verrucomicrobiota bacterium | reverse complement strand
CGCACAAAGACTACTACCTCGTCCACGGCGACCTTTCTGGTTCATGGGTGGGACTCGATAAAGAAGTCACCATTGTCAATTGGAACTTCGACAAGCGGAGCGACAGCTTGAAATGGTTCGCCGACCGGGGTAATCGTCAACTCATCGCCGGTTATTACGACGCCGGGCCGGACCAGATCCGCGCCTGGCTAGAATCAGCCAAAGGTGTCAAGGGCGTAACCGGCGCGATGTTCACTACGTGGCAGAACAGATACGACGATTTGGAACGGTTCGCCAAAGTTGTGAGCGTATTCTCACCAGGAAATTGAAGCTGCGATGATCGGGCCCGGTGCCCAATACATATATCCGAAGTGCGTCCTGCCTTAAGCAATCAAACATCGATCACCGGTCCCTGGCTCTGCGATCCGGCGGTCTGTTGCTTCTTGCGAAGTGAAACCACCAGCGCGACGCAAGCGGTCCACGTGGGCAGCATGTCAACGAGGGGAATGAATTCAAGGGCAAACGTGGGCAGGAGCAGAGGATGGAAACCAATCGCCCGCCAGGTAAGGAACATCGCGGCGACGTCAATGATTTCATCGGCGAACGCCCAGCCCAGCGGCCCCAATAATATTTGCAGGGCATCCGCTGTGATCGCCACGGCGTAAGCCAACCGGACCCGATTTCTCGTTAACACGGGCGTTTGAAACATGATCGGTTACGAAAGCCTTTTCGGGCAAAGCAAAGTAGCACAGGCATCCTGCCTGTCCACCGATGACTTCGATCGGTGGAGCACCTAAGGCATTTCACTCTCTCCATGAACCGAGCAGGCTGCGGGTCGCAGACCCGCGGTCCGGACCGCGCCTCTGTGAGGCGCAGCGGTTCATGGTCCCAATGCGTGCGCAAAAGCGCGGGAAATTCTCTTCCTGAACGGAGACGAATCTGGTAATTCCGACAACTATGAAAACCCAATCCATCTCCAGACGGGAATTCCTCAAAACCAGCGCCACGGCCGCTCTCGCGGCCACGACGCCGGGCAATCTTTTCGCCGCAGGAGAATACGGCGGGAACAGAATTCCGTTCGGCCTTCAGCTCTATTCCGTGCGCAACGAGTGCGCCAAGGACCTGGACGGCACCGTCAAGGCGGTGGCGAAAATGGGCTATAAGGCCGTCGAGTTCGCCGGCTATTACGGACGCGATGCAAAGGCCCTGCGCAAGCTGCTCGACGACGTCGGCCTTAAATGCTGCGGTACGCACATCGGCCTCGACACGTTGCTCGGCGACAACCTTCCGAACACCGTGGAATTTAATCACACGCTCGGCAACAGGTTCCTTATCGTGCCGAGCTTGCCGGAGAAATACACCAAGACCCATCAGGGCTGGCTGGAGGCCGCCGATGTCTTCAGCGAGATTGCCGACAAGGTGAAACCGCACGGCATGAAGGTCGGCTATCACAACCACAACATTGAATTCAAACCCATCGACGGCGAAATTCCCTGGGACACGTTTTTTAGTCGGGCGAAGCAGGAGGTCGTGATTCAATTCGATACCGGCAACGGCGCGGCGGTTGGCGGTGATCCCGCCATATATCTCAAGAAATTTCCGGGCCGCGTCGCGAGCGTCCACGTAAAGCCCTACTCGAAAACCAAACCCAACGCGTTGATTGGCGACGACGAACATCCGTGGAAGGAGATCTTTCGCATTTGCGAAACGACCGCTGGAGTGGTGTGGTATATCATCGAATACGAAAGTGACGCCTACCCGCCCCTCATCAGCGTGGAGAAAACGCTCGAAGTGATGCGGCGCTGGGGAAAGTGTTAACGGTAGCAAAGCGTCGCCCTCGATGAGAGGCCTCAGCGTGGCGTCCCTGCGCTTGATTCCTAAGCTTGTTTACCTTGCGGCTTGCCGAAATACTCGGGTTAAGGCTACATTATGCCCGATGAAGCTGCGAACCGATCTGCTCGCAAAGCTCACTCCGGCGATGATTCTGGAGGGCGTGGTGATGAACACTCACCGCTACAAGCCCGAGCCGCGTTTATCCAAAACTGGAGTTGGGAGTTTGTCGTCAGCTTCAACCGCGGAGCGTGCGAAAGAGGACGCTCTCAGCACGGCCATAATCAGGAACCTCATCAGAAGGTCCGGGACGAATGGCAAGAAACGCGTCACCAAACGCTGACCCTTCTCGAAACACTCGACTTCCTTTTTCGCTGTCATCGCGCCGCGCCGTTTCTTTTCTTCAACAGCAACACCTTCGCCGAAATCGCCCGCAGACTGGTTGACGTGCTCTTCGCGGACCTGCCCCTGGCGCGCCGCCACGATGCTGCCTCGCTCGCGGCCCACTACGTCGCTGGCGTGCTCGACCGTGATTCGATGACGGGAGGCATTGAGGCGCTGAGTGAAGCCGCCGATTTTCGGCCCGGCGACCGTGTCCGAACCTTGAAAGGCTCGCGCAAAGGGGTGGTGCGTCGCATCCTGACCGATGGCCGCATCGCGTGGCTGCCGGACGGGAACAAGGCCGAATTGATAGCTTTGCCCGAAAGCCTGCTGCACGAAAGATGACTTTCAAAACTTACGACCGCGGGCGTGGAGTGGTACATCATCGAATACGAAAGCGACGCTTACCCGCCGCTCGTCAGCGTGGAGAAAACGCTCGAAGTCATGCGGCGCTGGGGCAAGTGTTGAACGGGTGAAGCGAATTCCGGACGAATCAGTGAAGTTGGTTGAAGCGCCTCCCTTGAGGGAAATGGAGTCGCCAAGCGGACGCCGAACACTGGCGCTTCCGACATTCTTCCATATGTTATGGACATGAGTCGTGAGCCTGAGAAACAACCAAAGTGGATTCCTCACACAGATGTTTTCGTAACCGATGCCGGTTTGACCATTTTGATCGAACTGGCCGGAATTCGGAAGGAGGATTTGGAGCTGACGGTTGAGGGTGGGCGCCTTCGCATTAAAGGTGATCGCCTTTATCCTTATCCCGGTAATCATGCCGGAACGACGCACCTGATAAGGGAAATTGAATTCGGCATGTTCGAAACGGTGATCGAAGTGCCTCAAGGTTATGACCTCACAAGGGCCAAAGCGAGCTACGCAGACGGGCTCTTTCGTATCGAAGTGCCGAAACAACTTTGAACTGCGCTTTGCGACAAGGCGCGGTCCATTGATTTCCCCTTCCTGACACTTCCAATGCTTCTCAGTTGGCCCCGGATTTGTCGCAGGCCCGGCCCGCCTTTTACGGCGCCGACGACAGTAAACCTAGGGTAACACCTACCCTCCGGGCAGGAAAAGGGCATTTTCTTTCAGCAGTCGTTGCGCTAAATTCCTGACCTATGTGGCGACGGAATGTTCTGCTCTGGTTCATCTTTGTTCATTGCACCTATTGGGCAATGGGGAAGAACCATCATCACGATCCATTCGAATACTTTGACTTTGACCTTCGTCGCCCGTGCGCTGGATGGCAGGCCGGATTTGCGGACTATCTTGCGGACCAGGAGTCTCTTTACGAGTTGGCTTGGGCGTATGTCAACGAATGCACCAACTTGAATCAGGGACTTTTCATCTCCGGAAATAATCACAGCGACGACTTGTTCATGTTCATCAAGCACCCCATTTGCAGCCTCGAACCTTCCACCATTTACGAGGTCGAAGCATGGGTCGAGCTCTGGTCAAAGGCGCCCACCGGCTGTATTGGAGCTGGGGGCGACCCGGGCGAAAACGTTTATGTGAAGTTTGGCGCGGTGCCGGATGAACCATCGCCTGTCATTGAAGACGACGGTACGGTCAGGATGAATGTTGACATCGGCCGGCAATCGATTAGCGGTGCCGATGCGTTGGTTATCGGGAATATCGCGACGAGCATCACGGATTGCCACAACGAGCAATATGAGCTGAAAGAATTGGAAACCCCAGCGCCGCTCATCACCCGGTCCGACCCGAGTGGCACTCTATGGATTTTTGTCGGCACGGATTCGGGTTTCGAAGGCAAAACGTCTTTGATTTACAAGCGATTGTGCCTCCAGATCCATAGGCAGGGATGCAGGTAGAGCCAAGGACTGGAAGCGGCTCATCGAATTGGCAACGGCCGTTCCGTGCGTTGGCCTCCACGTTGCTGGAGGTCGCAGCGCTGCCTCGGAGGAGGTTCACTCCTCACGCACGGTGCCGGCTAAACTTTCTGGCCGCGCCATCCGGCGCTGTTCCATCACGGCGATACCAAGCGATAAAACCGCTGTGGGAACATTGTGGCTGTCGTGTCGGTCAGGGAAATCGTTGATTGAGGGTTGGTGATCGTGATCAAGTCGACCCAGTTGCTCGGGTTGAAATAAGTCAAAGCTTGAAGCCGGTAGCGGCTGCCCGGCGCCCCGACAACGGTCAGTTGGAAGCCTGTCGTGCCGAAGCCGTTCGCTGTCAAACGGAAGTCGGCGGGACCTGCCGATTGCAGGATAGTTCCTTGGTCGCCGACAACCAGAAAGCTCCCATTCCCATAAACGGCGCCCCGAAGCGCCTGAACCGATCCGGGTGCTCGTTCGGACCAGGCATAACCATCGCCGGACGTTAAGATTGTTGAGAATCCCGTCGATCCAGATGCGCTTCCCACTGCCACAAAGGTGCCATTCCCGTACGTCACGCCATTGAGGATGTTTTGGAATCCTGAATTAACGCTCGTCCAGTTGGTCCCATCGTCGGAGGTAAATATTGTGCCCACATTTCCGACCGTGACGAATCTGCCGTTGCCGTAAGCGATGCCGCTCAGCGTATGGGTCGTGCTGGTGGGTCGTTTGGTCCAGACATCGCCATTCGTCGAAGTCTGAATCGTGCCGCGTGATCCTACCCCGACGAAGAGGCCGCCGCCGTAGCCAAGGGCCAGCAGATTGTTGGCAGTACCGGAGACTGACGGGGTCCATGTGATGGTGTCAGTCGAAGTCACCACGTTCGTGCCGCCGGCGGCCACAAACATTCCATTGCCGAAGGCCACGGCGGACAGCGGCGGTGTCGTCTGCGAACTTTGCTCGAGCCATGTGCTGTCGTCGGTCGAAGTCACGATTCTCCCGGTCTTTTGCCCGGTGGTATTGGTGTAAGAGCCCACGGCCACAAAGACCCCATTGCCATACGCGACTCCAGACAGGCTTGCCGTCGTGGAAAAGGCCGGTCCTGTCCAGGTTACACCATCGGGCGACGTCGCGATCGCGCCCGCGCCGGACTTCGCATCTCGCAATCCGACCGCTACGAACGTTCCATTGCCGAGGGCCACGTCGTAGTACGCCTGGTCCAGAATTCCTGAAGTTCGACTCGTCCAGGTCATGCCATTGGCGGAGGTAAGAATGGCGCTCGTTGAGAAGACGGGTCCCGCGAGCTTCTTTCCAACAGCCGCGAACGTTCCGTTACCGTATGCGACGCCCCACACGATTACTGTGTTGGTTCCTAAATCCTGTTGCATCCAAGTGACGGCATTGGTGGAAGTCAAAATCGTTCCGTCGCCAGCCGCGAGGAATTCCCCGGCAGCGAACCCCGCGGCATAAAGCTCGGTAGTGATACCCGTGCCTTCGCTGTTCCACGCCAGACCATCCGGCGAGGTAAAGATGTTGGTTCCACCCACGGC
>QHNT01000092.1 GCA_003218515.1 Verrucomicrobiota bacterium | reverse complement strand
AGACCAACCTCCAGGCCAACAAACTGATCGAAGAGGCCCGCGCGGCCGCTGCGCGGGTGCAGGAGCAGGAGACGCAGAAGGCCATCGCGGCCGCGGAGCAGATCATCGCCAAGGCCCGCGAAGCCGCTGCGCAGGATCATGCGCGCATGATGGCCGAGTTGAAACGCGAGGTCGGAAGGCTGGTGGTCGAGACAACTGCCAAAGTGACCGGCAAGATCTTAACTGTAGAAGACCAGCAGCGGCTCGCCGAAGAAACGAACCGGCAACTGGCGGCGTGACGGTAGGGACGCCGCGCTGCGGCGTCCGGTCGGCGCAGCGCGCCGACCCTACCTGAGCCGGAAATGAAAATCACCAAACAAGCGCGGCGCGATGCCAAACAACTGTTCCGCAGTTGCCTCCTCAACGGTTTACTTGACGAAAACCGCGTGCGCCAGGTGGTGCAGCAAGTCATCGCGCAAAAGCCGCGAGGCTACCTGGCGATTCTATCGCACTTCCAGCGGTTGGTGAAACTGGACGTCGCGCGCCGCACGGCCAGAATCGAAAGCGCGGTTCAACTCCCGGAAAACCTGCGCACCGGCGCGCAGACGAACCTGGCGCGTCGCTACGGTCCAGGGCTGAACGTTTCATTTATGCAAAATCCGGATTTAATTGGCGGCCTGCGCGTGCAAGTGGGCAGTGACGTTTACGACGGCAGCGTCCGCGCCCGCCTGGCTGCGTTGGCGGAAGGTTTTTAAACGAGGCGAGAGCCCATTGGCGATAGGTCATGGGCCGATCGCCTCAAAAGCCCCATCGCCCATAGCCTGAAGAAAATTTATGAGCAACCTATTGCAGGAAATCGAAGCCCAGATCGCGGGTGTGAAAACTTCAGTGGCGAAGCAAAACGTCGGCGCCGTGCGGGAAATCGGCGACGGCGTCGCCAAGATCGAGGGCCTGACCGACGCCATGCTTAACGAAATGCTCGACTTCGGCAACGGCGTCACCGGCCTGGCGTTGAACCTTGAAGAGACCGAGGTCGGCGCCATTATTCTCGGCGATTACACCAGCGTCAAGGAAGGGCAGGAAGTCCGCACCACGGGCAAGCTCCTCCAGGTGCCGGTTGGCAAAGGTCTGCTTGGCCGCGTCGTCAACACGCTCGGTCAACCGGTGGACGGCAAAGGACCGATCAAAAACGAAACAAGTTATCCGGTGGAGAAAATCGCCCCCGGCATCATCCGGCGCAAGTCCGTCAGCCAACCGGTGCAAACGGGCATCATGGCCATTGACGCGATGATTCCGATTGGCCGCGGCCAGCGCGAACTCATCATCGGCGATCGTTCCACGGGCAAGACAACCATCGGCATTGACACCATCATCAGCAATGCGCGGTTGAACAAGGCTGCTGAAGCCGCGGGCGACAAGGAGTATCGCCCGCTTTACAGCATTTACGTCGGAGTGGGCCAGAAGCAGTCGAACATCGCGCGCGTCATCAACGTGCTCGAAGAGGCCGGCGCCATGCCGTACACCATCGTCGTGGTCGCTTCCGCGTCCGACTCCGCCACCAACCAGTACCTCGCGCCGTTCGCCGGTTGCGCGATGGGCGAATGGTTCATGGACAACGGCATGGACGCGCTCATTATTTTTGACGATTTGTCCAAGCACGCCGTGGCGTATCGTCAGGTGTCGCTCGTGTTGAAGCGACCCTCCGGCCGCGAGGCGTATCCGGGCGACGTGTTCTATCTCCACAGCCGTTTGCTCGAACGCTCCGCGCGCTTGAATGAGAAATACGGCAATGGTTCGCTGACGGCGCTGCCCATCATCGAAACGCAACTCGGCGACGTCTCGGCCTACATCCCGACGAACGTCATCTCGATCACCGACGGCCAGATTTATCTGGAAACGGACTTGTTTTATCAGGGCGTGCGCCCGGCGATATCGGTCGGCCTTTCGGTGTCGCGCGTCGGTTCGGCGGCGCAGATCAAGGCGATGAAACAGGTCGCCGGCCGCATCAAGCTTGACCTCGCGCAGTTCCGCGAACTGGCGGCGTTCGCCCAGTTTGGGTCCGACCTCGACGCGGCGACGCAGGCCAAGATCGAGCGCGGCAAGCGCATTGTCGAAGTTTTCAAGCAGCCGCAGTACAACCCGATATCAGTCGAAGCGCAGGCCGCCATCCTCTGGACCGCCCAGAACGGTTACTTCGACGACGTGGCCGTGGAGAAAATCAAAGATTGCCAGAACAAACTGACGGAATACCTGACGACGAGGAAATCGGCGCTGATGGCGAAGCTTGCCAAAGAGAAGGCGTTGAGCGACGCGCTGACGGCGGAATTGAAGGCGGCAGTGACGGAGTTCAAGCAAACCTACAAGTAAACGAGAGCACCTCCCGTTAAGCGGTGACAATCTGTGACCGGACGCGAACAATGTCTATGGCCAACCAACCCGCAGTGGCTCCCGCAGTGATGATTGAGAACCTGATCCTCACTATCCGCAGGCAGCGTGTCATGCTGGATTCGGATTTGGCTCGGATTTATCGTGTCACGACCGGCCAGTTGAACCAGGCGCTGAAACGGAACTCCAAACGATTCCCCGCGGACTTCGCGTTTCAACTTACGCGACAAGAACTTGCAGCTTTGATATCACAATCTGTGATTTCAAAAACCGGCCGCGGAGGGCGTCAAACTCCGCCGTGGGTTTTTACCGAGCACGGCGCCATCATGCTGGCCAGTGTGTTGAACAGTCCGCTGGCCATCGAAGCGAGCGTGCGGGTCGTGCGCGCTTTTGTTTACCTGCGCGAACAGCTCGCCTCGAACAAAAAAATCGCGCAAAAATTTGCCGAGTTGGAGAACCGCCTGGACAGCCAGGACGAATCCATCGCCACATTGTTCGAAGCCATTCGGCAACTGCTCGAACCGGCGGAACCCGGACAGCCGCGGCGCGAGATTGGTTTTCACGTGAAAGAGCAGGCTTACTCGTATCGAGTGAAGCAGACAACGAACCGATAATTCCCCATGCCGAGCACTCGCGATTTACGACGACGCATCAAGTCGATCCGGAACACGTCGCAGATCACCAAGGCGATGCAGATGGTGGCGGCGGCCAAGATGCGCAAGGCCCAGCAGGCCGCGCTCGCCGGGCGCCCTTACGCGTCGCTCATGAACGAGGTGCTCGCTGAAGTGGCCGCGAACGCGGGCGATTTCACCCATCCGCTGATGGAGGTGCGCGAGCTCAGGAAACGCGCTGTGATCGTGGTCAGCACGGACAAGGGTCTGTGCGGCGCGCTCAACTCGAATCTGCTTCGTGAAGCCGTGAAGTTTCACAAGGATACGACCGTTTACCTCACTGCTGGCAGGAAAGCATCACAGTTCGTGGCGCGCACCAAACGGCAACTGGCCGCGGAGTTCACGTACAAGGACACGCCGTTGTTCAGTGAAGCGCGGGCCATATCCAGATTCGCGCAGGACCTGTTCATCAAAAGCGAAGTGGACGCCGTGGACATTCTCTTCACCAATTTCATCTCCACGCTCACGCAAAAGCCGGAAGCGCGGTCGCTGCTGCCGGTGGGCGAAATCAAGGCGGTGCACGCCGAGTTGGAGGAAGGGCCGGCCGACAATGCCAGACTGCTCAAAGGCGCGACCGAATTCCTGTTTGAGCCGGGGGCGGATCAAGTGCTTGGCGGGTTGCTGCCGCATTATCTGAACTTTCAGGTTTACCAGATTCTGCTCGAAGCCAAGGCGAGCGAATACAGCGCCCGCATGGTGGCGATGAAGAACGCCACCGACAACGCAAACCAGTTGATCAAAGACCTGACGCTCGAATACAACAAACTCCGCCAGGCCAATATCACGAAGGAACTTTTGGAAATCACCACCGCCCAGATGGCGATGGGCAACTAGCAATCCCATGAACAAAGGCAAAATCGTTCAAGTCATCGGACCGGTCGTGGACGTCGAGTTCCCCGACCAACTCCCCGCGATCTACAACGCGCTCACCGTCGAGTTTGACGTGTTGGGCAAGACCACCAAGCTCACGCTCGAAGTCGAGCAACACTTGGGCGACAATTGGGTGCGCACCGTCGCCATGGGCTCCAGTGAAGGACTCAAGCGCGGTTACGAGGTCATCGATAGCGGCAAACCCATCTCGATGCCCGTCGGCCCGGGCGTCATGGGCCGCGTGTTCAACGTCATCGGCGAACCGGTGGACGAGCGCGGACCGGTCACGGCCGAGAAACGCTATCCGATTCACCGGCAGGCGCCGTCGTTGGTGGACCAGTCCACCTCGCCGCAGGTCTTAACCACGGGCATCAAAGTCATCGATCTCATCTGCCCGTTCCTCAAAGGCGGCAAGGTCGGCGCGTTCGGCGGCGCCGGCGTCGGCAAGACGGTCGTCATCATGGAGCTCATTAATAACATCGCCAAGCTCCACGGCGGTGTCTCTGTTTTCGCGGGCGTGGGTGAACGCAGCCGTGAAGGCAACGATCTCTACCACGAAATGTCCGAGGCCGGGGTCATCAAACAGGATAACCTGGCCGCGTCCAAGATCGCGCTCGTCTATGGCCAGATGAACGAGCCACCCGGCGCCCGCTTGCGCGTGGCCCTCGCCGGTCTGGCCATCACGGAATATTTCCGCGATGAGAAAAACCAGGACGTGCTGCTCTTTATTGACAACATCTTCCGGTTTTCACAGGCTGGCTCCGAGGTCTCCGCTTTGCTGGGCCGAACCCCGAGCGCGGTCGGCTATCAGCCCACCCTCGCTAGCGAAATGGGCGCCTTGCAGGAGCGCATTACCTCCACCAAGAAAGGTTCCATCACTTCCTTCCAGGCCGTGTACGTCCCTGCTGACGACCTGACCGATCCGGCGCCCGCCACCACCTTCGCTCACCTGGACGCGACCATCGTTCTGGAGCGCTCGATTGCCGAGCTGGGCATTTATCCGGCCGTGGATTCCCTGGCCTCGACTTCGCGCGCGCTCGCGCCCGACATCGTCGGCCAGGAGCATTACGATGTCGCCCGTGGCGTCCAGCGCGTCTTACAACGATACAAAGACCTCCAGGACATCATCGCCATCCTGGGCATGGACGAATTGTCCCCGGAGGACAAGCTAACTGTGTTTCGCGCCCGCAAGATTCAGCGTTTCCTGAGCCAGCCATTCAGCGTGGCGGAAGTCTTTACCGGCCGGGAAGGCAAGCAGGTCCAGATCGCCGACACCGTCCGCGGTTTCAAGGAAATCCTCGACGGCAAACACGACGAAGTGCCCGAAAGCAACTTCTACATGAAGGGGGGCATCGAAGAGATCCAGGAATCGGAGGCAGGGGAAAAGACCGATGAAGCAAAGAAGCCTGCAGCCAAGTAAACCATCGACTTAGACTCCCA
>QHNT01000091.1 GCA_003218515.1 Verrucomicrobiota bacterium | reverse complement strand
ATCGTTTTGCTCGCGGTGTCAATGGTCGCGGTGCTGTCCGTAAACGTCCCCGCGACGTCCGATGATGACTCCAGGACAATCTGTGGCACGATGACCGGCACAAACACCAGATAATTGAGCACCATCGTGTATTGGGTCGCGTTGGTTTGCGGCCCGCCCAGCGTCAGACGGAGCGTGTTCGTGCCGGATAAATTCAGTGAGGTCGGATTACCTTTGGGGTCCGTGAGCGGCACATAACGATAGTTGATCAACATGGCGGTGCTGGGCACGTTGAACACGCCGAGACGCGTCGTGGTCTGATTGGCTTGCGCGGGGTCGCTTGTGACCTGGTCGAGATAGACGGCCTGCGGCGCGCGGCAGGCTTCGCGCAGATAAACACGGTAGTTGGCGTTGGAAAAGACCCGCGTGTAATTCAGCCATTCTCCGCCTTCGGTTCCGCGCACTTCGTATTCCGGCAGGTCATAGCTGTTGGCGGCATATTTTCCGCGAATTGTGTCGTTGAGCGCGCCGGCGTTGTCAATTTCTGCCGATCCAGCCTGTGTGCCGACAAAATCCACAGTGCGATATTCTGGCGTGACACCGCTGCCAGGCGACGTGGAATAATCGAGGTAATCCACGTTCGTCGTTCCGATCAGGTCGAAGTAACCGACGCCGAACCCGTTGACCTGTTGGCCCGATCCGTTCACGCCGGAGGGCGGCGGCTCATCCTGAAACTGCCCGCTGTTGTAATTGTAATCCTCGGCCTCGATGACTTTGACCGCAGGCGAGTCAAAATAGCTTTCGTCAAACGTGTCGAACGTGAACTCGTTGGTGGTGGTCCGGCCCGAAAAGTCGGACAACACAATCCGCGCGTCATAGACCACGTTCGCCGCCAGACCGTTGAACGTGACGTCCACGTTGCTGGCGCTGCCGGACATCGCCAATCCAGAAGACACGTCCGCGCCGTTGAGGAAGAGCTTGATAGCGCCGGTGTTGATCGCGTTGGTGGTCAGGGTCGTCGCCGTGAGACTGATCCCGTTCGTGTACGGATAAAAGTTCGCCCGCGCTTCCGGGGTGCGGTTCGCGACCTGCGGCATGTCCGGCACCGGATGCGGCGTGCCTTGAAGACCAAGTGGAGTCGGCGCGGCCGTCGAGGCGTAATAATTGTCGAACGTGACGTCGGCTTTGCCAGTGATGGGATTGGCATACTGGTTGGTGTCAACGCGGGAAAAGTTGAACAAACCCAGGACACCGCTCGGATACGTGTCATCGTCCGCCAGGATGGTGACGAGCGGAGTCGTCAGGTCCAGGAAATCATAAATATGTCCGGTCAAAGTGCTGCCTGCGCCGGTCAACACGAAACGATATCGGTGCGTCGGATCAAGCGTAATGTTCGCTGTCGCCGGGCCGCTCAGCGGATCTGAGGGCGCTTCGCGGTCCACCCGATTAATCTGGAATTGACCACGTCCGCCAGGTTGCTGATTGGGATCATAATTCAAAACGTAGCCGTCGGTCCGGCCCAGGCCAATATTGGAGGCGCGAATCAGAAACCCGAAAGCCTGGTTGAGGCTGTTGTCCCACGTGACAACGTCCACCGCCACATAGAAAAAATTACTGTAAACCTCGGTCCGATAGCTAAACGCTCTGGCGGGCCCGAAGCCTGGATCCGGCGGCGCTGGAGTAAAGATCCGATAGGCTTTGCCGCCAAAGTCGTCGTCAGGATAGCTGTTGGTAGCCGGAGGGAAGTTTGCCGGAGGCGCGCTAAGGTCCAAATGCATCCAGCCGCCGTCATTGCCGTCATTGAAATCGTCGGTCTGTCCCCTGGCCATTTGCTGCCAGCAGAACATCAGCAGCAAAAGCGAAGTTAAAATGTTCCGCGACGAAATGCCGAACAACCGTTTCCTTGTTTCAGCCGAAAAAACAAATGCCTTCATTGCTGAAAAATCCTGATTGTTCTATATTCCCGGCTCGCTACCGCGCATTGGATACCGCCGCCTCAAAAACAATTCAACACAATTGCGGCTTTTATCGGGAGAAACAGCGCACCCGATCCTGGCCGCGACTGGCGCAGGAACCAAGAGGTGGGATAAGACGCTCGCCCTCACCCCAGGAGAGAACACCCCGAACTTTTTGCGCGCATTGCGCCCTTGAACCCCGAGAGGCCCCCTCACGCGGCCTCCGGCCACCCTCTCCCCCACTGGGGGAGAGGGAAGGGGTGAGGGAGGTTCATGGGCAGGGAACACCTCCAAAATCCGGACGTGAATCGAAGCCATGAACCAGATCGGCACCCCTCTCCCTGCCCTCTCCCCGCAAGGCGGGGAGAGGGTGGCCGCAGGCCGGCAGAGGGGTGGTTCATGGAAGAGAGACGTTCCACCGGTTTGGAAATGATTACCGTTGGGAGGGACCGCGTGTCGCGGTCCATGTTAGCAGGGACGGCATTGCCGGTCCGCCCAAAGCAGTCAATTCATCTTTATCGGTACTTCAACACGATGTTGCCGCCGTTGATTTGAATGCTGTCGATGGTCAGCGCGGTGCTGGCCCGCAACCGATAAAAGCGCTGACTGCCCGACTGAAGCAATGTGATCGTTTTGGTGCCGGCATCGACAACTGCGCTGGTTTCAGGGGAGAACGCACCCGGCGCCAGATTGGGAGTGGATTCCAGCGCGATGGCGGGTGCCACTGATGCGTAGGCTTTGATTGAGCCCGGCGTGCCGGCGTCGTTGATCAGCGTTCGCGCACCGGTATTCGGATCAACCGAGAACCATTCGACGAACGCCGCGCCGCCGCGTTCATACCAAACCATCCGAAACGGATAGAGGCCAGCCTGTGGGACAACGAAATCAAACGTCTCGTCCGCCGGCCCGCCGTTGTGGAACGCCAGCGCGGGCGTGCTCAGATCGGCAAAGCTGCTGCCGGCAATGAGCTTGTAGCCGTCGTCACAACGAACGCCAAAACGAAGGACGCCCGCCGGCAACTCCGCGTAAGTCAAAATCTCCATCGCGATGTCGTCACTGCTATTTTGAGCAACATCCAGACCCGGAATCAAGGCGTCGTCGGGGAAGTAACCGTCGGTGCTGCCTGGACCGTTCTGTGAATAGTTGATGACCAGGTCAACGACGTTGGTTTCGTAGTATTTCGGAATGGTCGAGTTCGGCGCCAACTGGTCCTCCGCGCGCTGCAGGCTGTTGTCGAGGTTGGAACCGGAGGGGGCCTGCACGACGCGCACTTTGAATCCCGGATTGGCCCCCGCGCCCGCCTGACGGTTGGCCGGGTCCAACGACTTGTATGTCACGACAAAACTCCAGTCGTTGGTCTGCGTCACGCCTCCACTGTCGGTGAACACGACCCTCGTCGTGTTCGTCGCGCCTGAGGGCGGCAAAGGCGACATGGCGTAAGTAATCGTGGCCCCGTTGGTGTCCGCCACGATCGAATTCGCCACCGCCGTTCCGTTGACCGAGAGTACGATGCTGTTGGTTCGAACAGTGGTGTCTCGGTTTTGAATGTTCACGCTAACAACGGGCGCCACGGTCTCGAGCGTGGCGCCCGGCCCTGGCGACACGCTCATGACGAGAACCCGTCGGTGAGCGGGAAGTTGCGATATTGGTAGCCCGTCAACGCGCCGATGAACGAACCGAGTGGTTTCGTGGACTGGTTCGGCTGGGTCCGATCGGTGACGACCTTTTCCAGCGCCGCTTCGGCGCGCGCCATATTGACCAGCGATTCGCGCAGATACACTTCATAAGTCCCGGCGGTGAATGTCCGCGTGTAATTGAGGAATTCTCCAGTGGCGATGTCGCCAACATCATAATCGTACACGTTGGCCGCGGCGCCGCCGGCATCAATGTATTTCTGTCGCGTCTTGTCCAACGAGTGCTGCATGCGGACCACGTCGCTGGGCCGATACAACGTGTCCTGGGGCCGAGGCGTCGGGCGCGTGTCGTCGAAGTCCACACCCTGAACGCCGGCTTGCTGGCTGTACGAGGTCGCCGCGCCGCCGCCTTCGGCAACTGGCACAGGGTTATCAATAAACTGTCCGCTGCCAAAGTTGTAGTCTTCGACCTCCAGTACGAGGTCGTTCGTCGAGAACGTGTCAAAGTAAAGGGGGACCGAAACTTCTGCGTTGTCAGAGTCCGTGACCTGAATGACGGCTGCGTAACTCACGTTTGCGACCAAACTGCCGAGAGTGGCGTTTTTCGTGTTTCCCGACCCGGTGATGGTCAAACCGTTGGTCGAAGTGAACTGAACCCCGTTGAGCGTGACGAGGATTTTGCTGTCGGCGATCGGTTTTTCATCTGTGATCTTGAAGGAAATTTGCGTCGAAGCCGGAAGGTAGTTTGCGTAGGCGTCGGGAAGGACATCCGAGATGACCGGGGGTGTGTTGCCCGCGAGCGGTGGCGCGGAAACCTGGGCGTTGTCGTAGATCACCTGGTACGGATTTTCCGGCGCGGCTGAATCGTAATCCTGGTAGAGATAGAGAACGAAATTGCCGCTGCCGAAATAAGGCGCCGCGGGACTGTCGGTGCCGTCCGACAACACATCTGCCCCGGGCGTGTCCACGAATCGCTGCTCGAACACGACCGCGTCGCTGTTGTCCTTGTCCAGCACCTTGCCGATGATGATGACGTTGGTCCCTCTGCCTTCCATGGACAGGACGAGCGTGACGTTCGAGTTTTTGATCGGGGGCGTCGGGTTCTCGTTGTAAAAATATTTGCCGATGCCCTTCGTGATGAGGATGTCGGTCGTCGATTTCGCCAATCCATACCCGCCCAGAGAACTCACGGTCGAACTCGTCGGAATAAATGCCAGGATCGCGAAGGAATCTTTGTCCCCGCCAGCGACCAGGTCCACGCGAAACTCCAGCCGCTCCCCGTCCTGAATGCCAAAGGTGCGCGACGTCTTGGTGCTGGCCGAGAAGATGGCCTGACCGGCAGGCGGCTGCATAAATACAAATTGGCCACCCGTTTCCGCCGGAATGCCAAAGCCTGGAGTGAACGTAAAATCCTGCCACGCGGTCTTGGTATTGTCGTTGAAATCGTCGAGCACGGTGTTGTCCAGTACGAAAACTTCGGCGTTATCATAAGTCACCTGATAAGGGTTCTCCGGCGCGTTCGGGTCGTAGTCCTGATAGAGGTAAAGGACAAAGTTGCCGCTGCCAAAATACGGCGACGCGGGACTGTCCGTGCCGTCCGACAGCACGTCTGCCGCCGGTGTGTCCACGAACGTCCGGTCGAACAACACCGCGTTGTTGTTGTCCTTGTCGAGCACTTTCGCGTTGATGACGACATTGCCTCCTTTTCCAGTCATCGAGAGCACCATCGTTACGTTGTCGTTCTTGATCGCAGGCGTCGGGTTTTCATTGTAGAAATATTTGCCGATGCCTTTGGTGATGAGAATATCGGTGGTTGACTTCGCAAACCCATAACCCGCGAGCGTGCTGGCCGACGACGACGTGGGGATGAACGCGAGAATGGCAAAAGAATCCTTCCCGCCGCCGCTCACCAGGTCCACCCGGAACTCGACCGTCCGGCCATCCTGAAGCGCGAACGTCTCGGATGTCTTGGTGCTGGCGCTGAAGATGGCCTGGCCCGCGGGGGGTTGAGTAAAGATGAACTGGCCGCCGGTCTCCGCTGGAATTCCGAATCCAGGCGTAAACGTGAAATCGCTCCAGCCGGTTTTCGTGTTGTCATCGAAATTGTCCACCACGCGGGCCAAGGCGCGCGAGTCGCTCGATAACCAGGCAATGACGCCGGCAACAAACAGGAACAGGCCGACACGTGGGGAATATTTGGCGCTCATAAGACGTGGAGTCAGTTGGAATCGCAAATCTTATGACAGAAGCTGTACCGAAAGTCAAACCGTTTGCCGCCCTGGTGGTGCCTTAATCTTAAACTTTGAATTGTAGCGGCGGTCTATGACCGCCCGAACCGCGCACAGAGCGCCGCTACAGACAAACCAGGACACTGTCGCCGCCTTCGTTTAGTGAGTTATCGCCGTTGCGCTCGCTCCAAATACCTCCGCCGCCACTCCGCGCGCGACAACTTGCCGCGTTGATCTGATTTCAGCGACTCCACAAAAAACCACTCTCGCGGCACCTGCCAGGCCGGGAGCCTCGAAAGCAAAAAATCCCTCAAACTGTCGGCGGTCACGTTGGACTTCGCCGCGATGCAAGCGACAATGATCTCGGTCCGTTCGGCTTCGTGACTCGGTGCGCCGAACACGAGGCACGCGCGCACGTTGGGATGTGTCAGTAGAACCCGCTCGATTGTTTCGGGCGATACTTTGCGTCCTGCCGTGTTAATCAAGTCGCTGGCCCGGCCACGCAAAAATACCTGGCCGTCCCTTAACTCCACCAAATCGCTCGTGCTATAAACGCCCGCGTTCAGGTTGGGTTGCCGTTCCGGCCAGTAAGTCTCGCCCACCGCCCGGCTGCGCACCTCCAGGCAGCCGTCCTGGTTGACCGAAAGTTGAACATTCCGCATCGGGACGCCCACGCTCGCCGCGTCGCTGCGCGGGCGCGTGGAAGTGTCGTAAGCAATGCCGCCGCATTCACTGGCGCCGTAAAAGTTGTGCAGCTTGACGCCCGTCGAGTCGAAGACCGCCTGCTCCAGCGGCAACGGCAAGGGAGCGCCGGCGGAAATGGCCAGCCGCAGATTCGCGGGAATCGCGTTCGCCTCGTGCCACGCGCGCCAGAGCGCCGGCACCGCCGGCAGCGTGAGGTGGTCCGCCGTGGTCGCGGCCCGACGCACCGCTTCCGGCAACGGCGGATCCGAAAGAATGACGGGAATGCCCTGCAACAACAGCGGTGTGACCAGGTTCGAGAAACCGTAGGAATGCGCCAGTGAGATGACGCCGAGATTCGGCCAGTCCCGTCGCAGGCCCATCGTCGCAACGATGTTTTCCGCGTCGGCCATCAATTGTTCCGCGGTAAAGGCGATGACGCGCGGCCCGCCGGTCGTGCCCGAAGTCGTTTTGAAATGAACGCAGCCGGGTGGCAGTTTGCTCAACTGTAGCGGCGCTTGACCGACTTCTAATGGGCAAACCACCTTCCCTGCGCGCCAGGCGTGGAGCACCGCGAAGATGAACTCGGCGGATATGCCTCGTGGATAAACGATGGCATCCGTTGCTGTCGCGGCGCTTTCCGCGGCGGCGTCAAGTTGGCCGAACGTCCATTGCTGGCCGCTGGCGACCTCGCACAACGCGAGTTCGTTGCGGTTCTCTTTCACGATTTGTCGCCAGCGCTCGTAAAGCATTGTCAGTTTGGTAGCGCAGCGATAGCTTCTGCCGCAAGCGCGAATGAGCTTAAAAAGAGCAGTTGAGCCGCAAGAGAACGCGAAGATAGAATGGCTTGAATCCGGATCGCTGTTTCGCCCGCTGGGCGAAATCGTAAAATCCCATTACTTTCCGTCTTTGCGGTCTTTGCGTTCTTTCGCGGCCATCCAACTGCCGTTTTCAGCATGAGTGTTCCGGTTTCAAAATCTCACGCTCCAGGTTGTTGGCGGTGGCTCCTGTTGATCTGCGTGGCGATCGCGCTCACAGGCTGCGCCACGTCGCAACCCGCGACGGCCCGTTCGCGTCATTTCGCTTTCGAACAGGACACGTTCGCTTACCCGAATGAACTGGTGTGGGAGTATCACTTCGACCAGCGCGGCAAATGGGTCCACCAGCGTCGCGAACCGAACCCTGACTACACTCACCATTGCTTCGTCGTCGCCCGCGCGGCAAAGCAGTTCTTTCAAAATGCGCGCTTTGATCCGGCACAGCCGAAGGCGGACACGAAAACCTGTCGGCGTCTGATCCGCAAAGTCGTTGCGACGAGTCCGCGCAACGAACTGCCCGACGGGAAAAAGATTGTTATTCCCGGCTACGCGAGCCTGCGCGAGTTGAGTCAGGCGCAGGAAAAACTGTTGCAGGCGAATTGCGGCGGCGCGTGGCGAAGCTATTTTCAGCGCGGACATTGGCGGATGATCTGGCCGTTCAGCCGGCATCATCAGCAGAAAACCGCCGAAACGCTCGCCGCCGAAATTAAGCGCAACCGGGCGCCGGTCGTGCATCTGGTGCGCTTTCCGGGCCTGAGCATCAACCACGCGGTCGTGCTCTTCGACGCCACCGCAACCGAAAAAGAAATCCTGTTCGCCGCCTACGACCCAAACTCACCGGACAAGCCGGCCACGTTGACTTATGATCGGACGGCGCGCGTGTTTTCTTTTCCCACGAATTTCTATTTCCCAGGGGGGCGGGTGGATGTTTACGAGATTTATCGTGGCTGTTGTTACTGAAGAACTTTTGCGAACGATCGTTTTGGCGCTTGTTTATCTGTCAATCCTACGACCGTCGGAAAGTCTGTGCGGCGCGGTCGAGTTCACGCCGCAGTTCCCGTCAACGCCTGGCACTAGTGTTTCAGGATCTCCCCTGACAGCGTGGCCACGAACCCGGAATCCACGTATGTTCCCTGGATGGTGGTCCTATCCAGAGCCCCGGAGCCTTGGCCCACGAAGCGGTTCGAGACCAGGCCGCCGGTGGCGATCCCGGAGAACCGGCCCTCCCAGGACCCCGAGCCGTCGATGGCAGTGTAGAGAAACGTCCCGTTGTCGGTCCCGTTGCCCTCCGCGTCGGCGTTGTAGCTGACGACGCCTCTAAAGTGCACCGCGACCCCGGCGATCGTCACCGGCACCAGCGAGAAGTACGGCTGGTTCCTGACATGGGTGATCCCGTCGCTGACCCACACCTTCTCCGGAACTCCCAACTCGATCGTGACCTGCGTTGAGAAGGCGGTTCTCGTCGCTTCGGCCATCGCGAGCCCAGCCGCAATGAGGCTAGCGATAATCAGAATGTTCTGCGTCCATTTGGATCGTTTTTTCATAGCTTTCCCTTTCCACTGCGCCAGCGTATTCCTTTCTCTCGGGGCAGGCTGGCAACTGGGTTTAAGTTGTAATTCGTTCTACTTTCTTTACAGAGGAAAAACCGTCTGAAAGTTGCACAAAATGTGGAAACAAATCCGTCCAAGAGGCCATCTCTTCGGCGGGCCGCCGAAGAGCGCATGCCAGCGGCATACGCTCTCCGACAGCGCCGCACACGTCACTTCTTGTACACCTCGACCGAAATGACGACGTTCTGACCGCTTGGAGTTTTGTACCCATCCACCTGCCTCAAAGGGTGAGGCTCCATGTGCCGAAAGGCTTGAACGGATTACCGCCGACCGCTCGGTCAACAAATACGTCCACGGTATTCTTCGGTCCCGGTCCCGTCGTGATGCTTAAAGAGAAGCCTACCTGTTCTGTTCGGCGGAAACAAATCCGTCCGAGAGACAAACTTTTCGAACGCGCGAGGCGTCATCTTCCGCTTTCGGTCAAGGAGGGAGAAATTGTGCCACTCGCACGAGCCGCAGCCGCCGTGATCGCATCGGCAATTATCTCAGCGACTTCCCAGGTCCAGGAGGTGGCCCCGAGTCGCCAACGCGCCGGGGCCACCTCCGTACAGTGTTCAATTCTTGAACAGAATATAGCCGGTCGACCTGGGACCGGGCGTGTATGCTTCGACGACATTCAGGGACGCGCCGCTGCTGCTCGCTCCGCCGATGGCGTAGATCTTGCCGCCCACCTCTGCGGCCGCGAGGTAGTAACGCGCTGTCAGCATCGGTGCCTTTGTCGTCCAAGTGTTGGATGCTGGATCGTATCCCTCGACG
>QHNT01000090.1 GCA_003218515.1 Verrucomicrobiota bacterium | reverse complement strand
TTGTTTGGTGAGTAATTCTATATCTATGGTGACGGTCGAGCCGATCGGCGTTGAGGCGGCTTCGCCTTCGAGCACATAGCGCGCTGCAAAGGTTCGGCTCGCCGGATCGGCCGCATTGGAGAGTTCGCGCAGCCGAGCTTGATACATGTGATCCCGCCCAAACAGCCGAGCCGAGGCAGTCGTTCCCAAATCAGGCCGCACGCCCTCCGGCAGGTTGATCAAGGCTTCCCGCGGACCATCATGCGCCAATTGAATCACGGTTTGCCCTGCGGCCACGACCTGACCTGGTTCGCTCAAGGTCCGGACAATCACCCCATCGGCATCCGCCAACAAAACGGCATACTCGCTGGAGTTGTTGCTGACTCTGGCCTGAGCCTCCGCCGCGTCCAACTGCGCTTTGGCGCTGTCCAGTGTCGCGCGAGCCTGATCATACTCCTGATGCGAGACCGCACCTGATTTGACCAGTGCAGCGTAGCGTGCTTCATCCGCCTTGGCCTGAGTGTATTTGGCCCGAGCCGCCTCGACATTTGCTTCCTGCGCGGCCAATGAGAGTTTGAGGTCCACGGGGTCAAGCCGCATAAGCATTTGCCCCTTCTGGACTCGCTGTCCCATGTTGACGGATCGCTCCAGGATTTTTCCGCCGACGCGGAAGCCCAAGTCGCTTTGCACACGAGCTTCCACGATTCCGGTGAAGGTTCTGCGAATTGAGCCAGCCGCTTGCGCCGCGAAAACCTCCACTCTCGGAGACAGCAGGCGTGGATCTTTCGTGGTTGGCTTAGACCCTCCAGCCATCAGGGCCACCGCCAAACCTCCCCCAGCAAGACCAGTGGCCAGCAACAGCCGTCGATGTTTTTTCACAAAGCTGACTTCATCCGCGACTACTGCGTCTGCGGGTTCGGATGCTTTTTGTATCGCAGGCCTTTGCTGATGCAGCTCGGTTGTGGGGGGCTCGTTAAGTGATGTATTCATAAATTTTCTCTCAGTGAATTGTTTGGTTGTTTGCTAAAAACCTTGGCCTTGCCAGCCGCCACCAAGGGCTTTGATGAGATGAACCGATGCGATGAGTTGCTGCCCGGCAAGTTGCGCGCTGCCGCGTTCGGACTGAAGCGCCACGCGATCCGCGTCCACGACTTCGAGATAGCTCACGATACCGGCGCGATAACGCTCGCCCGCGAGTTCGGCGGCGCGACGCGAGTTGGCCACCGCGCGATCCTGAGCGGCGGCTTGGTCGGCGAGAAAATGAATCCCCGCGAGACTGCTCTCCACGTCGCCGAACGCCACGAGGATGCTCTGGCGGTAGCGCGCGATCGTTTCTTCAAAGGCGGACTTCGAGCGCCTGTAGTTCGCGAGATTTCTGCCGCCGGCAAAAATCGGCAACGAAAGACTCGGGCCAATGGACCAGACACGGCTGTCCCAATTGAACAAACTCTCAATGTCGCCGCTCACGTAACCGCCCGAACCCGTGAGCCTCAACACGGGAAAGAATGCTGCCTTCGCCACCCCGATGCGGGCATTCGCTGCGGCAAGCTGACGCTCCGCTTCAGAAACATCGGGGCGGCGCTCCAGCAAATCCGCCGGCAAACCCGCGGGAATTGTCGGTGGCGCGGGACTCCATTTTATGCCGTCGTCGCCCGATGCCGCCGCGAATTTGAACGTCGAGGGATTTTCGCCAACGAGAATGGCCAGCGCGTTTTCCAGTTCAGCGCGGCGTTTCGCGAGCGAAGCCGCCTCGGCCTGGGTGGAAGCTAATTCAGTTTCCGCGCGCGCAACGTCAAGTTGGTTGCCAATGCCATTTTCGAAGCGACTGCGCACGAGTTGGACTTGTTCTTTCCGCAATCTGACGGTGCTCGTGACTGTGGAAATTTCGGAGTCGAGCGCCCGCAGCGCAAAATAGTTTTGCGCCACGTCGGCGTGCAGAGTGAGCAGCACATTATGGAACGCAGCGAGTGAAGCTTGCGCGTCGGCGCGGGCGCTCTCGAAGCCGCGCCGGACGCGACCCCACAAATCAATTTCGTAACTCAAGTCCAGCGCACCGCGATAGTTGTTCGCGGTCAGGTCGCCGAAGCTCGGCACTTGATTGGGTGAAAACCGCTGGCGCGTGTAGCTCGAATCGGCGTTGAGCGTTGGCAACAGTTCACTGCGGGCGACTCTGGCCGTGGCGCGAGCTTGCTCGACGCGGGCGACGGCGGCTTTTAATTCCTGGTTCGCGCCAGTCGCACGGCCTTGCAGGTCGTTCAAAGTTTCGTCGCCGAAAATGTTCCACCAATCGCCTTTAGGAACATGATCGCCCGGCTGGCCTTCCTTCCATGAACCGAGCGCCTCGGCTTTGTAGTGTGCAGGCGTTTCCGTCGGTGGCCGCTTGTAATTCGGCCCGACCGCGCAGCCCGCCAATGCCAGCGTGACAATGGGGGCTAAACTCAAAAGTGCGTGCTTCATGATGCGGAGTTTCGCGATGACTGGTGTGTTCATAAGTCAGACCAGTTGAGATTGTTTGCGGAAACTCTTATCGAAGATTGCGGCGGGAACGAATCGGCGCATTCGGCTCAAGGCAACCCCTTTGCCAACTGGATAACGCAGCCGTGGCGATTTCGCAGTTAGGGCTTGGTAAACCGCTTCTGCCACGATGCGAGGATCGTCTCCGTGTTCGATGTTTTGCTGAACCGCGTCGGTTAAACGTTTTCGTTCATCCGCGTAAACTTCGAGAGCGCCCTTGGCGAATTTGGAGTTCCCCCTGATTTTGGTCTTCGTATAAGCCGGTTCGACCAGCAGAGCGCGCACGCCGAATCTCCTGATTTCGTGGTCGAGCGTCTCGGTATAGCCTTCAACGGCGTGTTTGCTCGCGGCGTACACTCCCATGTAGGGCGCGGGCAGAAAGCCCAATACGGAGCTGATGTTGACGATTCGCCCAAAGCCCTGTTGCCGCATCGCTGGCAGGATGGCGTTCGTCACACGCAAGACGCCGAAGAGATTTGTTTCAAATTGCTGCCGGGCTTCATCAACACTGGTTTCTTCCAGCGCACCCATCAATGAGTAACCGGCGTTGTTGACCAGAAGCTGAACCGGCCCGGCTTTTTGTACAATGGTTTGAACCGCGGCGTTCACGCTTGTGTCATCCGTCACGTCCATTCCGACCAGATCAACGCCGCGAATCGGGCTGGCTGCCTTTGGATTGCGCACCGAGCCGAACACCCGCGCTCCTCGCTCTGCGAGTAATTGTGCGATTTCCCGGCCGATGCCGGAGGAAACTCCCGTGACCAACGCGGTTTTGTTCTTTAGTGGAGTGTGCATATACACATCATTGTTCATAGTTATTGCCTTCAAGGCATTCAGGTTTGGGATTATTTGTTCAGAGCCAACGCCGCAGTTTCGAGATCGGAGAGGATTGCGGACCAACGCTTTTCACCAAGCGTTTTGACTGCGGCGCACTGGGCGGATTTCCAGGCGGGCGTGAGTTTCTCAATCTGTTTTCGGCCTTTGGCCGTAATTGCCAGTTCCACACGATTGCCGTGTCCGCCACCGACGGCTTGTACTAAACCATCCCGCTGCAATGGACGGAGATTCCGGACAAGCGTCGTTCGCTCGACCCCGAGCCAATCGCTCAATTCGGCCATGCTCCAATTCTCCTTGGAATTCAACGCCAGCAAAATAGTTCCCTGCGTTGGGCGAATTCCGTGCCGCCGCATTTCCGAGTCATAAAACTGCGTCACCGCCCGCGCCACCCACCGCAAGTTGAAGCACACGCAGTTTTCCACCGTCGCCATGTCCAGTTCTTTTGACATCTTGATGTGTATATGCACTACTGGATCAAAATTGTCAATAGCAATTTTGAAATAGTTTTTTGTCGCGGGCAAAACGGCAGAAATTCGGTTTCGCGGAAAGCCCCATTGTTGAGCTTGCCGTGTTTGGTGCGGCTTTCGCCTGGCAATAGCCAATCCTTTCTGTGGAAGTGTCCTGAACGCTAACGTGGCCATTCGCATTTCTTTCGACGGACTTCATTGAATCTTGTGCGCCTGATACACCGCGCCTTCTTCGCTTGGTGGTAAATCCTTTCTCGTGATTGGCGGCGTGTTGCCGCCGACAGCGACAAGAACGCGGAACTGAGTAACCATCACACGGCGCGAAGCGCCGCATCGAAGGTCGATCTTGACTGAACTGCGTCTGCAAAATTCGCAACAAACGTGTCCTGCGCGTTCCGCTCTGTTCGTCTTGTAAAAGAATGAACGAAAGACGAAATATGAGAACTAGCAGCATTACAATTGAAACCGCACCCGGCGCGGATGTATTTGCACAGAACGTGCCTGTCCGCTGCGTTCGTAATGGATTGCCGCTGATTTCCAACCACCGGCGCTCCTCGGGTCTCTGCGCTTACTTGCGGCGCTTGCGCGCCGCCGAGATGGCGGCATGGGAGCTGAGTGGCGGCGACTACCTGCTGCCACACTGGGCCGCGCGAATAGGCTCGCGCTGATCGTTCACTCCGGCTCGGATGCGATGCCACCTGGCGAACAAGGCCCGGCAACGCTTTAACAAAATGCCGGCTCGTGTTGCCATTAAGCGGCGACCGCGAAGAAGCATTGAGGAAATATGAAACGACTTTTCGATCACATTGATTTGCGAGTACCTAAGCTGGCCGATGTCGTTGCGTTCTACGAGACGCTGCTCCCGGCCGTGGGATTTTCTCAAAGAGTCGCTGTCGAAGGATGGTTGCAGTTTGAAGCCGCAGGCGAAACGGCCATGGAATTTTTCGGGGTGACAGAATCGCCCGGTCATGTTCCCAACAAAAACCGGATTGCGATCTGGGCGGAAAGCCGAGCGGACGTGGACAGAATCGCCAAAGTCGCGGTGCAAGTGGGCGCGCGCAACATCGAAGGGCCGATGAACTACGAAGCCGGTTACTACGCAGTCTTTTTTGAAGACCCGTGCGGTAACCGGCTTGAAGTCTGCCACCGGCTGCGCGCATGAAAAATTTTGGCGATGTCCTGAATCAGCCGCTCCGTTCGTCGTAGTTATGAAAGCCGAAACAACACACAGTAGATCATGAGCACGACAAAAGACACAGCACCACAAACCACGGAAATGCAAAACCGTGAGACGAAATCGTTCGGGCGCATTTCGACCGCCATCGTCCGAGTTCTGTTGGGCCTGATGTTCCTCGTGTTTGGCCTGAACGGATTGCTGAACTTCATCCCTGCCCCGAAAGACATGCCGCAGGAAATCATGACCGTGATGGGTGCCCTTATGAAAGCGGGCTACATGACCGTCGTGTCCGGCGCGGAAGTGCTCGTCGCCGTGCTGCTGCTGACGAACCGCTTCGTGCCGCTGGCGCTGGCGCTGCTCGCGCCAATTATCGTCGGCATCATCACATATCACGTCGCCATGCAGCCCGCGACGATTGGCCCGGGCATGGTCGTCCTGCTGATGGAACTTTATCTCGCTTGGGCGTATCGCGGCGCGTTCCGCCCGATGCTGCGAATGCGAACCATACCCGGCGCGAATTGAACCGGCCGGGCAAATTTACTGAAAGGAGGGTGACGGGCCAATACATCGAGGTGAGCGGCGGCCTCAAGCTGCTGTAGTCGGAAACGCCGAGCCGTCGCCGGAGCACGCGGCGTCCAGAATTTTTTGATAACAGCGAGTAGATGGAAGTGTTGATCGAGAAAACTCGCAGAACTACAGACGAAGGCATGGCGCGGCCTTCGGTGCTAAATTTGACGCAGGTAACTCCGCGTGCCACGGTTTACGCGGTTCAATTTGGTCAGTGGCGAATACCGCTTTACGGATGTGTGGATCAAACAGGACAACCGCTGGCTGGCGGTCGCCAGTCAGGCGACCCGGATCGCGGAATCCTGAATTGAAAACGGAAAGTGCTGGAAAAAATGAAATTCACCGGACAATCACTTC
>QHNT01000089.1 GCA_003218515.1 Verrucomicrobiota bacterium | reverse complement strand
TTTGTGCACGTCCGCGCCAGGCACGCCGGACTCCATCTTCTCAAAAGCGATTTCCTGCCCGCGGGCCACGATGTGGTACAGTTTGCGGATGGTCTCGCTGGCGCGACCTTTGAGGACCGTGCGGGTGATGTCGCCAAAGTAGCCGGTCTTTTGCGAGCGCGGAAAAACGTCGATGATAACCGGTTCGTGCGCGCGCAGAATGCCGTGGCCTTGCTCATGCGGATCGCAACCCTGCCTGCCGCCAGCCACAATCGTATGACTGGCCAGGCCGCCCGCTTGAATAATGGCGATGTCAATGATCGCTCGAAGCTTTTCGGACGTCAGCGGCACGTTGTGATACATGAGCCGTCGGTTTTTTCCGATCCGGGCGTTTTTGAGCGCCTGGATGCCTTCGGCCAGTCCAACCTCGGCCATCATCAAAGCCGCGCTGATCTTTTTGACCTCGTCGGCCGTCTTGAATTCCCGTTCGGGGAAAAAGTGCCCTTCCTTCACCTTGACCTTGATCTTCAGGCGCCTCAGATCACGCGCCAGGCCATGCGGGAAGCTGTCCGGGACGAACACCTTTTTAATCCGCTTCTCCTGGAGAACCTGGCGGATGATGGCGGCGAAGCCATGGGTCTTCGCGCCCCGTTGTTTGAGTTTCTTGGTGTAATGACTCCAGGAGAGAACGCGGCAATGGCTCGCTTGTTTGCGGGCGCGGTCGATCTCCAGATCGCTCATTACGATGTGGCACTTGGCGTTGATGCGAAGGTAAATGAAAGGGTCCGGCACAAACATCCGAACGGCGTAGAGCATGTTGGCGTCATGCTCGCTCTCCGCCACGATCAATAAGTTATCGCGCTTCATGGACGACTCTGTCCGGGCAAAAGTGAACTTCCAGGCAGCGCTGAAACGCCCGCCGCCCGCTGAGACGAAACGAGGAAACTCTAGTGATCGCGAAAAAAACTGGCAAGGAGAAGAAAGCGCGACATTGAAAACGCCGGTGAGGCAAGTCCTCCTCAGCGCGCGTTCCTTCAGTGCAACACCGTCGGAGAAAGAAAATAAAGGCGGCCAACCTGCAATTTCGGCAACTGCACCCCCAGGTCAATCTTCACCGCGCGGCTATCCGTTTCGCCAAAGAGCCGGAAAAGATTGCCCAGGTCGAACGGCCGTTCGTATTGCACCAGGTTGGCGTTGCTGATCTTGGCCAGGTCTCTTGCGCGCTCGACGGCGGTGTCGAAGTTACCCAGTTCATCCACGAACCCCAGCTCATACGCCTGCCTGCCAGACAGCACCCGGCCATCGGCGTAGTCCCCCCAGTCATCCGCCAGCTTGCGGCCTTCACCGCCGTTTTGTTCGTTGGCCCTTTTGCGGCCTTCGGCGACCACTTTCTTGAAACGTTCGAATGTTTCATCAATCAGCGCCTGCACCATCTGTTTTTCCTCGGGCAGGATTTCGTCCTCATTTTTCTCGCCGCTCAGCATATCTTTGAACTTGCCGCTCTTGAACACCTCTGGCCGAACGCCGACCTTGTTCAACAACCCGCGATAATTGTAACTGTGCATGATGACGCCGATGCTCCCGGTGATCGTCAATTCGTTGGCCACGATCCATTGGCAGGGCGCCGAGACATAGTAACCGCCCGATGCCGCCAGACCCCCCATCGAGGCCACGGCCGGCTTTTTGTAATCCTTCTGAAAATCAGCGATCGCGCGGTAAATTTCGTCCGAGGCCAACACCTCGCCGCCCGGCGAATCCACTCTCAAAATGACGGCCTTTACCGAGTCATCCTCGCCCGCCCGGCGCAACTGGTCGGAAACCAGGTCCACCAGGCTGCTGCCGCTGCGGTCCCACGCTTCGCTGGTAATGATCCCGGCGATGTCCAGAAGGGCGATCTTGTTCTTCGAATGGTTATTCTCGTATGTCACCTCTTCCAAATGCGCACGCGCCTGCCGACCGGCCTTTGCCGTGACCGTTACGCTATGGACCAAATGCCCCAAATTGCTCAGAACACTCAGCAGAAGCAGAATGCCGAGCACAACGGCTACCCTCATCCAACCGCTTCCCTTGCGCGGCGGTCGTGGCGGCGGAGGTGGCGTGATCAGTGGAGGGGTGGCCGCCGAAATAATCGGCGGAGGCGGCGTTTGGCTTTGCACATGCGGGACATCGTCTTCCATATTGGCGGAAAACTATCTCAGGGAACCACTGCGGGCAAGTCGGATTCGCTGGTAAGCCACCCGAAGACCCGACGGGATGATACACCGGATCGCACGGCCTACGGTCTTCGCCCCATTGCAGGAAATGGCCTGCAGAGCTTGGATTGAGGCATGTTGCTGGCTTTTACGGAAGCGGATCACTGGCGACCGGGCATCGGCGATCCCACATTTATGGGGTGGTTGACGGTGGTCGCCTATTTCTCCGCCGCGCCGTTATGCTGGATGGCTGGACGCAGCGACCGACGCGCGCATCCGCAGTCGGGTTATTCAACCCACCCCATGATTTGGTTTGGGCTGGCCATTTTGCTGATACTGCTTGGCTTTAATAAACAGCTCGATCTGCAAACCTGGTTTACGCTCTCGCTCAAATCGGTCGCGCGGGCGCAAGGCTGGTACGAAGACCGCCAGGTTTTTCAAGTCTTGTTCATCGTCGCGATAGCGATCCTGGGTATTGTCCTGCTCGCGATATTTTCCTTTCTGGTCCGCAAAAGTCTTCGCCAGACTTCCGCGGCGCTCGTCGGCGCTGCTTTCCTGACGTGCTTTGTGGTGATCCGCGCCGCGTCCTTCCATCACGTGGATCAAATGATCGGGCTCAGCATCGGGGGCTTCAAACTGAACTGGGTGCTCGAGCTGGGTGGAATCATTTGCATCGGGTGGGCAGCGTGGAAAAACTGGAAGGGTAAACGCCCGGAGGTGCCGGAATGTCGCGACTTCGTTTGGGTCAAGAGGCCCGAATCGGCTTGGAGGACAAAGTAGGTCCGTAAGGATTAAATCGCAGGTCGCGACCGCGCTCCGAATGCTTCAAGGGCTTAGACAGGTTCCGGCTCCTGTTCTTCCGGGCTGAGGAAGCCGTGCAGTTGTCGCGCGCGTGTCGGATGCCGAAGTTTGCGCAGCGCCTTGGCTTCGATCTGGCGGATCCGTTCACGGGTCACTTTGTACTGCTTGCCGACTTCTTCGAGCGTGCGCACGTAGCCGTCCACCAGGCCAAAGCGGAGCTCCAGCACTTTGCGCTCGCGCTCGGTCAGGCTGGACAGCACATCGGCCAGTTTGTCTTTCAACAGGTGATAGCTCGTCATTTCCGATGGGTTTTCCGCCGATTTGTCTTCGATAAAATCGCCGAAGCTCGCATCGCCCTCGTCCCCGACCGGCGCCTGGAGGGAAATAGCCTGCTGCGCCATTTTCAAAATAGCGTGCACGCGTTCCACCGGCAGACGCATTTCGTCGGCGACTTCCTCCGGCGTGGCTTCACGGCCGAACTCCATCATGATCTTCTTCTGCACGTGCATCACTTTGTTGATCACCTCGATCATGTGCACTGGAATGCGGATGGTGCGGGCCTGGTCAGCAATGGCGCGCGTGATCGCCTGACGAATCCACCAGATGGCGTAGGTGGAAAACTTGTAGCCGCGGCGGTATTCAAATTTCTCCACCGCTTTCATCAGGCCCATGTTGCCCTCCTGAATCAAATCGAGGAACGAAAGGCCGCGATTGACGTATTTCTTCGCCACCGAAACAACGAGCCGCAAATTGGCCTCAACCATCTCCGTCTTGGCCTGGTGCGCTTTCGCCGCGAACTGCTTCAGCCAGCCATAGGCGTCAAGGAAATCCTGATGCGGCATACGCACGAAGGTCTCCAGCGCGCGGATTTTTTGTCGTTCTGTCTCGGTGAGCGAGCGACGGCCGATCGACTTGGCGCGGCGCTCCAGTTCCTCAATGGTGCGCAGGCTCGATTGCATTTTGTCGTGGATGTTTTCCGCCACGAGGATTATTTCATCAATGACCTTCGGCTTGAAACAGAAACGAACAAACGTCTGCTGGAGCTTTTGATCGAGCTTTTGCAACCGCGCCAGCAGACGGGCGCGGCTCGCCTTGTGGCGGGCGCCCTGCCAGGCGGCGAACTTGTCGTCAACTTTCGAATCCAGTTCGCGCACCCGTTTGACCAGCCGGCGCAAGGTCCGTAAATGGTTCTCGCGCTCTGGCAGCCTGGCCTCGAGAATCACGCGATCGAACCGTTCCTTCGGCGGCTCGGCAATCAGCTTCTCCGCCAGCGCGATGTGTTCCTTGGCCGCGAAACCCAGGCCGTAAAGGATTCGTTTGACTTCATTCTCCGCCTCTTCGATTCGCTTGCAGATGGCCACTTCGCCTTCGCGCGTGAGCAGCGGGACCTTGCCCATCTGGCTCAAGTACATCCGCAGCGGATCATCCAACGCGTCGAGCTTGGCCTCTTCGTCTGGCTCCCCAGGCTGCGGCTGCTGAGCGCGGTCCACCTCCGACTGGTCGATGATCTCAATGTCGAGGTTGCCGAGAATGCGATAAATCTCCGCCAGGCCTTCCGCCGTGATCAGCGTCTCGGGCAACGCTTCGTGCACGTCATCGAACGTCAGATAGCCTTGTTCCCGCGCCAGTCGAATCAAGTCTTTGATCTTTTCGCTCAGGTCGGCGCCCGATTGGCTCTTGATCGAACCGAGCAACTGTTCCGCGCTGACCAGCGCCGCGTCCGACAGGAAACGCGGCCTAGGTTTGGCATGGCCGTTGGCGCCGTTGGTAGCAGGCGTCTCCAAACGGCGTTCCTGTTCGACTAACGACGATTTCGATGTCTCCAGGTGCGCGATTCGAGGTCGTTTCGCAGACAGTCCTAGTTTGGTTTTTGCGGTCCGGCCACCCAGCCGGACTTTACTGATTAATTTTTTGGACGACGATCTGTGCATAGTTTTCAAGTGCGACAACTCGACTCGACAGCGGTTCAAATTACCGCGCCGACCAATCAACCCAGGAATTGCTCGGGAACTTTCTTACGCCCGTTACTGCGCAATTGAAGCCCTAAAAGCCCGAAGTTTGCCGCGTGAAGAAAATACACACTTTTTCAAACGACACAAACCCGGAAACCTTACTCTCTTGCTTCCAACTGGTTACGAAACAAGGCCTGACCCAAAAAACTGAACTTATGTCTTTCGACAGTTCCAACGGCAGGAACATTCAAAGGATGACTTGTGCCTCCAATCAGACTAGCGTTCGGTCAGCCATGATTCAGAACCGGAAGGTCGTTTCAGCTCCACGATGAACGAAGCCAAACCATCAGACCAACTGACACGCAGGGAGTTCCTTGGCCGCACAATTGCCCGCGTCGCCGCGACCGCCGTTGTCGGGCCGGCTCTCCTCTCGTCCGGGGCGCAGGCCGACGAACCCGCGCGTAGAATGATCGGCATCCAGGTCGGCTCCATTTCGTTTGTCGATGAAGGAGTCGAGCCTGTGCTGGATATATTTCAGGAGAAGGGCGCGGTGGACACGATTTTTGTGACGACGTTCACCTACGGCCGCGGGTTGGGCGGGCGACAGATTCCCGGACAGCCGTTTCCGGATCACGGCAAGCAGGAGTCCGATGAGAAAACCTTCCACGGCGGCAACTACGCCACACCCCACCCGGAGTTCTACCGGCAAACCGTCCTCCAACAGACCCGGGCACCCGACCACGGGGACCTTGACATCGTCGCCGCTGTGCTGTCCGCCGCGAAGAAGCGCAGGATGAAATTATTCTGTTCAATTGAAGACGTGTTCCGTTCGGATGTACCGGGTATGAAAGAGGTCACGGAAGTTGACCTGCAAGGCCGCCACACCGCGACTTCTCTCTGTCTGTTCCATCCGGACGTGCGCGCCTTCTGGACCGGCCTGGCCACCGACCTTTGCAAATCCTACGACATCGACGGAATCCTGTTCTTCAACGAGCGCAACGGCCCGCTCCTGAACGCCCTTGGCACCAGTCACGCCCAGAGCATTGCGTCGTCGCGCGTCACCTGCTTTTGCGAACACCACCAGAAAGCCG
>QHNT01000088.1 GCA_003218515.1 Verrucomicrobiota bacterium | reverse complement strand
TTTTGCTGGGTGAGCTTGTGCCGCGTCAGCAGGCCAAGCTCTTCGATCAACTCGTTCAAACTGACGGGCACAAACTCCGGCTCCGCCGTTCGGGCAAAATCGAGGATTTGTTCCACGATTTTATTCAGGTGCTCCATCTTCTCTCTCATCATTTCCGCATCCCTGGCCCGCGGGTCGCCCTTCGGAAACTTCAAATCGAGCGAGTGGTAGAGCATTTTCATTACCGTCAACGGATTGCGGATTTCGTGCGCGACCTCGGCCGCGAGCAGACCGAGCGCGGAGAGCTTTTCGTTCTGGCGCATCTGCTCCTCAACATCGACAATCCGCTCGTAGAGCCGCGCCTTTTCGATAGCGATGGCGGACAAATCGGCGAGCGCGAAAAGAATGCGGATCTCTTCATTGGAAAAGACATGAGGCTTGCCGGTATAGACGCTCAGCGCGCCGATGGCCTGTCCGCCGAAGACCAGCGGCACGCTCAGCAATGAAATCAATCCTTCGCGCCGGGCAATTTCGACGTTTTGATAGCGGCTGGAAGTCTGCACGTTTTCGATCTGGATCGGTTTTTTGCGGCGCAGGACAATGCCGAGCAGGCTCTCGGCGACGCTGAGCCGCGGCTTGTTGAGATAAGCCTCGCCGGCGCCGCAGCTCGCGCGCAAGTCGAGCCATTCGCGACTGTCGTCGAGCAAGAGCACGGAGGACATTTTGCCCGTCATCAATTGGCAGGCCTCGCGCGTGATGATTTTGAGCGCGTCATCGAGGTTAAGCGTGGAGTTGATGGTCTGGCCGACGTTGACCAGCGACTCGAACAAACGGGCTTTGAGGCGCAATTGTTCGTAGAGCCAGGTGTTGTGAATGACCTTGGCGGCCTGCAGCGCGAGTTCCTGCAAAAGCTCCTGGTCTTCGGAGCCGAACGCGTTGAGCCGGTCGGAATCGACGTTAAGCACCCCGCGAACCTGGCCGCTGACTTCGAGCGGGACGGCGAGTTCGGACCGGACATTGGGCTGCACCATAATGTAACGCGGATCTTTCGACACGTCGCCGACGCGGGCCGGTTTGCCCGCGCGCGCGACCCAGCCGGTAATTCCTTCGCCGAGTCTGAGTCTGAGTTGCAACGCGTTCGGCGGCAGGCCGTGCGACACGTCGATTTCGAGAAAGCCAGTGGTCGGATTGAACAGCGCGACCGAGCCGCTGGAGGCGCGCATCAAGCGCACCGCCTCGCCGAGAATCAATTTGAGCGCTTCGCGGGGTTCGAGCGTGGAGTGAATGACGTTGCTGACCTGATAAAGCAGGCTGAGCCGTTCGTAGCGGGCTCTCAGTTCGGTCAGTTCGTCGCTCACGCGGTTAGTTAAACACAGTGGCGGGAGACGTAAAACGCGAAAGGCACCGCCATGAGTCCCGGTCCACGCGTTGCGCCTCGCGTCTCACCTCATCGGACCTGCGTGGTCAGCCAGATTGCGGCGCCGCCGAAAATCGCGTTCGGCAACCAGGTCGCGACCAGTGGCGGCAAATAACCGCCGGTGCCAAGCGCCATGCCAAACCTTTGCAGGACGAAATAGGCGAAGCAAATAAAAATGCTCGCGGCGACACCGACGAACACGTTGCGCCGGCCCGAAGGCGCGCCAAAGGGAATGGCAATTAACACCACCACCAGACACGTCCAGGGGCCGGCAAGGTGCGCGTACAATTGCGTGTCCAGCATCGCGCGGGTGCTTTGTCGCAAGCGGGGGTGCAGCCGGTTGTAATCGAGAATTTCGGCAATGGAGAGCTGGACTTTTTTGGCGGCCTTGATGCTGCTGAGCTGGCTGATTTTGATTTCACTTTTGATCTGTTCCGGCGTCTCGGAAAATTCAGCCACCGCCAGAACGTTGGTTTGTTCCCAGGGTTTAGGCGAATCCGGCGAAGGGTTGGGGACTGATCTTCGGACGTTGAAGAAAGTCCAGACGCCGTTGCTCAGCACACCCCGCTCCGCGACCAACTGCCGGTGCGAACCGTCCGGCAGTCGCCACTCCACATACGGCTCGACCATTTCGCCGGTTTCGACGTTGTAATTGCGGATACGCCAGAAACGGTCGTCGCCATCGTTGCGAAACTTCAGGTCTCGCCGCCACTGCCGGTCGGTGGGGCCGGTTGGCCCGGAGGCGTGCCGTTTGCGGATTTGCTCCGCCAGTTCGGGACTATTTGGCAGCCATAGTTCGTTCAGACAGAACAAAAACAGGCTGAAAAAAATCCCGACAAAAAGATAGGGAACACACAGACGCCAGAGACTCAAACCGGCGGCCCGCATGGCGGTCAGTTCATGATGGCGCGCATGATTGGTTAAGACGTAGAGCAGGGCGAGCAACAATGCTACCGGGAGGACTATGTCCTGCAGCAGTTTCGGTGTCAGCAGGAGGTAATACTCGGCAATCTCCACCGCCTTGAGCTTCTCCTGTTGAAACGCGCCCAATTCAGAAAACAAATCGAAGGCAATCCAGAAAATCAAAAAACCGCCGAGGCAATAGCCGAGCGGGATAAGCAGTTCGCGCAGCAGGTAGCGGTCGAGAAGACGCATCTGAGCCGCAGAGTAAGCGGGCGAAACCGGCAAGGCAAGCCGCCTCGGAAATGGTAATGTCCCTATTTGGTGGCGGCGGTGCTGCCGCACCGCCGTGCGCCGCGGCAGCGGCGCACCCACCGAAAGCAAATTAGGACACTGCCAAGCAAATGAATTGAATGACTTTTGGCCGGGAAGCGACTAATTTATCGGCTGGCAAACGAACTGAAGAACCGCTGATGCGCCGCGTCTTTCTTGATCATCAATCGACCACGCCCGTGTTGCCGGAAGTGTTCGACGCCATGAAGCGGTATTTCCTCGAAACTTTCGGCAGCCCGTCGTCGTTGCACCGCCTTGGGCTTCACTCGCGAGACGCGCTGGCGCGCGCGCGGGCCCAGGTGGCGTCGCTCATTAACGCCGAATCACCGGATGACATTCTCTTCACTTCAGGAGGCACGGAGTCAGCCAACCTCGCCGTAAAGGGCACGGCCTACGCCAATCAACGGCGTGGCAATCACATCGTCCTCAGCGAAATCGAACACCCGGCGGTGATGAACTCGGTCGAGTTTTTGGAAAAACACGGGTTTACCTCCACGCGGGTGAAAGTGGACGCGGAAGGCCTGGTGAATCCACAAGAGGTGCGCGCCGCGATCAACGACCGGACCATTCTGGTTTGCGTCCATCACGTGAACCACGACCTCGGGACCATTGAACCGATTCCTGAAATCGCCGCGATCGCCGCGGAGAAGGGAATCCCGCTGTTTGCGGACGCGGTAGCGAGCGGCGGCTGGCAGCCGATTGATGTGCGGGCGATGGGTGTCAAGCTGCTTTCGCTTTCGCCACATCGCTGCTACGGACCCAAAGGCGTGGGTGTGTTGTATCGGGACCGGCGCGCGCGCTTGACGAGCCTCATTCACGGCGGCGTGCAGGAAGGCGGGTTGCGCGCGGGGACGGAAAATGTGCCGGCCATCGTCGGCGCGGGTGTGGCTGCTGAAATTGCTTTGCGCGAAATGGCACAACGTATTTCTCACACGACCAGCTTGCAGGAGCGGCTTTGGAAAGGAATCCAGGCCAACGTTACCTGCGTGAAACTCAACGGACCCGAACCTGGCCCTCGGCGCATCAGCACGAACTTGAACATCAGCGTTGAATTCATCGAAGGCGAGGGGCTGGCCTTGCTGCTCGACGTGCACGGCATCGCGGTGGCCAGCGGCCCGAGTTGCTTGAGCAAGTCGCTGAAGGTCTCGCCCGTCCTGACCGCCATTGGTCTCGATCATTCGCTGGCGCAGGGAAACGTCATCCTCTCGCCGGGCAACGACAACAACCAGGAGGAAATTGATTACGTGATTGAAACCTTTGGCCAGGTCGTCACCAGGCTGCGCGGCATGTCGCCGACCTGGGACGCCTTTCGGCGCGGGTTGATTGAGTCGCGCATTCATCCGCCAATTTGCAATTGAATTATGTTGAACGAAGAGGTTGTCATTAACGCGCTGAAGCACGTGAAATATCCCGGTTACTCGCGGGACATCGTCTCCTTTGGACTCGTGAAGCAGGTCGCTGCCGCCAATGGCGCGGTGAGCGTCCTGGTCCAGTTGACGGGAGGCAATTCACAGATTGCGCAACAAATCAAAGCCGACTGCGAAAATGCCCTTAAGCCGCTGGCGGATGTGCAACGCGTGTCTGTGGAAGTGAAGTTGCCCGTCGGCCAACCGGCGGCTGCCGGCGCGAACGCCTGGGCCAATCAAAACAAAGTTCCGGGCATCAATCGCGTCGTCGCCGTGGCCAGCGGCAAAGGCGGTGTCGGCAAGTCCACGGTTTCTGTCAATCTCGCCTGCGCGCTCAAACATCTCGGCGCGCAAGTCGGCCTGCTGGATTGCGACATCTACGGTCCGAGCATTCCGCTGATGATGGGCATCAACCAGAAGCCGACGATCAGTTCCGACGAGAAGCTGGTGCCGCCCGCCAATCACGGAGTGAAGTTGATGAGCATGGGCTTTTTGCTTGAGGGCGATCAGCCGGTGATCTGGCGCGGGCCGATGATCATGAAAACCATCCAGCAATTCGTCATGCAGGTGGACTGGGGCCAGCTGGATTATCTGCTGGTCGATTTGCCGCCCGGCACCGGAGACGCGCAGCTCTCGCTTTGTCAGACGGTGCCACTCACTGGCGGTGTGATTGTGACGACACCCCAGGAAGCGGCGCTCGGCGTCGTGCGCAAAGGCATTGCCATGTTCCAGAAAGTCAACGTGCCGATCCTCGGCCTCGTCGAGAATATGAGTTACTTCACCGCCCCGAACGGCGAGCGAATCGAGATTTTTGGTCACGGCGGCGGCCGGAGGGAAGCCGAGCGACAAAACATTCATTTCCTCGGTGAAATCCCGATCTACACCGAAATCCGCATCGGCGGCGACCGCGGTGTGCCGGTGGTGGTTTCCGATCCTGGCGCGCCCAGCGGCCAGGCGTTCATCAGACTCGCGCAGGCTTTGCGAGAGGGCCTTGAGTGAGCCGCCGGCAGCCCCTGAGCCGAGGGAAAACATCGAATGTCCAACATCGAACTTCGAACGCCGAAGTGAGCGAGGATTCGCGCTGCCATTCGATGTTCGGCGTTGGGTGTTCGATGTTGGATGTTCCTCTGGTTTATGGAGAGACCTCCCCGAAACAAAACTTCGCGCATTGAACTCCTGAACCTGGTGGGGACGGCGCGCTGCGCCGTCCGCGCCGCGTTCAGCGGCGCAACGATGCCGCCCACTGATGCGCGGGCGGGGACATCGCAGCGCGATGTCCCTACCGAAGTCAGGTTCATGGGCAGGGAACACCTCCAAAATCCGACGTGAATCGAAGCCATGAACCGGTCGCAATCCCCCTCAACCGCCCTCCGGCACCTTCTCCCCCACTGGGGGAGAAAGGACGGGATGAGGGGGTACGGTTCAAGGAGAGGGACAGGGTGGGGTCTTCGGAAATCTTGCAGACCGGTCTCAATAGGGAGGTGGTAGTGCCAAGTTGCACCGTCGTGCGGCCAGTCCGTAATTTTCGGTTGTCAACCGGGTAGCCAATGTTACATTCCGATGAACTCAGAAGTTCGACCATCAAGCTATGAGCGAGAGACCAGACGCTTCGGCCAACGACTTGGTGAAAAACTCCAGCCTTTACCGCGAGTTCCAAGCCGAGCGTGAGGAGATTTTGAAGCACAAATGGATCGAGTCGGAGAAGGCCGGCCACGATATCGGGTTTGAACGGGCGTTGACGGATTGGATTGTCAAACATCGTTCCAAGTGGCGGAGAGCCAGGCAAGCGCAACAGTCGCAAAACAGCCAAAGCAATTAACAGACTGCCACACCCCATTCCTTTAATGTGATCCGGCGAGGTCGCGAAGGACGGCATGAAAGAGACCTTCACCGTTTGTCGAACCGGACCACCTGGAGGTGGACCGGTTCGATTTTTTTATGTCTGAACCGACCGTCATCTTAAGCGCTTCCGGCCTTCAACGGGCCCTGGCGCGCATAGCGCACGAGATCGCTGAACGCAATGATGTGAGCACAGAGGTCGTCCTGGCGGGCGTGCAACGCGGGGGCGTGTATCTGGCGAAGCGACTGGCCGATTT
>QHNT01000401.1 GCA_003218515.1 Verrucomicrobiota bacterium | reverse complement strand
TCTACTTCGCAAAAGGCGCGCCGTGGGAGCCGGAGGTGACCTCGCCGCACCAGGGTTGTCTGTTCAAAGTTTCCCCGGAGGGCTCCGGGCTCGAAGTGATCGCCACGGGATTCCGCGCGCCGAACGGCATGACTGTCGGCCCGAACGACGTTATCACCGTCAGCGATAATCAGGGCCATTGGATGCCGTCGAGCAAACTGAACCTGATCAGGAAAGGCGGTTTTTACGGCATGACTCCGACGGCTCAACGCGACCTGGTTCTTCGGCGCAACGGCACCAATTTCACGGCCAACCCGAGCGACCCGCAGGTTCGCGCCCGATTCAAGTTCAAAGGGTGGGACGCCGATTCGGTCATTCCGGACCGCTATGACGCGCCCCTCTGCTGGCTGCCGATGAGCATGGACAACTCCAGCGGCGGCCAGGTCTGGGTGACCAGCGACAAATGGGGCCCCTTGAAAGACCGTCTGCTTTTCATGTCCTACGGCAAATGCACGCTCTTCGAAGTAATGATGCAGGAGGTTGATGGCGTGGCGCAAGGCGGCGTCGTGCAGCTTCCACTGAGGTTTTATTCCGGCCTAATGCGCGGTCGCGTGAACCCGCGCGACGGCCAGGTTTATGTTTGCGGTCTGAAAGGCTGGCAGACCAGCGCCACGCGCGACGGCGGGTTTTACCGCGTTCGTTATACGGGCAAACCTGTTCACCTGCCGTCGGCGCTCTATGCCGCAAAGAACGGAATCGAAATCAGTTTCCGCCGACAAAAAAACCGTCTTTCTTGAAATCCCGGACCTCAAGCCGTGCGACCAGATGAAGATCAAATTCAGCATTGCGGCCGCGGACGGCGCGCTGGTTTCGCAGGAGATTTACAACACCATCCACAAGCTCGGACCGGAAAAGAAACTTGCGGCGAAGTGAATCCGTGTGAACGTTGAGCCAGACTAGATGAATTCGCCGCAGCAACAACCGCTGCCGCCCGTCGTCGCGCCGAACCCGCGCGATTCCGGCGGCGGACCGAGGCTGAAGAAGGCCTTCGTGCCGCTGGGCATCCTGGGTGTCTTGCTGGTGAAGTTCAAGGCGTTGTTGATTCCGGCTTTGAAATTCTTTCCGGTGTTGTTGAAGACGGGCGGCACGATGTTACTCACCATCTGGGTTTACGCGCAGACCTGGGGCTGGTGGTATGCGCTCGGCTTCGTGCTGCTGATTTTCGTCCATGAATGCGGCCATTTGCTCGCGGCCAGGCGCATCGGATTGAAAGTGGGCGCGCCGGTGTTCATTCCCTTCATGGGCGCGTTGATTGCGTTGAAAGAAGCGCCGCCGAACGCGTGGATCGAAGCGCAAGTCGGCATTGGCGGTCCCTTGCTTGGAACGGCCGGCGCGGCCGCGTGCGACGGATTGTATCTGGCGACCGGCAATCCGTTGTTCCGCGCGCTGGCTTTCAGCGGATTCTTCCTCAACCTCTTCAACCTGGCGCCCATCGGTTTTCTGGATGGGGGCCGGATTGTCACGGCCTTGTCGCCGTGGTTATGGCTGGTGGGACTGGGCGTCGTCAGCGCGCTGCTGTTCACGCATTTCAACTTTCTGCTCCTGTTGATTTTAATCATGTCATTGCCCAGGCTGTTCTCTTTGTTCCGCAGCCGGACGGCCGAGGAAGCGCGCTACTTTGAAGTGACTACGCAACAACGCTGGACGATGGCCGCGCTCTATTTCGGACTCGTGGCGTTCCTGGTGTTGGCCATGCACCTGACTCACGTGAGGCCGTAGGCCGGGCCGTCTCTCCCTGAACCACAGGAACATCCAACATCGAACACCCAACGCCGAACATCGAATGGCAGCGCGAATCCTCGCTCACTTCGGCGTTCGATGTTCGATGTTCGATGTTCGATGTTGGACGTTCGATGTTTTCCCTCGGCTCAGGGGTTTCAACGCGCGAATGTTCATTTCATGGAAATCTCTCCCCCGTAGCGGAGGGTCCAGGCGCGGGGGAAAAAGATGATGTGAGTCCCAGCGGATGGCAATTTGGAATCACTCTCCGTCCAGCGCGCGCCACAGATACCAGGAAGCAATCGTGCGATAGGGCCGCCAGCGCTCGCCGTGTTTGAGCAACTCGGAGGGCGCCGGCAGTTCCTTTCGCCGATAGGTCAAAGCAAAACCTTTGCGCACGCCAAAATCCGTCGCAGGCAGAATATCCAGCCGGCCCAGCGTGAAGATCAGCAGCATCTCCACTGTCCACGGCCCGACGCCGCGAATGGCGGTGAGGCGTTCGAGAATTTCCTCGTTGCTCATCCTGGCGATGGCCCGTGAGCTGGGTACGATTCCTTCAAGCGTCTTCGCCGCGATGTCCTTGAGCGCCGCAGTCTTTGCGCGCGACAATCCGGCTCCACGCAATCGTTCGTCCGGTGTCGCGAGCAAATCTTCGGGTGCGGGAAATTTACGCCCCGGATAAATCGCGATGACCCGCTTCAGGATGGTCTTCGCCGCGGTGCCATTGAGCTGCTGATGCGCGACCGACTGGACCAACGCCTGAAACGGACCGGCGCTTCGGCGCGCCTCCAGCCGGCACGGCCCGACTCGGCGAATCAGTCGGGCCAGCACTTTGTCCGATTGGCTCAAATGTTCGATGGCTGCTTCGTGCATGCGATGTCGCGTTAAACAAGCTGGTCAAAATTAAAATCCGACGGTAACAACCTTGGCCATGAAAAAATCACCGGTTGCGATGTTTTTGCTCTTCGGCGCTTTCGTCGGTTGTTCAACGACAGGCGGCGGGCCGCAGGCGAAATCTCTTTTCAACGGCCATGACCTCGCCGGCTGGGTCGTCATGTACGGAGGCGAGTGGAAGGTCGAAGACGGCGTGCTCGTCGGGCGCAACGGCAAGGATTGGAGCACGAACCCTGCAAAGAGCGGTTCCTGGCTGCGCACCGAAAAGCAATACGGCGATTTCATCCTCGAACTCGACTACGCCATCAACGACGGCGGCAATAGCGGCATCTTTATCCGTTCGGCGTTGGAAAAAAACCCCGCCTTCACCGGGCACGAGCTGCAAATCCTGGCTGACTACGGTCGGCAACCGTCCAAAGGCTCGGCCGGTTCGCTCTACGACGTCATCGCCGCGACAAAGAATATGTCGAAGCCCGCCGGCGAGTGGAATCACGTGCGCATCGTCACGCACGGCCGCCGCATCCAGATCACCTGGAACGGCGAGCAGACGATTGACTATGAGACCGACCGTTTGACCCAAGGCTACCTCGGCTTGCAAAACCACGACTCAAAATCCGCGGTCAAATTCCGCAACATCCGCATCACCGAAGAGCGAAGCTGGCCGTTCGGATATTGAAACCCCGAAGTCCCGAGGCAAATCATGGCGATCACGGCAGCAGACCAGGGCGCAGTTGTCAGTGTTGGAGGCTTCTTCCGACTTTCCTGATCGCCCCAAATGCTCCAAGGTGCCCTCATGAGTTGCCGATCTGCCACCTTGTGCGCTCCCATGATCCTCTGCCTGCTTGCGTTTCTCACGCGTCCCGCCGCTCATGGAGAGAGCCGACCTCCGGCCACCCTGCCCATGAACCGCCCCCTCACCCCTTCCCTCTCCCCCATTGGGGGAGAGGGTGCCCGAAGGGCGGGTGAAGGGGCAGGTTCATGGAATGCCAGCGCCGACTTTTCGCAACGGCTGGCTCGAACGAATCTGTTGATTTATCTGAACGCCAAAGGCCACGCCCTCTCCGCCAAATCTGTTCGGGACTGGCAAAAGCGCCGCGACGCGATCGTTCGCGCCATGCAGGAAGTGATGGGACCTTTGCCGGGAAGAGAAAAGCGGTGTCCGCTGGATGTGAAGGTGGAAGAAGAAGTGGACTGTGGTGATTACGTGCGACGTTTCCTCACTTATGCGTCTGAGCCGGGATCGCGCGTGCCCGCCTACTTGCTCATTCCGAAATCGGCACTGAACAGGAAGGCGAAGGCCCCCGGCATCCTTTGCCTGCACCAGACTCATTCGCTCGGACAAAAAGTAGTCGTCGGCCTCGGCAAGAGCCCGAACGACCAATACGGCGTCGAACTCGCGAGACGCGGTTACGTCTGCCTCGCGCCGGCCTATCCGTTGCTCGCCAATTATCAACCCGATCTCAATGCGCTCGGCTACCAGAGCGGCACGATGAAGGCGATCTGGGACAACCTCCGGGGACTCGACCTGCTCGAATCGCTGCCGTTTGTGAAGCGCGGAACGTTCGGCGCCATCGGCCATTCGCTCGGCGGCCACAACGCCATTTTTACGGCGGTGTTCGATGAACGGATCAAAGTGATTGTCTCCAGTTGCGGGTTCGATTCCTTCGCTGACTATTACGGCGGCGATCCAGGCGTGTGGAAACCGGAACGCGGTTGGTGCCAGACACGGTATATGCCCGGGCTTGCGAAGTATGCCGGACGTTTAAACGAGATTCCCTTCGACTTCCACGAGCTTATCGGTGCGCTCACGCCGCGACACGTCTTTGTCAATGCTCCGCTCGGCGACACCAATTTCAAATGGCGCAGCGTGGACGCGATAGTCACAGCCGCGCGACCGGTCTTCGAACTTTATCATGTGCCGCAAAACCTGCGCGTCGAACATCCCGATTGCGGGCATTTGTTTCCGCCTGAAATGCGCGAAATGGCTTACAAACTGTTTGATGAAAATCTAAGGTGAACGACGGGAGGGACGCAGTGTCTGCGTCCCAATTTTCCGGACGGCAGAATGCGTCCCTCCCCAATAATCGACTTTCGAAACACGTGAACCGGATCGCTTCCACACTTACACCCTACTACGCGGTCATCTTCACTTCGCAGCGGACGACTGGTGACGACAATGACTACGCTGAAATGGCCGGCAAAATGTTCGCGCTCGCTTCGCAACAGCCCGGCTTCCTCGGCGTCGAATCCGTTCGCGACGCCGATGGCGTCGGCATCACCGTTTCGTACTGGTCGAGTCTGGACGCCATCAAGAACTGGAAACGAAACGAAGAACACCTCGTGGCGCAGGCGAAGGGGAAATCGACCTGGTATCAGCAATTCCAGATCCGTATTTGCAAAGTGGAGCGGGAGTACGGATTTGAACGGCCGGCCTGAACTGCATTTTGGATCGAATTTCGCGGACTTGCACGAGGCGAGCCGCTTGCCCTCTCCTTGCGCGGCACGAGCGGGGAGCAGTGCTGAGGAGAAGGGCAGCCTCCATCGAATTGGAATCCCCTCTCCCCACTCCTCCGTCGTGGCGAGAGGGAATCGACCAGCGGCGATCTGCGCTTTCGGTTGGAATTGAATTCGTGTAATTCGTGTCGCTAGAGCTTCAGCAGCTTCTTCGCGTTCTCGTAGAGAATTTTTCGCTCGATCGCCTTGCCGGGTGCAAACCGTCGAATCGCCGCGATGATTTGCGCGCCCTGACATTTCGGGCCGGAACCCATCGCGTCCTCGCAATCGCTGCCGAAAACGAGCTTATTCTGGTGTCGCTTCAGAAAAGCGGGTGTGAACTCTTCGTCACGGGTCAGCGCATTCAAGCCGGAGCCGGCCGAGCAATCGCCAAACATGTTCGGGTAATCGCTCAATAAACGGTCGGTGATGCCGCCGGGCGTGACTTTGCCTTTCGGATAAAGCACCGTCTGGTCGGCATGATTCTTATCGATGTTCGCCCACCAGGTCTGCGCGTGCCCGATAAAATTCACCTTGGGGAATTTCTCCAGGATTTTGTGAAACCGTTCAATATGGAGGTTGTACATCTCGTGTTGAAAGTGCAGCAGCACCGGCACGCCGTAGTCCTGCGCGAGTTCCGCAACCTGCCCGATATAGACTGAATCGCAGTCCACGCCGAACTTCTGCTCGCCGATGCCGCGCGCGCCGAGTTTGAAATATTTTTCCATCTCCGCCCGCGCCTCCGGCAGGTCCGGCACTTCATTGGTGAAGAAAAGGAACTCCTTCGGATGCGCCTTCGCGAGGTTCACGACCGATTCGTTGCCGTAGCATTCGGCTTGAAGGCCATTCGACTTGCCCTCGTGCGTCGAAGGCCGGTCCACCGGCGAACCCGCTGGCAGCAACACCGTCAGCGTGGCGCCCATCGTCTTTTGATGGGCCACCAACTCGTCGTCGGTCCGCCCGTGATAATGCGTGTGCTGATGAATGTCGATGATCGGCTCGGCCGATGTGGCGCCGGCGTCGGCCGGCTTCAGGCGCGGCGCGAGCAGCAACGCCGCGGAAGTGCCGATGAATTGGCGGCGCGATAGATTTGAACAACGACGAGTGTACATGGCTTATGTGGTTACAAAGCCGAGTCTGTCGTTGATTCGCCCTTTGTTCAAACAGGAAAATGCGGCGTCTTCGGCCCGGAGCGCATCTTGCCGCCACTACATGACGCTGGTCGATTCCTCTCCCCACGACGGAGGAGTGGGGAGAGGGGATTCCAATTCGCCGCGCCAATTTGATGGAAGTCCTCTCCCCCTCCGAGGGGGAGAGGGTGCCCGAAGGGCGGGTGAGGGGGGTGGTTCATGGCTCCGATGCGAGATTCAGATGCGCCCTTCGGCCAGGCGCATGTGTTTGACGACTTTTTATTGCTTCCTTGATTCGCCGTTTTTGTTGCATGGTTCTGTTCGATGCAACCTCGGAACAAACTGATTGTCGCATGGGTTCTCTTCCTTTCAGTTTCGCTTCACGTTCCTGCTGCGGAGCCTGAAGTCTCCGAGAAAGACCTGCCGCGCGTGCCGCCGACTGAGCCGGACAAAGCCCTCGCCACGTTCCAAATCAAAAAGGGATTCCGCATCGAACTCGTGGCCGCCGAACCACTGGTCGTTGACCCGGTTTGCTGGAACGGCGGAATCTTCGTCGGCGCGACGCCCGACATTCTTTACTGCAAGGACACAAACGGCGACGGCGTGGCGGATGTGCGCGAAGTCGTCTTCACTGGCATCGCCGGCAACTACGCGCCTTACGACGTGAACAAACTGAACGTGCAGGCATTGTTCAACGGGTTCACCTGGGGCCTAGACAATCGCATTCACGCCGCAAACGGCGGCGACGGCGGCAAGGTGCATCTTGTGGACAGCGAATTCACCCGCGCCTGGCAGGGGCGGGCTGGCATAACTCCGCGCTCCGAACTCCGCATTCCGAATTCAATTGACCTGCGCGGTCATGATTTTTCCTTCGACCCGCGCACCTTGATGATGCATCTTGAGAGCGGCGGAGGCCAATACGGTCTGAGCTTCGACAATCGCGGGCGCAAATTCGTTTGCAGCAACAGCGCGCACATTCGGGAGGTGATGTATGAGGACCGTTACGCCGCGCGAAATCCATTCTTCACGCTGCCGGCGGCCGCGTTGGATATCGCCGCCGACGGCCCGGCAGCGGAGGTTTATCGCATCAGCCCGGACGAGCCGTGGCGCGTCATTCGCACGCGCTGGCGTGTGACGGGTCTCTTTCCCGGCCCCATCGAAGGCGGCGGCCGGCCCTCCGGCTATTTTAGCGGAGCGACCGGCATCACGATTTATCGCGGCGACGCGTTTCCGGAGGATTTTCGCGAGAACGCTTTCGTGGCCGATTGCGGCAGCAACCATCGAACATCCGTGGTCATTGCCGGAGTCGATCAAGCAGCATCTCGATTTGAACAGCGGCAATGACCGCGGGCGTATTTATCGCATCGCGCCCGAGGGTTTCAAACAGCCGAAGCTGCCCCACCTCAGCGCGGCGACGACGAAGGAACTGGTCGCCCTGCTGGAGCATCCGAACGGATGGCATCGCGACACCGCCGCCCGGCTGCTCTATGAGAGGCAGGACAAATCCGCGGTGCCGCTGCTGGAAAAACTGCCGAACGGTTCCAAATCGCCCGTGGCGCGGATGCACGCCTTGTATGCGCTCGACGGATCAGGGGCTTTGACAGAAACGCATCTTTTGAACGCGCTTGATGACCGCGACGCACTTGTGCGCGAGCACGCGGTGCGATTGGCCGAACAATTTTCCCGGCAGTCAGGGCAGCGACAAAGCGCTGCTTTCCAGCCGCTGGAACGCGTTGCTTCTTCCGGGGCCGCTTCTTCCTTGAGAAAACTGCGGGGGAAACTTTGTGCTTTGGCCAATGACCCGTCGCCGAGGGTCCGCTATCAACTCGCCTTCACACTCGGTGATTCAAAGGATCCGGACGAAATCAAAGCGCTCGCCAGAATCGTTCGACGCGATGCCTCCGATCGCTGGATGCGAACGGCCGTATTGAATTCATTGAAAGACGGCGCAGGCGAAATATTCGAGCAGTTGGCCGCCGACTCGCATTGCCTGGATTCGGCAGGTGGCCAGGAATTCCTCCGGCAATTGGCCGGCGTGATCGGCGCAAAGAACGATTCAGGAGAGGTCAACACCGTGTTGGACTATCTGCAAAGGAACGTTGATTCCGGCGTCGCCTTCCTGTTGACGCGCGCATTGGGCGACGGATTGCGGAACGCCGGGACCTCGCTGGCCCGAGCCGATTCGGAGGGAAAGTTGAAACCGACCTTTGTGCGGGCTAAAGCGATGGCGGGCGACGCGAAGGTGTCCGAGCAAATCCGAGTTCAGGCGATCCAACTGTTGGCCATGTCCAGCTTTGATAACACGGGCGAAGTGTTGTCGTCGTTGCTCAGCTCAGGTCAAACCGAGCCGGTCCAACTCGCCGCCGTCGCTGCGCTCGCGAGGTTCAATGATTCTGGAGTCAACGAAGCGCTGTTGAAGCACTGGCCGCAGCTTGCCGCGCGCGTTCGCAGCGAGGTGGTGACCGCGATGCTGACTCGGTCCGAGAGAATTGCGGCTTTGTTCAAGGCTGTGGAGGAGCGCAGCGTCCTGGCGTCCGATCTCACGGCACAGCAGTTGCAGATGCTGCGCGCCCATCGTGACCCGCAAATCCGAGAGCGGGCGGCACGACTTTTCGGAGCGCCGCCCGCCGTCAAGCGCGACGATGTGGTGAAGGCCTTTTTGCCGGCGCTGCAACTGCGTGGCCATCCGGCCAACGGAAAAAAAATTTATCTGGAACGGTGCGCGACGTGCCATCGCATCGGCAGCCAGGGAAACGCCGCCGGGCCGGACCTGGTGACGGTGAAAACCGCGGGCAAAGAGACGTTGCTGGTGAGCATCCTCGACCCGAACCGCGAGGTGGCGCCGAGATATTTGAACTACACGGTTGAGACAAAGTCGGGTGAAAGTTTCTCCGGTTTGATTGCGAGCGAATCACCGTCAGGGGTCACGCTGGGAGGCCCGAACGGAACGGAGACGGTTGTGCCGCGCTCGCAAATCGTGCGGCTGCAGCCGTCCGGCCAGTCGCTGATGCCAGAAGGCCTGGAAATCGGCCTCACGACGCAGGACCTGGCGGATTTAATCGAGTATCTGGGCCTGGCGGACTAGAGTGGTTGCAAAAAGTAATTTCCAATCAATGTCCTGCGCAGACGCTCCCCTCACCCTGTCCCTGCTCCCCATCCGACGGTGGCCTTCAGGCCGGGTGAGGGGAGCCGTTGGACATTCGAGAATCAGTTTCATTTCGGAAATTTCTTTTGGCAGTCGCTATCGGTCGAACATTTCACGCCCGACTGGCAACCCGGAGCCGGCGCGGCAGGGAAGATACGTCCGATAGCGTGTAGCGCAGATTGGTGCTGCTGCTTACTACATCGTCAGATAGCTCAAGACGCGAATTTCGTCCGCGTATTGCAACAACAGCCGGTTCTTTTGCACGTCGATGCGCCTGGGAGCCTGTGGCTGGTAGTATTGCCAAATGTACTTCCCGTTGCTCGGGTCAATCCGGTAGATCCGGTGATGGACGGGAGCCTCGCTATCGTCGCCTCCGGCGCGGATCACGTCGAGTCCTGAGATTCGCGCTTCCGCGACGTAAACGTATTTCCCGGAGACATAAAACCGCTCGCCAAGCTGGTCGGCTTTCCAGAACACTTTGCCGGACGCGGCGCCAACTTTCATGATGACCGCATGCGGTTTGTCGGTGATACGGATTTGTTGTGAATATTGGATCGACTCGGGGCTGGCGGAAGTCGTCGCCACGTACAGATTTCCGCTCGTGTCGCGCACGACCTGGGAAATGCCGACGCTCGAGATTCGCCACCGGACGTTTCCGGTGCGAACGTCAAACGCAGTCAGCACACCCTTGTCGAACACGTACAGACTGCCGGCGTCCTCGAAACAGGGCGCATTGCCGCGGTCGCCGCCGTAGGCGGCAGTGAATGTGTCTGCGACAGGGTAGCTGAGCTTCCCTTCCCAGAGCTTCTGATTTTTCTTGTTGAAGACATGGACCGACTTGCCCGCCGTCAGCACGTCCACGGTCGTTTGCGGGAACAACATCGGCGGGCCGACCACGTCGCCCGTCCAGTCAGGGGCGTCGGCCGGCGCCAACCGGCGCAAAGTCACCCGATAACGACTCTCGTTTTCATAGCTTACGCCGCCGGTGCGCTCCCGCTGCATCTCATTGAGCATCTCCCCTGTGGCCTTCATGCTGTCTCGCGCCGAGAGGTTGCCGCTGTTCAACGTGGATTCGGCAGGCGCAGCCTTCATCGCTTGAACCGCGACGAGGCGCTTCTCCAGCAACGTGCTTTTGAACTGGGCGACATTGGCTCCTGCGGGCTGAAATTCCTTCGCGCTCGGCACGAAGTCTCCCATATCAGCGGCGCCGGGTCCTTCATCAGCGCCTAACCCGCGCGGCGGCGGCGCGAGGCGCGCGGCCAGACGACCGGGCGCGACCCGGGGCGGAGGCAGGCTGGCCAGGACTTCGGTCTTCGCGGCGCCGGATGGCAGCGCGATGTGAGTGATGGATTTCTGTTTCGTCTGGTCTTCGGTGATCACCATGATCGACGCGTCGGTGAATTCGATATCGCGGACCAGCTCTTTGAGCGGCACCTCGGATTTCTGTTTTCCGGTCTGCCGCTCCAACCGCAAGATGCGGTCGCCCGCCGCAACCCAGATAGCGTCGCCCGCAGCTTGAAATTGAGGCGGCGGTGGCTCGAAGTCATCGTCCGTGAACAGCGCCGACGGGCCCTTCGCCCGGGCCGGAGTCGGCGGCGGTTTCGCCGTCGGCAACGTGGTTGACCAGATTTCCTTTCCGTTGGCGACATTGATCAACGCGAGCTTGTTGGCGCGCAGCAGGAGCAGTTCGGTGGTTGAGAGCAGTTGAGACTGGACCGGCCGGTCCGCCTTTGAAGTCTTGAGCGAGTAGAGCGTGCGCGGCTTGCAACCGGCGAACACATACCAGCCATAAGCGACGAAGAGCGACACCACCGCCGCGACGATTCCCGCCAGGACAAGTTTCGTTTTCCGCCATTCTTTTGCCTGTGCGACAAACTTCTGCCCTTCGTAAACAGGAACCCGGACGCCGCGTTGTTCCGCCTGACTCTGGCAATAGACGGAACAAACGTGGCCAAACTGCTGCATGCACTTTGGGCAAATCGGCTTGCCGCAAACATAACAGGTGTTGGTGGCCGGTTCCTGCCTGTGTTTCGGGCAGAATTGGACGGAGGCGGTTTCGGCGGGCGACGCCGCTGTGGTCTCTGCGACCGCGCCGAGCGGCGCCGACGGTTGTGGTGCCGGCACGGGCGCAGGGGCGGGCGCCGGAGCGGACCCGGCGATCCGAAGCGGCTGGCTGGCCGGCGCGGGAGCCGACGCTGTCGGTGTGAGCTGCTGCTGGATGATCGCATTGGCGGCATCGGTGCCATCGGTGCCGCAAGCGGGGCAATTCACACGCACGGGCATTCTGCCGTTCACCGGCTCAACCTCGAACGCGTAGCGGGTTTCGCAGTGACACTGGATTTTGACTCGCATGATTAGGGTTTGGGATTCAGCAGCGTCACGCCGGGTGGTATGACCAGGGGCGCGGAGGCCTCGGCCGGACTGGATTGAATCTGTCCGTCACAAAACATGAGGTTCCCGCCGAAACGGTGATGATTATTTCCCGGCTTCTTGCCGTTCGCGGAAAATATTTTATGGCCGGTTTCTTTTGGAGGCGTATTCGCCAGCGCATCCGACATCAGCAACTGGTCCCCGCCGTCGTTGATGGTCCGACCCATGCAGTAGGCGTAGCTGATTTTTCTCTGAGCGAACGGTTTGGCCTCCGGCAGTTTTTTGTCCTTGCTGCCCGGACAAATAAAAATTTCCGTGACGGACGTGTAACGGGGAACCAACAGGCTCAGCGGCGCTTCCGAGCTCGCGGCGTTGAGAGTAGACGATCAGAATAATGGCGACCGTGCACAACAGCTCGATCAGACTGAATGCGGATTTTCCCGAAGCGCGAACAAGGCGAGGCCTGGCGGGCTGAAACGGGAGCCTGGAAACGGGAGATCTCATTTTCCCGTGTATATCAGGAACCGGCGCAAATGGCAACCCCAACCGGTAGCGGAACCAGCAGCGTTTACAAATCAGGCGGCGAGTGTTAACGGTGGGGCCGTGAACACTTTTCCCAAGCAGACCTTTTTCGGACTGCTGTCCATCCTGTCGATTGCGACCGTTTCACCATCGGCGTCGGCCGGGTCATCCATGCCGCTGGCGCTGCATCCGGAAAACCAGCATTATTTCTTGTTTCGCGGGAAGCCGACCGCGCTCATCACCTCCGGCGAACATTACGGCGCCGTGCTGAATCTCGAGTTCGATTACGTGAAGTATCTCGACACGCTGGCAAAGGATGGCTTGAACCTCACGCGCACGTTTTCCGGCGCCTATGTAGAACCGCATGGCGCGTTCAATATCGCCAGCAATACACTGGCGCCGGGAGCAGGCCGGTTTATTTGCCCGTGGGCGCGCAGCGATACCCCCGGCTACGCGAATGGGGGAAACAAGTTCGACCTCACGAAATGGGACGAGAACTATTTCAAACGGTTGAAGGATTTCGTCGCGCAGGCGGGCAAGCGCGGCATCGTCGTTGAGATGAATTTGTTCTGCCCGATGTATGACGAGTCGCAGTGGCGGCTCAGCCCGCAAAACGCGATCAACAACGCCAACGGTATCGGCGAGGTGGCGCGCACGAACGTCTATACGCTCGATAAAAACAACGGATTGCTCGCGGTGCAGGAGGCGTTGGTCCGCAAAATCGTCGACGAGCTGAACGGCTTCGACAACCTCTACTACGAAATCTGCAACGAGCCTTACTTCGGCGGCGTGACGATGGAATGGCAGCGTCGCATCGCGGACGTCATCGTGGACACGGAAAAAAGCCTTGGACCGCCTCCTCACGCCGGCGGCTATCATCTGATTTCGCAAAACATTGCCAACAACAAAGCGAAAGTCGAGAACCCGCATCCGGCAGTTTCAATTTTCAATTTTCACTACGCCTCGCCGCCGGACACCGTCGCGATGAACTACGCTCTCAACAAGGTCATCGGCGACAACGAAACCGGCTTTCGCGGCACAAACGATTTGCCGTATCGCGTTGAGGCCTGGAGTTTCATTCTTGCTGGCGGCGGATTGTTCAACCACCTGGACTATTCATTTGTCGCGGGCCGCGAGGACGGCACGTTTGTTTATCCGGCGAAGCAGCCGGGCGGCGGCAATCCCGATTTTCGCAAGCAGATGAAGGTTCTGCGTGACTTCATCAACGGTTTTAACTTCGTGAAGATGAAGCCGCTCAACTCGGTTCTGAGCGCGCACGCGAGCGACGCCCCGCGGGCTTATGTCCTGGCCGAGCCAGACAAGGCGTATGCGATTTACCTTGCGCCGGACGGCGAAAAACCAATGCCACGTGAAGCCGTCGTTTCGCTGGAATTGCCTTCGAGTTCATACCGCGCCGAATGGGTCAATCCGTTAACCGGCAAAGTGGACAAACGCGAAACGGTGAAAAGCAAAAAAAACCTGGTGATGCTGACTTCTCCGCCTTATCGCGAGGACATCGCGCTCAAGCTGATCAAAAAGTAGGACAGGCGTCACGCCTGTCTCTCGCTGAAGGAACGTAAAGCGCATCAGGTGTGACTCGGCGTTCCTCACCCCGCCACGTCCCAACTTCCAGCGAACGGAGCGCTCTGATCTGTTCCCGGCGCGTGTCCTGAACTTTTCCGTTCAATCACCCGCAGTCACCGTCCACATCCCTCGGGGAGCGTTCGTCGTTCCGCTGCCCACGGTGTCGGTGATCCTCAACGTTTGCACGTGGCCGTCGTGAAAGAGATAATTGAATCGTTTGCCGTGAAGACCGTAAGCGACTGCTCCCCAGGCGCGTCTTCCGCCGGTCGCGATCTGGTAAGGCGTCTGATCTCCGGAACTGGTTCCGGTGGGACCCATGGAAAATGAAGGCCAGTCATTTCCGGCAATATTTCCGCCTTCGGGTTGTTCCACCAGCAGGAGTGTCCCGGTAGGGTCTTTCACGACGTTGCTTTTGTAACCGGGCGGATCCCAAGGCGGCAGGGAGCCGTTATTATTCTGAATATAGACTCCGACGCCGTGCGTTGGGGACGCCGGGAGGTTGTTCGGGCCTACGATATCGCTGCCGTTCATGGCATAGGTTCTGCGCTGGGCGAACTTCGCCCAGATGATCGTGACCTCAATGTTGTCAGCGGGACATTTCAAAATCTTGGGGACAACACTGGGACCCGCAATCGCGCCTGAAGCGCCCACCAATAAATCCGCGTCGGAATCGGTGCCGCCGATGTTGCGGTGAATATAATCGTCCCACGCCAGCTGATACTGGTAATCGCCTGTTCGATATGCTGTGGGCGGATACTGGTCACTGTGGTCCATGACAAAAAGGTCGAAGCCCAGCCCAAGCTGTTTCATCTGGGACGTGCATTTCAGCCTCTGAGCCCTGGCTTTCGCGCTGCTCAGCGCGGGAAGCAATAGCGCCGCCAAAATGGCGATGATCGCTATGACGACCAGCAGTTCAATCAGGGTGAATGCCCGCTTGAGAGATAATCGACCAAAGACCTGACGATACGTGTTCATGTTGTCTGGCTTTCTCGGTTATTGTTTCACCAGGACGACCTGCACCGTTTTGGGTTCGATTTCAAATTTCTTGCCGGGCGGCGCTTGCGGCATGTTGTTCACGTATCCCGCCGCGACCACCTCGTTAAACGTCTTTGGCAGGCGGTGGTGTTCGAAGCTGTATTTGCGCAACGCCTGGGTCAGTTCGCCCAGCGCCGCAGCCAGCTCTGCCCCTGACGCCGCGGAACGTGCGATCCCTGCGGGAGCATCAGCGGCGGATTTGCCGGGTTCCGCGGCCGGAGCCGGGGCGGACGGCGAATTCTCCGAGTGCCTTCCGCAGGCAGTGAGGAGGAGAACCATGGTGGACGGCAGGATCAGACGCGGTGTCATACGAGTAATAAGTCAGAACTTTTGAAAAAGACAAGTCGCAAGGTCGCGCTCCGTAGCGCACGCTCCCGCCGGTCAGGCCTTGCGGATAATTTTCTTTCGCGGACAAAGCCGCGATGGTAGAGGGTGATTTGCGGTGGCGGCATCGCCCGACGTATCGCGAAGAATCGCAGATCACAAGCAGGACAGGGGTCTCGCCTGTCTCTGTCATCAGAATGAAGAAAGTTGAAATGAGCGCGCTCATTCCCTTCCCGCGCATGTTCGCCGTGCGACAGAAATTTCCTCCGTCACCGCCGCTCGATATTCCCGCCACGGTTCAGCGCGAATTCAAATCGCAGAATGCATTGTCACGAATTAAGTCCGGCCCGCAGATCGCCGTGGCCGTCGGCAGTCGCGGGATCAGCAACATCAAGAATATCGTCGCCGCGGTGCTGGATGTCCTCAAAGCCGCCGGCGCCAAGCCGTTCATCCTCCCCGCGATGGGCAGTCATGGTGGAGCGACGCCCGAAGGCCAGCTCGGCGTGCTCGAAAGTTACGGCATCACTGAACAAAGCATGGGCGTGCCGATTCGCGCGTCGATGGAGGTCGAGCGGATCGGCGCCAGCGCGGACGGCGTGGACGTCTTTTGCAGCGTCGAGGCGCAGCGGTCGGACGGCATCGTCCTCGTCAATCGCGTCAAGCCGCACACGGATTTTCAGGGCACGCTCGGCAGCGGTGTCTTGAAAATGTGCGTGATCGGCCTCGGCAAACGCGCGGGCGCGGCAGCCTGCCACGCGGCGGCAACCCGCCTCGGCTACGAACACACGCTCCGCTCCATCGCGCGCGTCGTGCTCCGCACCGCGCCGATTGTTTGCGGGGTGGCGATTGTCGAAAACCAGTTTCATAGCGGCGCCGGCATGGACCCGAACGTGACCGGCCGCTGGGTGCACGGCTATTCGTCCTCGCTCGGCCCGGACAACCAGGCGAAACCGCTGATACGCCGTATTTTCGTGCGCGACCTCACGCCGGAAACGCACGGCAATGCCATCGGCATCGGGTTCGCGGACATCACCACGACGCGCCTGGTCGGCGCGATGGACAAGCAGGTGACTTATATCAACGCGTTGACCTCGCTCACACCGAACGGCGCGAAGATTCCGATTCACTTCGACACCGACCGCGAGTGCATTTCGCAAGCGCTTTCGTCACTGGCGATTCCGGACACGCGCCAGGCGAAAGTTGTGCGCATCGCGGACACGCTGTCGCTGGTGAATCTGGAAGTGTCGGAAGCTTACGCGAGCCTCGTCAAACAACGTGGAGGTTTGGAAGCGCTCGGAGACCCCGGCGAGATGCGATTTGATGCGATGGAAAACCTGGCTCCCTAATCGGTAATACGCGCGGCCAATTCACTCATCCTCTAAAACCTTCATATTCAGGGGGACGTTGCGGTTGCTCGGCGAACTGAACCTGCGCGTGATGAGCGGAGCCCGCAACTTGAATTCGGCGCGGCCCCGGAGTCGCTTGTGCGGGAAACTTTCCAATCGTGCGCCCATTTCGTCCACCTTGCGCTGGACGGCGTCACGGACGGCCGCAGGGAGGGAATCAAATGCTTTGGAGAATGTCGGCGACCAAATCTGGAGCACGGCGGCCACAGCCTCATTTCGGCTGGCGCGTCGTGTATTGGCCGGTCGCAATTTCGTGGCGCGATTGGTCGAGCTTGGCTTTTACTTCATCGGTCAATTCAAACCGGTCTTCAAGATAGTCGTCAATCCAGTCGCGGATTTCTTCGATTTCCGCGCGCGACAACTTCGGAATCGCAGCCTCAATTTCTTTGACTGTGCTCGTGGCGAGAAGTTACCCGATGGTTGCTGGTTTGAAAAGCCCTGTCTGCAACACCTGCGCCACCCTGCATTTGTTGAAGCGACAGGTTTCCGTCGGCATTTTCCAAGAAATTCTGGCTTGACTCTTTTACTTTGTAGTGCAAAGTATCCGCTATGGAATCGAGCTGGGCGACGGAAAGTCTGCAAGTCATCCGAACCTTGATGGAGCGTTCGGCCATTTATCGCCGGGCGCTCGCTCCGATGATGTTGCTGGTGGGCGGCCTGGGACTCGCGGCGGCGGTGATCGGGTGGCTCGCAGGAATCGGGTCGCCGCGCGGCTTTGCTGCCTATTGGTTGATCGTGTCGGTGTTCGCCTTGGCCGGCGCGTTTTTTGTTGTCCGGCGGCAGGCGCTGACGGAAGGCGAGCCGGTATGGTCCGCCCCGACACGGCGGGTCGCGCAGGCGCTGCTGCCGGCATTCTTCGTCGGGCTCGTTTGCGGTTTTCTGACGGCATGGCCAACCTGGCGCGAGCCGCTTCAGGTTTGGTGGCTGCCGCCGATCTGGATGGTGCTTTACGGCTGCGCCCTGCATTCGGCGGGTTTCTTCATGCCCCGGGGGATTAGGCTTTTTGGCGGAGGGTTTATCGTGTGTGGCTGCGCGACGTTGGCAGTGGTCAACGCCCGAAGCTACGCTGCGGGCATGCCGGACCTCGCCAACGCTCACTGGCTTATGGGCGCTGCTTTCGGCGGGCTGCATCTGGCCTATGGCGTTTATCTGGGTTTCACGGAAAAGGGGAAGAATGAAGCGTGAACGCGGAACCTTTTTTACAGCTCGACCGCGTGATTCACGAAAAGGGGCGACTGGCCATCATGTCGCTCCTGGCCGCCTCGCCACAACTTGCGTTCACTGAAATGCGCGACACGTTGAACATGACCGACGGCAACATCACCGCGCACCTCCGCACGTTGCAGGAAGCCGGCTACGTCTCGGTGACCAAGGAATTTCAGGGCGGCCGGCCGTTGACGACCTTCGCGCTCACGTCGCGGGGCCGAAGAGCCTTCACCACCTACATCAACCTCCTCGAACAAATCGTTCAGCAGACCAAATCAGGAAAATAAACAGACCTTTTGAACACAACCGAGCCACTGCGGTCTTTTACTTTGCAATACAAAGCACTGGGATTTTGAAGCTGAACCGGATCGAAAACCGACACCAAGACGTATGAAAATCATCCGCGCAGAACATCTGGGCATGTGCTTTGGCGTGCGCGACGCCATTGCGCTGGCGTTGAACCAGGTCCAGGCGCAACCGCTCACCATCCTCGGCGAACTGGTGCACAACGAAACGGTGCTCGCATCGCTCCAGGAAAAGGGAATCCGCATCGAACACCAGCCGGCGGCGGTCACCACGCCGACCGTCATGATCACCGCGCACGGCGCATCGGAACGCATGATGAAGCGCGTGCGCGAGCGCGGCCTCAACGTCGTCGAAGCCACCTGCCCGCTCGTGCATTTCGCCCATCGCGCCGTCGCAAAACTTGTGGAAGAGGGTTATCACCCGATCATCATTGGCCGGCGCGATCACGTGGAGGTGCGCGGGCTGACCGAAGACCTGCCAGAGGTTGATGTCGTGCTCTGCGAGACGGACGTGGATGCCATCCGAGAACACCCCCGGTTCGGTGTCGCCGCGCAAACCACGCAGCCGATCGAGCGGGTCCGGCACCTCGTTTCCTTGATTCGCCGGCGCTTTCCGAACTCGGAAATTCGTTTCATCGACACGGTCTGTCAGCCGACGAAACAACGCCAGAGCGCCGCGATCGAACTGGCGCGGCGGAGTGACGTCGTCATCGTCGTCGGTGGCGCGCAGAGCAACAACACCCGTGAACTGGTGGCGACGTGCGCCAGTCACTGCGGGCGTGTGCATCATGTCCAGACGGCGGCTGACCTGCGTCCGGAATGGTTTGCCGGCGCCGAGACCGTGGGTATCACCGCCGGCACTTCAACGCCCGATGCCGCCATCGACGCCGTGGAACGGCGGGTCCGCCAGCTCGATTCGGTTTTGATCAAAACGCCAAACGCCCGGGAGGAAAGATTATGCACACCTGGCTGAATTACTTCGAACGCAACCGGAAAAATCGCGCGTCGGTTCCGTGGGAACTGGGAATCGACATCGACCCGCAACTGCGCGCGCCACTGATCCGTTCACTGCAAAAGTTTCAGCTTGGCGAGAGCGGCGAGGGACGCAAACTTCGTCGGCACGCCGCCGCCACGGGCAACGCGGCGTATGCGGCGGCCATCGATTTGTTCATCAAAGAGGAGCAAGAGCACGCGCGACTGATGGGTGAAGTGTTGCGCCTACTTAACGCGCGGCTGCTCAAGAGCCACTGGAGCGACAACTGTTTCATCGTGCTCCGGCGCCTGTTTGGCTTGCACCAGGAGTTGATGGTATTGCTGCTGCCCGAAATGATCGCCAAACGCTACTTCCGCGCGCTCCATGAAGGCACGCGCGATCCTGTGCTGCGGGCGGTGACTACGCAAATCATGGTGGACGAAGCGGGGCACCTCGCATTCCACGTCGAGTACCTGCGCCGCGCCTTCGATTCGATGTCGTTCAGTCGGCGGATTCTCGCGCAGGTCGTCTGGCGGGCGGCCTTTCGCACCACGTGCCTGGCGGTCATGTACGATCATCGCGCCCTGTTGCGCGCCGTGGGGT
>QHNT01000164.1 GCA_003218515.1 Verrucomicrobiota bacterium | reverse complement strand
GGCCGGGGTGAGGGCGAGCCTTCCTCTCCTCTCATTTCAATTCTCGGGCTTTGCCGGTTCATCCTTTCAGATTGTTGACTGGAAAACTTTTGGCGTATTCCTCCGGCTTCGCCGGATCAAAAGTCGCGCCGTCGAACAAGGTTTCGGGCTCATTATTCTGCCCGCCGTGCGCGTAGCCGATTTCCTTCATCGCTTCTTCGTAGATGTCCGGGCGCATAACCTGTTTGGCCACGCCGGTGTAATCCGGCGCGCTGTCCACCATGGCCCAGCGACGGAATTGCGTCAGCCACCACATCGCGTATTTCGGCTGTGGATAATTGCAGTTGCGCTTGTGAAAAATCATGTAATTCGCGTCTTGCTTCTTCCGGCCGTCGCCGAAGTCATAGTCGCCAAGCAGGCGTCCGATGATGATCTCCCTGGGACAGTTGATGTAGGTGGGTTGAGAGACGATGGCGGCCTGCTCGGGCCGATTGTCCGGATTGTCCAGCCACACGCTCCCTTCGTGGAGCGCTTTCAGAACCGCTTTGATCGTACGGGGATTTTTTTCGGCGAACTCAGCCAGGAACGCGCAGACTTTCTCCGGATGATCTTTCCAGATGTCCTGAGTGTTGAGCGAAGTGAAACCGATGCCGTCCGCGATGGCGCGCGCGTTCCACGGTTCGCCCACGCAGAAGCCGTCCATCTTGCCGATCTTCATGTTGGCGACCATCTGCGCGGGCGGAATGGTGATGAGCGCGACGTCTTTGTCCGGGTTGATGCCGCCCGCGCCCAGGTAATACCGTATCCACATGGCGTGCGTGCCGGGCGGAAACGTCATGGCAAAGGTCATCGGCGTACCTTTTGCCTTCGCTTCATCGACCAGCGGCTTCAGCGCTTTGGGGTCGTCCTTCACTGCGCCCTTCAATTCCTTCTTGAGCGTGATGCTCTGGCCGTTGCGGTTGATCATCCAGGGAATGATCATCGGTTTCTTCGGCGACCCGAGCAGGCCCATCGTCGCGGCGATCGGCATGCCGGTCAGCATGTGCGTGGCCTGGATGTCGCCGTTGGACAGCGCATCGCGAATCGCGGCCCAACTGGCACCCTTGGCGACGGTCGAGTTGATGCCGTATTTTTTGAAAAGTCCTTTTTCGTGCGCGATGACGATTGAGGAACAATCAGTCAACGCGATGATGCCGAATTTCAGCTCGGAAGTTTCGGGCGCGTCGCTGGCGTAAATGCCGCCGATCCATCCGCGCGGCAGAGCGCCAAACAGCGCAGCGAGACCAAGCCCCCTGGCGGCTGAGCCGAGGAGCTGGCGGCGGCTGAGTTCAGAGACTGACGCTGGATGGCTCTCTGGCTGAGAGCGTTTCAGGGTGTTTGTTTTCGGATTCAATCTGGTCAAGTTCGTTTGTGGCTGCTCGTTTTTTAGTTCTGGCCGCAAGCGCGGCGGTTCGAGCACCAGCGGGGGCGATGCCAGCATGAGCAAAAGCGAGAGGGATTCCGTTAATGGCGACAATGAATGCCATTCATGCGCGCGAACGCCGACCCGTATGCCAGCACGAGGGGCGTGCTTTACGCCGCTTCCGTCGAGGCGAACAATCTTTCGCGGACAAAAAGATTCTTACTTGAAGCAGCTATTGTTGGCCCCGACTACGTCTGTGTGAACGCCCGACGCTGTTGTCTTTTGAACAAGGTGAGTCTTCTGGGCGCGGCACAAAAGCTGCAACATGTCAGCGCTGGAAATTGGGCGCATCAATCACAGCCGTTGTTTGAATGAAATGAATGGGAGCTGTTCCTGAATGAATCAGCCGCTCGACACCAGGCAACTGCGCGCGTTCGCGACGCTCGCGCGCACGGGAAGCTTCACGCTCGCGGCGAAGGAACTTTACCTCTCGCAATCTGCGGTGAGCCACTCGATGAAGGCACTGGAGCAGGACGTGGGCTGTCGCCTTTTGGACAGGATGGGCAAAAAAGTTTTGCTGACTCAGGCCGGCGAACAGTTGCTTCATCACGCGCAAAAGATTTTGGCGGAGATGGGTGAAGCTCGCGCGTCGTTGCAACAACTTGGCAAATGGGGCCGCACCCGACTGCGCGTTGGCGCCAGTCCGACCGCGTGCCAATATATTTTGCCGGCGGTGTTGCGCGAATTTAAGAAGAGCTTTCCGCAATGTTTGATCAGCGTGGAACCGGGCGACACGCCCGAGGCGATCGGGCTGCTGCGCGAAAACAGAATCGATCTGGCGCTGGCGCTCGAGCCGAAGAACGAGGAGAAGATGGATTTTCATCCACTGTTCACGGACGAAATGGTCTTTCTAACGAGTCCATCGCATCCATGGGCGACGGCCGGGCACGTGACGCGCGAGGAAATTCCGCGCCAACATTACGTCCTGTACAACAAGAACAGTTACACGTTTCGATTGGTCGAAGAATATTTCCGTGCCGAAGACATGGAGCTGAACACGGTTATCGAATTTGGCAGCATGGAGGCGATCAAGGAATTGGTGAAGCTCGGCCTGGGCGTGAGCATCCTCGCGCCGTGGATCACGCAAAAGGAACTGCAGGAGAAGTCGCTGGTTTCCCTGTCGCTGGGCCGACGCAAACTGAAACGGACCTGGGGCATCATGCATTGGCGCGGACGGCGATTGAGTCTGGCTGAGGAAACGTTCGTCAGCCTCTGCCGGACGTTCACGGAGGAGTTGGCGCAAAAGTCAGCGAGCCATCACGCGGCTTGAACAGCAGAGCGATCAGAGACTGATTCCACAACAGGCGAGAGCCAGGCGCAATTCAGGGCACCACAGCCCGGTAAAAGCGCTGGCTGAAATTTGCAGGTGAGACAACCACAAATATTACTCCCTCTTTGGCAGGGGCCACGTCGGTTAGGTCAACCCAGTTCGTTAAATCTGTCGAAGTCTGAATCAGGCAGTTCTGTCCGGCGGGTCCTTCAAGAGTGAATTGGACGGCGTCATTCATGAGCCTTCTGAACTGTCCAAATCCAATTATTGGTCCACTCTCTAGTGTCGTGTCCACTAAATCCTTTGAATTATGCGAAGCCATCAGCAAATCGCTGTCGTTATTGGGTATTCACGCTTTGTTCCGACTCAGGTTAATGGATTCTCGGCGCGTATTCTTAAAAGGATTTAGTGGACACTGCACTAGAATGGTTCCGTTGGCACCTACCGCCACAAAGTGACCGTTGCCGTAAGCGACGGCTGTTAAATCGTTCGTGGTGCCAGAAGCGCGGAGTGTCCAATTGGCACTGTCCGATGATGTAAGCAGTGTGCCACCGCTCCCTACGGCCACAAATACCGTGTTGACATAAGCAACACCGAGAAGATTACTACTCGTTCCCGAGTTTCTCTGAGTCCAAGAGACGCCGTCGCTCGAAGTCAGGATCAGGCCGCCAGCACCTACAGCTACAAACAAGCCGTTGCCATATGAGACGGCGAATGGTTTAACTCCCGCGCCGGAAAAGCGCGGCTTCCAAACAACCCCATTTGTCGAAAAGTAAAAAGTAGATAATCCAGGATACATTCCGCTTGCCGCTGCCACAAACTGACCGTTTCCGTAGGCGGCACTTGTCAGATAAGTCTCGAAACCAGCGGAGCTGCTGAGCTTCCAAATGCTGCCATTTGTCGAGATGTATATATAGCCCCCTGCTGCCACAAACATACCGTTGCCATAGGTCACAGTTGAAAACGAGGTTCCAGAAAGTGAAGCTGTCCAACTCTCTCCATCGGGCGACGCAAGCGGTCTGCTGTTTCCTACAGCGACATATAGGCCATCTCCAAAGGCGACGTCCAAAAGTGTTCGTGTGTCATTAGGGATGGTCTGTGGAAACCAAATCGATCCGTCCGGTGAGGTGATAATTACGCCTGCGCCACCGCCAATTTGTGCCGGGCCACCGACCGCCACGAACTGGCCGTTGCCGTAAGTGATGCCGTAAAGCCAAGTCGTTGCTGGCAAGGAGCTGCTGCGCAAAGTCCAAGTATCCATCGAATCGGCGGCACAGCACCATTGCGCTGAGATCATTGCCCCCAGAATTGACGTTAATAGAACCGTCCTCACTCTTGTCTTCCTAAGGTTGTTTGGCGATCGGTGAACAGATTTTAGCAACGTCAATGCCATTTGTTCTTCTGCGGCCAAACCGCTTGTCTGGGTCGTTTATTTCAGTCCGCTGGTAAATCCTCACGCCAAATGCGTGAAAATCACGCAAGTCCGGCTAACTGGTATTCGGGTGTTTCAACGTTTACAACGGCGCGATCAGTCGGTTTCAACGTAACGGCTCAATGACGGCACGAACGACGTCTTACGGTCGTTGACATGGTGAGGTTCATCCCTTACCAAACCAGCATGAAAACCGTCTCTCGGCTTGGTTGCGTTGCAATTTTGTCCTTTGCTTTAAATAGCCTTTGGGCGGCCGAGCCGCCCGCCACATTCAAAGTCAGCGAGTTCACGTTCACCCGGCCGGCAAGTTGGGAATGGGTGGAATCGGCGTCGCCGATGCGCAAGGCGGAACTGAAGGTGCTGGACGCGACCACGAAGGCGAAGGCGGAAGTGGTCTTCTATCATTTCGGAGCCGGCAGCGCCGGGGGAACGCAAGCCAACGTGGAACGGTGGTTTCGGCAGTTTGAGGAGCCTCCCGACAGGATCAAAGCGAAGAGCGAGGATGTCACCATCGGCAAACACAAGGTGACCTATGTCTCGGCTGAAGGAACTTACAAAAGCGGCATGCCGGGCGGCCCGCAAACACCGATGCCGAACTACGCGCTGATGGGCGCCATCATCGAGTCCGGTGAAGGCAGCGTGTTCGTGAAAATGACCGGACCGAAGGAGTTGACCAGGTCTGCAGCAGCGGATTTTAAGAAGATGGTCGAAGGCGCGCTGAAGTAAGCGCCAGTCCCGTCAAACCCCAAACTTGATTCTCACGGCAGCAGCTCGCCGAATTCGCAATTGTAGGTCTTCCCGCACCTGGTGCAGATGGCGTCGATGATCTCGAGGTCCGGTGACCAGGAGTAAACCTGATTGCAGTTCATGCATTTGATGATGTAACCTTTCCTGCTCTCTCGATACTTCTCCAAAGAGTCTTGCGCCGGCGTGTTCAGGTCCTGGGCTTCCAGCACCGTCAGCGCGCGCGTGTCGAACGTTCCGCTCGCCGACAGCCGCGACGCCTGCGCGTTGATGACCGCTTCGAAGCAATTTCTCGCCAGGCGCGCGTTGCCGAAATTTTCGCCGCGCTCTTTGTGCAGACAAGCGAAATGGTGCAACACTTTTTCCTTCGACGCGGGTGTCAATGTGAGCCCGTTCTTCCGGCACATCAGCGCAAAAATCCGGCATAGCTCCAGCGGTGTGTAATCGGGAAATTCGATGAACCGGTTGAAACGTGATTGCAGGCCGGGGTTGGAGTGAATGAACCGGTCCATCTCCTCGGGATAACCCGCGACAATGACGATGAGCCGGTCGCGGTCGTCCTCCATCCGCTTGAGCAACGTCTCGATGGCTTCCTGGCCGTAGTCCTCGTGCTCTTTGACCAGGCCGTACGCTTCGTCAATGAACAAAATCCCGTCCAGCGCCGAGTCAATCACCGCGTTCGTCCGCGGCGCCGTCTGGCCGACGTATTCACCGACCAGCGCGGAGCGGTCGCATTCGATCAAGTGGCCTTTTTTCAGAACGCCCAGCGATTTATAGATGCGCCCCATCAGCCGCGCGACCGTGGTTTTGCCCGTGCCCGGATTGCCGGTGTAAACCGAGTGATAGCTCGTCGGAATCGGTTTCAGTCCCTGGGCGATGCGGAGCTGCTGGATGCGGGCGAAATTCGCCGTCTCTTTGACTTTATCCTTCACCGTCGCGATGCCGACCAGTTCGTCGAGTTCCTGCAACACCTGTTCGAGCTTTTCCTCCGCAACGGCCCGCGACTGGCCCGCCGACGTGGCGTCGTAATCCTCGCAAAGCACGGAGATCTGCCGAAGCAGGTACTGGATGAAGCGGTTTTCCTTTGACGACAGATCGCCGTCCATGTTGGCGAACGCCTGACAAACCTCCCGGGTCAGAAACTGGTAGTAAAAAATCAGCAACGGCGGCAGTTCGAGCTTGTTGATGACGCGCACCATTTCGGCGAACGACCGGTCCAGGCCTTCCTTGACGCTATCGGCGACCGCGTCGTGGAGCTTTGAAATCTTTTCCTTGGAGTTGTCGAGATACTCGGTGATGGCGTCGCGCAGGTGCATTCCACTTTGTTGGACGTAACCGCGGTTTAACGTCTGCAGCCGGTCACGGTGCGCCGTGAGAAACAAGCCGACAAAGCCGTTGACCATCTCCTCGGTTCTGCTGCTGTAAAGACAGGCCATCCAGAACTGCGCGGAGGCGTCGGTGATCAGCGAAAACTCGGCTCGCGGAAAAAAGACCGACCAGGCGCCGCCGACGATTTCGCGGAAGGAATCAAACAACGCTTCAAGCAGGTCCACCGTGCCGCGCGCGGTCTTCTCGTAGGAAAGCTGCGGCGGCGTGAGGATTTCCAGATATTCGGACATGAGCTTCGCGCTGAACAACGCCCGCGCCAGTTGTTCGACCGACTTTTTGTCGCAGCCGGTGACCTGCGCCACTTCCGGAATGCGGCGGCAAAGCTCCTTGAACGACGTGACGTATTGATTGTCCGCCGCGATGAGTTCGGACACCTGCTCATTCGAGATAAGGCCGAGGTTTTGAAAATGGCTGACGATGTCGAGCGTCGGCAGTTTGTTGAAGGAGACCAGCGCGGCGTTGTCGAGCGACTGCGTCCGTCGGCTCTGCGGGTCGCCGATGATCGAAGCGAGCAAGCCGCCCGGCATAAGCGGATGAGTCGCAAAATCTGAAACGAGATTATTCATTCGGCTTCAACCGAACCGTTTCGCCCGGCCCTTCGCCTGCCTGCGTCAGGAGCGCCTGTATCCCTGTAAACATGGGGAATGCCTGCGCTACACGCCCGCATCGCGCAACGAGTGACTGTAAGCAAGGGTCGGCGCTAAAGCGAAGAAAAATTGGCCGCCGTTCTCAGTGAAATAGTGCGCCTGTTGGCAATGATTTGGGCCGTGATTTATCGCTTGACTGGGGACCGCCGTTTGCATAGCCCTGCCACGTGCCCCGCAAAGCCAGCCTCGCATTCACGCTCATCGAACTGCTCGTCGTCATCGCCATCATCGCCATCCTGGCCGGGATGCTTCTGCCTGCGCTGGCCCGCTCGAAACTCAAGGCTCAAGCCATCAAGTGCGTCGCCAATCAGAAGCAGCAATACCTCGGCTACCACATGTACGCGGACGACAACGTGGACCGGTTTCCGGTGCACGCCGACTGGGCAACCGTCGGTGGATTCGTGCGCACCAATGTTACGACCAAACCCATTGTCCACGACTCCCAGCGAGAAACCAACCGTCCGCTGAACCTGTACGTGACTGCCGCGGAGGCCTTCCATTGCCCTTCCGACAGGGGGGACAGCTACTGGCCGGCGGAATCGAAGCCCAACTGCTATGCCGCGTGGGGCAATAGTTATCTCGTGATGTGGTCGGTCGATTGGTTTCGCGTCAAGCATATCACTGGAAATAAACTCGCCCTGGCGGGCGGCGCGGATGCAACTCCGATCAAGAGCAGCGAGATCGCGCTGAAGCCGTCCACAAAAATCATCCAGGGCGACTGGCCCTGGCACGGTTCACGCGACGCCGGCGACGGGCGTGTTAACGCCGCCTCGAAGGACAAAAGCGTCTGGCACAACAACCGCGGCAAGCGCGGCTGGAACATGATGTATGGCGACGGACACGTGGCGTTGTTCAATTTTCCGAAAGGTTACGATCCGAGCTGGCTCATGCTGAAGTGGGACATCAACTATGATTGGTGGTGAGGCGCCGGGAGTCTTCGCGTCGCCGTCGCCAAAGTCGGATTTTGAACGCCCCCGGCTGGCGGACAATCAAACTTAACTAGCAGGAAAATTGTGAAGGTCGAAAAACTCCGTGCCATAGTCATGCTTCTGTCGGCGCTGATGCTGGCGGCGGCGGGATGCGGAAAGAAGCCGCAAACCTCGCCGCCCGCTCCGACCAACGCTTCCGCCGGCGGCGTGGAGAAAATAAAACAGGAAGCAAAAGACGCTGTGACGGCGACGACGGGCTATCTGACCCAGCAAAAGGAACGGTTACAAAAGAGCCTCTCGGACAAAATGACTGACCTGACCAAACAACTGTCCGACCTCAAAGCGAAGTCCGAACGAACGGGCGATAAGGCGAGGTCCGAGTGGACCAACGCGCTCGCTGCACTCCAGCAGAAGAAACAACTCGCTGCGGATAAACTGGAACAACTGAAGAACAGCAGCTCGGACAAGTGGCAGGAATTCAAGGCCGAGGTGGAAGCGGCCGTTGCCGATCTTGAGAAGGCGCTCAAGGACCCCTTGGCCCGTTCCAAAAACGACGACAAATCGGGCAGACAATGAGTTCACGGTCCACAGGCCGGAGTTTATTCTACTTTTTCAATCGCGGCTTGATCATCGCGGTCCAAAGCGCGTAGCCCTTGTGGTTCAGGTGCAGCATGTCCTCCACAAATAATTCCGGCCGCGGTTTGCCGTCCCCGCCCAGCATGGGATTGAACACGTCAATGTAGATCAGTCGTTCGTCTTGCTCGCAGAAATCCTCAATCAGGCGGTTTGCGGCTTTGATTTTTTCCGCAAACTCCCAGCGCGATGGGCTCGGTTTTATCGAGATAAACGCAAGCTTCGTTTCCGACAGTCTCGGACGGACTTTTCGCGTGAACGCCTTGAAGTCGGCCAACACCTGTTCCGGCGACTTGCCGGCGGCAATGTCGTTGTCGCCGGCATAGAGTAAAATCATGCGCGGCTTGTAAGGGATGACGATGCGATCAGCGAACGCGACGGAATCAATGATTTGCGAGCCGCCGAACCCGCGGTTGATGACTTTGTATTCCTGGAAGTCCTCGGCCAGCGTTTTCCACAACCGGATGCTCGAGCTGCCAATGAACAGTGCGGCGTCGTGCGGAGGCGGATTGGTTTTGTCAGCGGCTTCGAACGCTTTGATCTCCGATTCCCACTTCGATGAATCCGGCTTGTTTTGCGCCCGTAATGTCTGGCCAGCCAGACCCGCGCCCGCAGCCAGCGCGATGACAAGGAGCGCGGTCTGTTTCGGCGAATTGATCGTCCTGAACATGGAGTTACCGTGGCCGAAAACAGGGCCGATTGAAAGCGGTTTTGTTTCTTTTCAATTTTTCTTTTCTAATTTTTGCTTTGTCCCCATGCTGCCCGCATGGAAGCGCTTTCCGGCGAAGAAACCCGCCGTGCCGCGCAACTTGCGCTGGCCGAAGACGTCGGCAGCGGCGACATCACCACGCTCGCGACCATTCCTGCCACTGCCACTGCGAAAGCCGTGATGCTCGCGCGCGAGCCGTTGGTGGTGGCCGGGTTGCCGCTGGGGGAGGCTGTTTTCCGGGAGCTTGCTTCCGACATTCGGATCACGCGCGAGGCCAACGACGGCGAGCATATAAAGGCAGGCCAATCTCTCCTGCAAATTTCCGGTTCAGCCCGGGCGATTCTCACGGCTGAACGCGTCGCCCTGAATTTCATGCAGCGCCTTTCCGGCATCGCGACACTCACCAGTCTGTTCGTGGACGCAATCAAAGGCACGCGCGCGCAGATTCTTGACACCCGCAAGACCACGCCCGGCCTGCGGCGGCTGGAGAAATACGCCGTGATGTGCGGGGGCGGCCACAACCACCGGCTCGGTTTGTTCGACCGTGTGCTCATCAAGGACAATCACCTCGCTGCCTTGCGGAACGAGCCGCCGAATCCCATCGCAGCCGCGCTCAAACGCGCGCGCGAGAAATATCGGCAGCACAAGATTGAAGTCGAGGCCGACACGTTGGAGCAGTTGGAACAGGCGTTGGCCGCTGGCGCGGACATTATTCTGCTCGACAACATGAACCTGGTGCAATTGCGCGTGGCGGTTCAACAGGCCAAAGGCCGCGCAAAAACGGAAGCCAGCGGCGGCGTGAATCTGGCCAACGTCAGGCAGATCGCCGAAACCGGCGTGGATTACATCTCCGTCGGCGCGCTCACGCATTCGGCGCGCGCGGTCGATATCGCCCTGGACTTTGGACGCTAAACGCGGAACGGCAAACTCAGGACTCAATTCGTTGTGAGCATCGATTCGGAAATCTTGACGGCTTTGCGCTCTGCCAATGATGAAGGCGTGTCCGGCGCGGAACTCTCGCAGCGGCTTCGCATCAGCCGGGCGGCGGTGTGGGCGCGGATTGAGGAACTCCGTTCGCTCGGCTACGACATCGTGGCCAGTCCGCACCAGGGCTATCGGCTGCTGAGTGTGCCGGACGTTTTGCACGCCGATGATTTGCTCTCGCGCCTCGGCAAAACGAGATTCATCGGCCGCGACATTCGCGTTTTCCAGGAAACGACCTCCACCAACGATGTCATCGAAAAGCTCGCCCGCGACGGCGTGAAGGAAGGCGTGGTGGTGTTCGCCGAATCGCAAACAAAGGGCAGGGGACGCCTCGGCCGCAAATGGATGTCCCCGTTGCGAAAGGGGCTTTGGTTCTCTGTACTGTTGCGGCCGAGGCTTCATCCGCAGGCCGTCACCCAACTGACCATCGCCTCGGCGACGGCGCTGGTCCGCGCGATTCATTCCCAGACCGGCCTGGCGGCGGAAATCAAATGGCCAAACGACATCGTCATTCGCGGCAGGAAAGTCGCGGGCATCCTCACCGAGATGAACGCGGAACTCGACACCGTGAAATATGTCATCCTCGGCATCGGCGTGGACGTGAATTTGAGCGCGAGTGAATTTCCACCCGACCTCCGCAAACTGGCCACGTCGCTCAGGATCGAAACCGGCGAAATGCTGGATCGCGCCACACTTGCCTCGGAGATCCTGCGGGAATTGGACGGTGACTACGCCCGCGTCTGCTCCGGCCAGTTTGAACTTGTGGCGGACGAATGGGAGGAACGCTGCAACACGATTGGCCGCACGGTCGTCATTCAAACGGGCGACCGCCGTATCCAGGGTCGCGCCGAATCACTCGACGCCGATGGCGCGTTGCTGCTCCGCACCCAACACGGCCATCTGGAACGCATCATCAGCGGCGATGTGACGGTGGAAAAGTAGGAGTGATTGGTGGCATGTTCATGGCTGCGTGGCGAATTTCCTGGCTTGTCTGTGCCTTGGAGAAAAGTGCGAGGCATGAACCAGGTGGGGCGAAACTCCGGCGAGCCCTAATTTCTATCCTCCGCTATCTCGATGCTCGCGCTTCTCGCCGAACGTTGCTGCTCAGGCAGGCGCGTCGAGGACTTCCGACCTGGAACAGGAGCGCCACCGCGCCGTTGCCTGAAGCAGCCTTAGGCCGACGGTTTTGTGTCTCTCTTGAAAACATACGAAATCGCTCCGCCTATGCTCATGATGATAGCCATGAATATGGCTCCACCAATCCACTGAGGAATGCTGACTCCGAAAAACACGACATTGATAAGACTGGTGACCCAAGCTCCGAGCGCCACGAAGCTGAGATGACGCCATCTACCAGGCGGAGCTAAACAGCCAGCTATGGTGAAGGCAACCGTGCCAAGCAGAAAATTGGAAACCATCACGGCGAGCATGAACCGCTGCGCGTCTCGCGGTGGGCCGCCTGTAGCAAGACCTGCGACGAAACCTCCCATCGCAGTTAGAACCCAAACGATGACAACGTCGCGGATAATCGGGCCGACGCGCACTCCGCGCTCGTTCGGCGGTGGAGGCCGAACAATCGGTGGTGGGGTTGTGGTGTCCATATTGTCGGTGGCGTATTCGGCCTAACGCAATATAGGTCAGCGACGGCAGCCAACTTCGGTCGCAGTTCCTTGACTAAAAAAGCCTCAACGCCATCGCGGAACTTTTCGAGCACTGAAGTCCAGGTCACAAACAATGAAAGCGCCTTAAACGCCTGCACTTCGGGATCCATTTGATGAAATTGCAGCTTTCTCCCGGATTTTTCCCTGACCTACGCGGACGTAAGCCCCGGTTTCAACACCGTGCCATATGACGTAGACACCTTCCAAATTGTCAAATTGAGGGGCGCGCAGGTTCAGATAATTCAATTGACTCCAACCGCCGGCAGGATATTTCATCCAAGTCAGCTTCATATTCTTTCGTTGAGTTGACACCTGGCGCAGGCGGCTTCCAGGAGCCCGCGCAGCACAAAAGCTCAGCGATGCTGGGCCAAGGACGTCCGCATCCGAACGAGCGCGCTCAACCGGCATTGGCTGCAATAATGAGGTTGCCGGCATAGTATTTATGGTTCGAGTCTCTCTCCGGCCAACTGACTCAAATGATCTCTTAACGCAACTGCGGCGGGATTCGTTTCAGCGCCGGAGCGCTGATACCAGCGGCGGAGCCCCGGACGCAATCCTGGCACGAGGAGATGCTCAATCGTCTCATGGACTCTTGAAGAGTGAGGCCCTTCGAGCATCTGAAACAAATCGTGTGCGCCTATCAAAGCACGGACCTGACGCAGTTCGGTGGAAAGATCGGTAACCGCCGCAAAGTTGCGCTCATAACAATCCTGTAGCTGTGAGTCGGTAAAATTCACAACGCGTCCTGGAGGCATCCTGTGTGACCTGTGAATCCTCGAAAGGATTTAAACAACCTCTTTCTCCTTCTCCGGAACTTCGGTGATGAGGCATTCGGTAGTCAGCAACAATCCGGCGATGGAGGAAGCGTTCTGCAGTGCCGCGCGAGTAACCTTCTTGGGGTCCACGACGCCGGCCTTGATCAAATCTTCATATTCGTTGGTCGCCACGTTGTAACCTTCGTTACCCTTGCGGCGCTTCACTTCCTGCACCACAACGGAACCTTCCATGCCGGCGTTTTCAGCCAGCACGCGAGTCGGCTCTTCGATGGCGCGCTTGACGATGTTGACACCAATTTGCTCGTCTTCGTCTTGTAGCTTCAGGCCTTCGAGCACTGACAAGCAGCGGATCAACGCCACGCCGCCGCCAGGGACAATTCCTTCTTCCACCGCAGCGCGGGTGGCATGCAACGCGTCTTCGACGCGAGCTTTCTTTTCCTTCATCTCGGTCTCGGTCGCGGCGCCGACATTGATGATGGCCACTCCACCGGCGAGTTTCGCCAGGCGTTCCTGCAATTTTTCCTTGTCGTAGTCCGAGGTGGTTTCCTCGATCTGACGGCGGATTTGATTGACGCGGCCCTGAATTTCACCGGGCTTGCCACAGCCAGCCACCAGGGTGGTGCTTTCCTGGTCCACGACGATGGATTTGGCGCGGCCGAGGTCTTCAAGACCAATCGATTCGAGCTTGATGCCGAGGTCTTCGCTGATGAACTTGCCACCGGTGAGGATCGCAAGGTCTTCCATCATCGCTTTGCGGCGATCGCCGAAGCCCGGGGCCTTGACAGCGCAGACCTTGAAGGTGCCGCGCAGCTTGTTCACGACCAGCGTCGCCAGTGCTTCGCCTTCGACATCTTCAGCGATGATCAGAAGGGGTTTGCCGGATTGGGCCACCTTTTCGAGGATAGGGAACAGCTCTTTGAGACTGCTGATCTTTCTCTCGTAATTGAGGACGTAAGCATCTTCGAGCTTGGTTTCCATCGCCTCCGCGTTGGTGATGAAGTAGGGCGAAAGATAGCCTTTGTCGAATTGCATGCCTTCGACAACTTCAAGGGTGGTCTCGATCGACTTGGCTTCTTCCACGGTAATCGTACCGTCCTTGCCTACCTTCTCCATAGCTTCAGCGATGATTTCGCCGATGGTCGTGTCCCAGTTGGCCGAGACGGTGGCAACTTGCTTGATCTCTTCCTTGTCCTTGACCTTCCTGGTGATCCTGGCGAGCTGCACCACGGAAGCCTCGACGGCCTTTTGAATGCCGCGCTGAATCCCAATCGGGTTCGCGCCCGCAGTGACAAATTTCAAACCTTCCCGGTAAATCGCCTCGGCGAGCAATGTGGCCGTGGTGGTGCCGTCGCCTGCGTCATCGCTGGTTTTGCTGGCGACTTCGCGGACCATCTGCGCACCCATGTTTTCGCAGGCATCCGCCAGTTCGATTTCCTTGGCGACCGTCACGCCGTCCTTGGTCACCGTTGGGCTTCCGAATTTTTTGTCGATCACTACGTTGCGGCCCTTAGGACCGAGCGTGGCCTTCACTGCGCGACTCAATTGTTCCACTCCCAGGAGAAGGGACTGGCGCGCCGCTTCGTCAAAGATCAATTGTTTTGCTGCCATAAATTAGCTGATAGTTGATTGTTGATATAAGGTTGATAGTTTCAAAAGTTGCCGGTTATTCGATGACGGCGAGGATGTCATCACCGTTGAGAATCTTGTAATCCTTGCCATCCAATTTGATTTCAGTGCCGCCGTATCTGCTGACGAGCACACGGTCGCCCTTCTTGACTTCGAAGGGAACCTTCCTGCCATTGTCGTCGGTCTTACCAGTCCCGAGCGCCACGACCACGCTTTCCATCGGTTTTTCTTTGGCGGTATCGGGGATGATAATCTCGCCCTTCTTGCCTTTGTTCTCTTTCTCTTGGACCGATTCCACGAGGATCCGATCGCCCACCGGTCTAACGTTTGGTGACATAATTGGTTTTCCTTTGTTGTTTTGATTTAAACGTTAGCTGGCACTGTGCCAGTGCGCAGGCAACGATTCGTGTGCTGAGCGGCAACGCGTTGGGACTGGGACATCAGAGATCCTTCGCTGGCAAGTGCGGCGTGGGAAGCCACCTGTGAGCAGTGCCAAGCCACCTTCATCGAACAACGATTTCAAATATGTTTCCGAATCCCATAACTTCGAACAGGAGATGCACGGGTGGAGTCGGATTCACCAGGCGCACTATGCCATTGCGGTCACGAGCCAAATTGCGCAACGCGATCAGCGCCCCCAGACCGCCGCAGTCCATGAACGTCGTTGGGGAGAGGTCAACCTCAATGACCTTGTGCCCATTCACAGCGGCATGAACTTCCTTCCGAAACATGTCTGCATTGGCGGCGGTCAACTCTTTAAATCCTTCAAACGTTAAGACCTCTCCGAGGTTCCCGACTTTCATTCGTGGTTTCCTTTTCACTATTCGTTAATAGCGCATTACAGCGCCGGAGTGATTTGGGGCAAGTCTCCTGGAGGCACCGGGAAGAACGGCGCGGTGCGGCTGCTGGCGTCGTCAGCCGCAAGCAGAACCTCTCTGACCGTTTCCAACAACTGTCCCCTGGAGAAGGGCTTTACCAGCGTAGCGGCAAGCTGGAGCCACGGGCTTCGGTTCAACTCCTCGGTGGGCAATTCTCCCGACATCAGGATGACCGGCAGTGTCATGCCCGCGGAACGCAGCTTTTTGACCAGCTCAACGCCCGAAATTTTCGGCATCTTGTTGTCGGTGATCAGGAGGTCATAGCTGTTGGCATGAAGAGCCTTCCAGGCGGCTTCGCCATCTTCGGCGACGTCCACCCGGTAGCCAAAGCTGACCAACGCTCCGGCACTGAGTTGGCGAAAGTCACCGTCGTCATCAGCCACTAGTATGTGACTGGACGGATTCGTTTGGCTTCGCGTTGGTGAGTGGACCGCTCGAGCGCACGGAGCTTCAAAGAGAGTGTCCATATCTTCGGTTTGTGCTTGGGGTCTGGCTGATTGCAGTACCCCTTTAGCTAGCGCGGTGCCAGCTCGCCTCCAACGCTCCCGGCGCTGAGTGGCAACGAGTTGGCGAAAGCGTTCGGGCACCGCCTACTTCGGTTCAAGAAATCACGAAGCGCCGTTCGCCTCGAAATACAACCACGTGCGCATTGACGGCGAACCGTAAATGGCTCTCGCCCTGCGCTGACTACAAGCGGTGTAAACGGACGCGATGAGATCGCCGAATGTCAGGCGCTTCTTCTGATTGGCTTTCATGAGGATGAGGGTCAAAATCACTTCCCAAGATACTTCGACGGGTTGCGTATCCGGTCGAGCCGTTCGGCTTCAAGACCGTTCAGAACGATCTGCCGCCGCCTTTGCTTGACGGCAATCGCGACAGATTGGGGGAGCAACCAGGCCTGTTTGATCAGTTGGATGATTGTCAGGCAAATGAGCTTCAGTGTATTCATAGGCGGATGCAACAGTTCTCTCTCAACTCTCCACAAATCGCAGCAATCTCGTGAAAATCCGGACAGGCCATGGTTTCGCCATTCGCGAATCCTGCTTTGGAGTCAAGAGACTCGAATTCCTGTTATGGGTTAATTCTTCGTGGCACAGAGGACACGCGTCCGCGTACATGAAATTACCAAGTTTGACACCACAGTGAGGACATTTTGTTATGTTCATTTTTTGTATCTTTCTATTTTGATGTCGCTGTAAGGCATCGACAGCCGTCTGGAACTGCTCCTAGAACCAACTTGTGATGACGAGTTCTATAGTTTATTAGGCAACGCCGGCCGACACTGACGCGTATGCCGGTGTCGGCCTGGGTGTTCTTCATCTGGATTAATTCATGATCCCGAGATTGCCGGAGTGGAACGCTGCAGCCATCCCCATCGGCACCTTGGCTTCGGCTTCGACTACACGGGCGCGCATCTCGGCCACGCGCGCCGTCATTTCCTGTTCCACAGCCACGGCTGCGGCGCGGCGGACTTCGGCGTGGGCTTGAGCGATGAGTTTATTGGCCTGGGCTTGCTCGGCCTGGAGTTTGGCGCCGACGTTTTCGCCCACGTCCACCTCCGCGATATCGAGGGACAGGATTTCAAACGCAGTGTTGGCATCGAGTGCCTTGTCGAGGACGGTCCTGGAAATGCGGTGGGGGTTTTCCAGCACGTCCTTGTAGGTGGTCGAAGAACCGATGGTGCTGACGATGCCCTCCCCAACGCGCGCGATGATGGTCTCCTCCGTTGCCCCACCCACAAAGCGGTCCAGATTCGTGCGCACCGTCACCAGCGCCCTGGCCTTGATGACGATGCCGTCCTTGGCCACACCGTCGATGGTGACTTTACCCAGGGTAGGAGCAGGGCAATCAATGACTCTTGGGTTAATGGATGTCCTCACGGCTTCGATCACGGTTTTTCCGGTGCCCTTGGTGGCCAGGTCAATGGCGCACGCGCGGTCAAAGGCGAGATTGATGCCGGCCTTTTTGGCGGCAATGAGGGCGAGCACGACCATCGGAACGTTGCCCCCAGCCATAAAGTGCGTGGACAGGTCGTCGATGCTGAGGGGCAGGCCCGATCGCACGGCGGCGATGCGGTTGTCCACGATCAAGCCCCCCGGAACGCGGCGCAGGCGCAAGGCGATCAACTCGGTAATAGTGACTTTAGCGCCGGAAAACAGGGCACGGATGTAGATTATCCCGAAATTCATCACGATGATCGCCAGAACCAGCAGCAGCACTCCTCCAATGCCGTAAAGCACTAGGTCCCATTTGCCGGGTAAGAAACTGGTTTGAGCAAGGATTAGATTCACAATCTGATTCAAGTCTTGTTGGTTTGCTTTGGTGTGTTGGCTTGGGTGTTGAGGCTGAGATAGCGAAGGGTGGTTTTCATATTCGTTCAGGCACGGGTTTCTGGGTGCATTCGGTTTATGTTGAAAAGATTCACGCCGCTGACGCTTGAAGTTCGCTTATGCCTCGCAGTCCTCGCGGATGTTGCTCCGGTAAAGCCGCATGACGTGCTTCTACTGATGTTTGAGTACTGGCCCGTGTGCTTCCGCTCTGGCGCAAGGGACGGGTCAGGTCGCCCGCCCCTCATTGCGCCTTGTTCAGGAGACTTTGATCTCGACTTGCTGGGGTTTGGCTTTCGCGTCCTTGGCCAAGTGTACTGTGAGCACGCCGTCTTTGAACTCGGCGCGAACTTTCCCCGGGCTGGCATCATCCGGAAACGAGAAGCTGCGCCCGAAACTGCCGTAGGCGCGTTCGACGCGGTGATACTTTCTGCCTTTCTCCTCCTTCTCGAATCTGCGTTCGCCCATGATGGTCAGCGTGCCTTCCTCCGCCGTGACCTTCACATCCTCTTTCCTCACTTCAGGCAACTCGGCCTTGATCAAATACTCCTTGTCATCTTCGCTGATGTCCACCAGCGGAGACCATTCGGCTACCGCCATGGGTTCCTCCTGGCCCTCTGGCCACTGAGCCGGGGAGCGGTTCAGCAGGCTGCCCAGACCCTGTCGCAGGGATTCCAGTTCTTTTAACTGATTCCAACGTATCAACGTATTCATAATTTCATTTGTCGTTGGCGGGTGTGGCTTCGGGCCGTCGCGCCTGCCCGCCAACGGTTCGGGCGACGACGGTCGTGTTCAGTTTCGGCTATGGCAGACAACCGGATGTTCATTAGCTGGCGCTGTGCCAGTGCGCGTCCGATCCTCGGCGTGCTAGGTGGCAACGAGTTGAGACTGCGACATCCGGGATTCTTCACTGCCAAGTGGCGCGTGAGAAGCCACCTGTGAGCGGTGGCAAGCCACTTTTATCGAACTTCGCTCATCAAAGGATTTAGAACTTGTGTTCGGCGGCAAATGGCAGATGCTCACCAGCATGGATCAAACACCATGGTATCGGCGGTTTTTTTGCCGCGCTCGAACGCTCGATTTAAGAGCGACGAGAGACAGGGCGAACCAGGGAGACGCCGAGGCGCAATTCACCCTGGGATTGAAATACGGCACTGCCGAAGGAGGGTTGCAGGATCTTGGACAAGCAGCCCAATGGTATCGCAAGGCGGCCGAGCAAAATCATTCCCTGGCACAATTCAACCTCGGACTGATGTATGCCAAAGGAGAAGGAGTGCCACAGAACGATGCCGAGGCGGCCAAGTGGATTCGAAAAGCTGCGCACCAGGGAGACGCCGCGGCCCAATTTAATCTGGGGATGAGGTGTCATCGCGCCGGCGTTTGGGGTCTGCAACAGGATGCGACTGAATCAAAGATCGAAGCTTACAAATGGCTACAGCTCGCGGCAGCACAAGGCTACAAGGGTTCAACCGAAGCCTGCGACCGTGTCACCCTGGGCATGACTCGTGAAGAGGTGACAGAAGGTGATCAAGGCGCGTCCGCGTTTATTGCCACTAAACCGACTAACCCTGAAGTCCAATGATTCTCTCTCTGTATTGCACCGAGGACGTTTGTCGTACCGACCGCAGGTCAAATCGCCCCGCCAGCGCGGCAGTATTCATGAAAAAGTAAACCAATGAAAACAGCCAGGATTTTGGACCAGGAGCACGATGCATTCGGCCTTGAATACGACGACACGCGGGGCAAGAAAAATATGATGCGACTGGATGCGTTCACCTACGAAAAAGCAATTCAGGAGGCGAAATCGTTTCTCGGCATCGACAGGAACAATCGCGATACGGATGGCAACCTGTGGGAAGTCGAGTGAATTCTTCTTCGGTACTCACAAGTGTTTCGCCTTTGCTCGGACGCTTTCCATCGGCTCATCCATCAACTCGCGAATCGTTTGCAGCAGTAACGGCACATCAAGGGGTTTCTCCATCAGGGCATCCGCACCCGCGGCTTCTGCCAAGGCGCGTTGATTTGAACGACCGGTTATGATGACGACGGGCAACACGGGGTCGATCTTGACCAGCCAGTCCAAGGTGTCCCAGCCGTTCTTGACCGGCATGTTGAGGTCCAAAATCAATAGGTCGATGCGCTGGGCGCCGTGTTTCTCGATGGCTTCGTGGCCGTTTTCGGCCAGCACAACTTCATAATTCTCCGCTCCCAGGATTTTGCTCAGGGACGCACGGATGGAGCGCTCATCGTCCACCAGAAGAATTCTCTTTATCACAGGTATTCCACTCAAAAATGACTGGATTCAAAATCGTTTGCGTTTTCATCGGTTGCGCACTTCGTTTGTTGCAAAACGGGCGCGTGATTGATCGCTTCAGATTTTCATTTAGCTGGCCTTGTGCCAGCGGGTGCTTGATGCTCCGCATGGTTAGCGGCAACTGGTTATGAGTTCTACCTTTCTCTGCCGGCGACCGAGAGTGGCGAGTGGGAAGCCACCCGAGGTCACCCGCTAGTCACCCAATGAATGTTAAACTGCGATTATACGGCTTCGCCCCGGCGATTGTTCTGCTGGCGGCTCTGGTTGGATGGGCAGGACATTCCGCCTGGCGACAACTCAAGCAGTTGCGTAAAAACTTCGGCGCGGTCCAGAGCGAGAGTTTTCATCTCGCAGAACATGTGGAGGCGAGCATCCGAACCTTAAGCGAGACGGTGCTGCGCTTCGACCTGCGCAAAGATCCGGCGGACAAGGACCATTTCCACAAAGAAAACGAGGAACTGAAGCGATGGATTCGTAAATCCTCGGTCACCACCCCGCGTGAACTCGAGCTGCTCGATCAAATCGAAGTCGCATTGGAGGCTTACTCAACGAGGACCAAAAAACTCCTGGAGGAACGGGCGCAGGCCGGGTCCGTCCCCTCGCCCAAGGAGGTTTTGGAAAGGGTTGAGAACAAAGCGCAAGTCCTGGACCTATGCGCGAAATTAAAGGCTGTAGAACGGGCGGCGTTAAACCAATTTGTGGAGGATTCACATGAGGCGTTGGGAGGCTTGCAACGACTTCTGATGACCTTGGTGGCCCTGGTACTCATTTTGGGGTTCACAGCCACGAGCTTGATGTACCGCGTGAAAATTGCGCCGCTCCGCGCGCAGCTCGTCCAAAGCCGCGCCATTATCGAGCGACAGGAAAAGTTGGCCTCGCTTGGGACGCTGGCCGCCGGTGTGGCACATGAAATCCGCAATCCGCTCACTGCCATCAACGTTCGCCTGCACAGTCTGAAACGGACTCTCGTTCCAGGCTCC
>QHNT01000400.1 GCA_003218515.1 Verrucomicrobiota bacterium | reverse complement strand
GGTGGCCCTCGGGCAAAACAACCTCCACGCAAGCCGTTCCGGAAGGAACCCTCCTCACCGCCTACGAAAACCCGGCGGACGCTCCCGCGGGCGAACCTTTCACGCGGAGCGCCTATCGTGTAAAGCGGGCTGCTCCACCGGTATTGCTCACTGACCGGCCCATATTTCCTCTGGCCGCCGCGGATACCCGCCCCAAACCCGGCGCGCGCCTGCGCGTTTACACAACATTTGCAACCTGGTGCCCTTCCTGCAAAAAGCACTTGCCTATTCAGCAGCGCCTGAAGGATGAACTCGCGAACGAGGGCGTCGATCTCATCGCGATCCCCATCGATGAAGCAGATGACAACAACAAGCTGGCCGCCTACAACACCGAATGGCATCCCCCCGCGCGCCTGGTCAACCTCGCCCCCGCCAGGCGCAAGGAAGCGAACGCCGCCTTTGCCAAAGCGCTCGGCGAGGATCCCCCGCTTCCATCGTCCGTCATCACCGACGGCTCCGGCCGCTTCCTTGCGGCTCAACAGGGCGTCCCGACCGTTTCCACTTTAAGAAAAATGCTCGGGCTGGATCTCTGATAAAGTAAAGTAAGCGGGAATGTTTTTTCAAAGCAGAACAAACATTTCCAACCGCAACGCGGTTGCCGCCATTCCCTTTCCACCATCGCTTGGCATTCGCCACAACCCCATTGGATTTCCCCACGACGAACTTTTGTTGCATATGCAACAAAAGTTCGTGGGTCATGAGAGTTTGAACGTGTGCAGTTGTCGGCCGGCGTCCCGGAGCACTTCCACCCGCCGCCGCCACGCCCGCTGCCCCAGGTAATCAGACGGCAGAATCCGGCCCGGCAGCAGCGGATCGTTTGTCACCGCATCCAGCCACCCTTCGCGCTCCATCGTCGCCCAGCGCAGCAACGCTTTCGCCGTTGCGTCGTTGCGGGGCACGCCACGCGGCCGCTCCTCCAGCACTTTCAGATGCCGCTCGTAGCGGCGGTTGATGCGCTCAAAGTCCCACGCGCCCGCGACGATATCCGCGTCCGATTCCCCCGCGCAGGGACGCGCCTCAAGCAGGAGCAGCGATTCTACGTTGATCTTCCCGCCGCCGAGAATGTGTCGTTCCTCTTCCAGTGGATCGGGCGTGATCCACACGCTGTTTTGCAGGTAGCCGAAGCCCTTGTCGCGCAGATAACGTCGCAGCCGTTCGCGCTGGGCGTTTTGTCCCGTGGGTACGTCGAAGAGCACGAGCCGCCACTGTCCATCCCATCGACGCGCCCAGCGCTCCTCCGGGTCGCGCCCGCCCAGGACGTGTAATCGCCCCTGCGCCGTCAAGCGATAGAGGCGGTCCGTCGCGGTGCTGGCGTCGCGCTCCAGCAGTTGTTGCTCTTGCAAGGTCGCGACCTGGCGCATGAGGCCGTTGCGATAGGCCCAGCTTTCGTAGGAGTCGGTCAGGTTGCGAAAAGTCGGTCGCGCGAGCATGTCGGCGGACCAGAGCAAGAGGTTCAGGAATTCTTCGGTCTTGGGTTGCATGGAAAAAACATGGCCGCGCGGCCAGCAAATTGCAATGCAATCTTTTGTTGCATATGCAACAAAAGGTTGTCATGAATTATTGGCGGTTGTGGTAAGCCGCCTCCCGCACGCCCGCCTAGCGCGTTGCGGTTTGTTTGAGAACTTTGCCTTCGACCCAGCGGGTGTTGTATTTTCGGTGCAGCGCATCGCTCGGGAACTGAGGTCGCTTCTCCCGGCCATAGAGCTGATCGTTCATGCCGTGGAAGGGCAGCGGCTCAACTTGCGTGCCTGCGGCCACATGAAAATCGGAATCTTTGTCCCAACCATCCGCGTAAAGGAAGAATTCGCGGACGCTCCCCGCCGGCTTCAGCGGCAGAGAACTCACCCTAAATTTCAGGCTCAATTCATCCCCGCCATTCATCAAAGCGAGTCCCTCATCGCGAGCGGCAATCAGCTCGGAGACGTCACCATAGCGCGTACACCAACCGCCCGGGGTAATAGTCCAATATGAGTTCGGGCTGACGGTGTCGTAGTCCGGTGTGAGCGGCCAATCCGGCGGCAGATTTTGCAGCGGGCTGAAGCCGCGGAAATGCAGGTCCGCTTCGCTCGGGGTAATGAAGCTGATCTTTGTCCGCGCGTTCGGTTTCTTTTCCATTAACGCGATGCGGTCCCAATGAATCTCAAAGACCTCTGTCAAACGCAACCGGCGCGTGCCTGCCTCCAATTTCCCTTCAAGATCCACAAGGATTGTTTTGGTCTTTCCGGCCGGCGCGCCCACAGTGACGTCCACCGCTTTCCAAGTTCCGGAAGCGACTTCGGCTTCCAGAGCAGGAAATGGAAACGGGAGCGACGAGTCGTGTGAAGCGGCGATATTGGCCATGCCCCCGCCAAACCGAAGCCAGCCATTCATCACCAGCACCAGCGGTTTGTTCGCGTCCAGCGGCCCGAAATCGAGGACCAATCCGTGAGGCTCGGCCAGCCCGCGGAGCTGCGGAACGCGCAATCTGGGGGGCGACACGCGCCGGCCATCCACGGTCTTTAAAGCAGAAGAGACCTCCTGCCCCGAGTTTGGAGTCCCGCCTTCAGGCGGCAGGGCGTCAAAAGCGGAACCGGCTAAAGCCGGGACTACAAACTCGGCCCTTTGCAACGGATGCTCATTGTGCAGCGTTATAATCGAAGCCCTGGGAAATGGCTTGCCCGGCAGCAGCTTGCTAGTCGAATGCACCTCCGTGCCAGGCTCATGGTCCACCACCACCAGTTTTGCTTCGTCCAAGTAGAGCGCCTCGCGAAGCTCTTCGGTGATCTGAACCTCGTACTTCCCGTCCCTCGCGGGGAAGGTCTGCTCGTTTCCAATCCAAACAAGTTCTTCCGGATCGGCCTCGAGATAGCGGCCCTCCGCAATGGGCAGGCCGAGCGGCGCTGCTCCCAAAATATCGGTGACAAACCGAAAGCGCTTCCCATCCCACGCATACAGATATGGACAGGAGCCTTCCTGGAGCGTCAATTCCAGGGCGAAGAGCGGCTCCTTGCAATTGAAAGCCACGTCGGCGGAGCCTTGAGGCCAGTTGAACCAATGCACCAGGAACGAATCCAGCTTCTGATGTTTCCCCACCCCCACCTCGACAGGCAAGCGCTGCACCGTCCGGAGCAGGCGCAGTCCGCCCGTTTCGATCTCGACCTTGCAACCGATCCCGCTGGCGTTGGAACGGTTCCCAAACAATTGCACTTTGACTTGCGAATTGGCGTTGCCACCGTCATTGCGCAGGTAACGCAGGCCCCCATTCGCCAGGGCGACAATCACATCCGAATCGCAGTCCATATCAAAATCAGCGAAGTGGATTTCCGACACCACGCCGCCGTCGAATTTATCAAGACCGAGTTGGGCTGTTTGTTCCTGAAATCCGGAAAGACCGAGATTGCGCCACACCCGGATTTTTTCTCCAACCGCCCAGAGGTCCAGCCATCCATCATTATCGTAATCGACTGCCACGATCTGACGGACACCCTCGACCCCCAATTCTGGACGCGCATTAACACCTTGAACCGCCCCCTCACCCGCCCTTCCACCTTCGCCAAGCCTACGGCGGACAAGTCGGACACCCTCTCCCCCTCGGAGGGGGAGAGGGACGGGGTGAGGGGGCGATTTACCGAAAGCGGCTTGTCTCGAGAATGCAATCTCCTTTCGCTCTCCGCCATTGAAGCAGATGCTGATTTTCCCATCACTCACCACCGCCAGGTCCGGCCGCAGGTCGTTATCGAAATCGCCGGTGCAAAAAACGGCGCCGGCGACCCAATTCGTCGGCTCGCGGGGAACCAGCTGTCCGCCGCGCTGTTTTTCCAGGAGCAAGGGCGGCCCCTCCTTCCGGCTCGCGATCACATCCATGTTTTCGTCCCGGTTCCAATCCTCAATCATTACCGCCTGGGTGTCGTGAAGCGAGGCAGGTATCCCGGACGCACTGGTGATATCGGTGAAAAGCAGCGGGCCGAATTGGCGATAGACCCGCATATCATTGGTGTTCCCTGTCACCGCTATCAAATCCAGTTTCCCCGTGAAATCCAAGTCGATGAGTGTTCCGTCAACCGCGCTCAGCGTGTTCAGGCGGCTCAGCGTCGAGACATCCGTCGCCAGCCCATTCGTCCCGAATTTGAATAGATGACTTCCTTTGTCCCCGAGCACGATGATATCGTCGAAGCGATCGTTCTGGAGATCGCCAACCAACATTTTGAAATAGTGCGCAGCCGGGATGGCCGGGTAAGGCGCGGCATGGGGATGGAAAGTACCATTGGTATTCCAGAGCAAGCGAAAGGTGCGACCCGCACCTGGCACCAGCCCTTTCTCAACCACGAAGAGACTGTTCCAACCGGTATGGTTCAAATCAATTAGCCCGATCGGACCGGAGAAATTCACCCCATCGCCCAAGACCTCTTTGGTCGCATCAACAAACCTGATTCTGATTCCTTCTTTGTCCGGCTGCTCCAGCTTGAACGGCACCCGGGCCTGGGTGTACTTGCTCCTCTCGAATGTGGCGGCGCTCACCGCGGGCCCTCCGGGGTTGGCTTGGTGCAGTTGAAGCTCCTGCTGCGCCTCATCCTGCCGTCCTGCGCGGAGGAGCGCCTGGGCCAAGAGGAAATGCGCCGCCGAGTGGAGATGGTTTGGGTCCATTCGAATACCTTCCTGGAACGCGGCGACGGCTTCATCCCATTGTTTCAACCCCATCCGGGCCATCCCAAGTTGGAATGATGTCGCCGTTTCTCCCGGATCAATCTTCTTCGCGTTTTCCAAGGCTTTCGCCGCATCCTCCGGGTTCGACAGATGAAGGTATGCCGACCCTTTGACAAAGTAAGCCGCCGCCGAATTGGGCTCGAGTTTTAGGATTTCATCAGCCTCTCTAATCGCCTCCACCGCCGCTCCGCCCAACAAGTAGCAATTGGCCAGGTTCAATCGCACATCGGCATTGTTCGGGACAATGGCCTCAGCCTTTTTATAGATTGCCAGCGCATTGGTGGCATCGCCCTGGTCCAGATAGTTCTTTCCGGAATTCATCAGGCTGAGGAACTGAGCACTATTCGGCGCGGCGTCGGGTTGGGCGGATGGGTTGCGTTTGCATCCCGCCAGGCAAAACGCCAGCAGAAGCAAGCAAGCTGATTGGGCAGGGCGCCTGAGCATCGGGCGCACTATAGGCTCCGAGGAGCCTATTGGCCAGATACGCGATGCACTTTGGGGTCTTGGGTCTTGGGTCTAGCGTTTGGGGTCTTGGGTCTAGCGTTTGGGGTGCTTGGCCCAGACGCCAGACCCTAACTAACTCCCAGACCCCAAGCGCCAGCGTCCAGACGCAAGACCCTAGACCCAAATTCTGGTCGGTCGCCGCCTCACTGCCCGGTTACGCGCAGCCGCATGAAGACCCGCGGCTCGTCGCCGAGCGGCGGTTTGACACGGCAGGTGATCAATGCCCTGCCATCGCCGAGTGGTTCCATTGATACCGTCTCAAGGTCGGGAGCGCCTTCCTGCCATGTCGCGAGGTCAGTTGAAAAGAGAACTTCGATTTTAGCGCGTTCGGCGCCGAGGCTAACCGGGTAGGTCAGCAGGAGAGCGTCGGATCCCCCAAGGACGTCAGGTTGCAGGGTGAAGCCCGGTAAAATGGGCGGGCTTCCGAGATCATTGCCCAGTGCGTAATCGATGATGTCGGGCTCGCCATTTGCGTTCGCGTCGCCGAGC
>QHNT01000399.1 GCA_003218515.1 Verrucomicrobiota bacterium | reverse complement strand
CCCGAATGACCAATGACAAATGACGAAAGAAATCCGAATCTCCAAAATCAAGCTAATGGGTCAGGAGCGGGCGCAATCCGTTTGTCATTTGGATTTTGGTATTCCTTTGGCATTCGTCATTCGGGTTTCGCCATTATCCACATACTCCGACTGCTCCGGGTCAGCGGCTTGGACGGGGCTCGAAACCGCATGACGTTTCGATTGATTCAGCACAACGCCTAATTCGATTCATTAAGCGGACCGAAATCGTGAAAAATTTCACAAACTTTCTTGCCGCTATGTCTGACGAGGACTAAAGATTCCTTGCAGCGTGGATATGCTTCTGATTCTGCCGGCCGCGCTGCCGAAGATTTGACGTTGATAAAAACGTTGACGGTGACGGGCTATTCGCAACAATCACCGGCTCACGCGAACGCAAAGTCGCGCTCAGGCCAGACACCGGAACGGTTCATAGGCGAAGAACTTAAATGTCGGACATTTTCCCAAAGTGGACGAACCGGCTGCCGCTCCAAATCGCCGTGGGCACTGTCCTGGTGAGCACCGCGGTGACGGCGGGAATTTGGTATTACTTCACTCCGAAATACACGCGCGTTGGTTACCAGCCCATCCAACCGGTGGCTTTTTCGCACGCGATTCACGCCGACCAACTCGGCCTGGACTGCCGCTACTGCCACAGCGCGGTGGAAAAATCGTGGTATTCCAACGTCCCGTCCGCGTCGACCTGCATGAACTGCCACAGTCAGGTGTTGAAGGACAGTCCCAAGCTGGAACTGGTGCGGGAGAGCGCGGCGACGGGCAAGCCGATTCCCTGGGTCCACATTCACAAGACGCCCGACTACGTTTATTTCAACCATTCCGTCCACGTGAACCGCGGCATCAGTTGTGTCGAGTGCCATGGCCAGATCAACAAGATGGACGAGGTTTACCATGCCAAACCGTTGAGCATGACTTTCTGCCTCGATTGCCATCGCAATCCCGCCGCGCGGGTGCGTCCGCCCGACAAGATCACCGACCTGAACTGGAAGTGGAACGACGACCCGAAGATTGCCGCTGAAATGCAGAAGCAGAACGGGGAAAAGTTCGTGCACGAGTGGAAACTTCAGTCGTTGCAAAGTTGTTCCGCATGTCACCGATGAGCAAAACCATTCCTCCATCCTGCCCGGAGCCGGAGACCGGCCAGAAATACTGGCGCAGCCTCAGTCATCTGGCTGACACGCCGGAGTTTCGTCAATGGGTGGAACGCGAGTTTCCGTCGGGCGCCAGCGAACTGAGCGACCCCGTCACGCGCCGGCATTTCGTCAAGATCATGTCCGCGTCATTCCTGCTCGCGGGGTTTGGGCTGAGTGGGTGCCGTCGCCCGGAGGAAAAGATTCTGCCGTTCGGCAAAGCGCCGGAAAATTACATCCACGGCGCGCCGCAGTTTTTCGCGACCGCGATGCCGACGCGTGGCAGCGCCATTCCGCTGGTCGTCAAATCAAATGACGGCCGACCGACGAAAATCGAAGGCAACGCGTTGCACCCGGACAGCAACGGCGCCTCGGACCACTATGCGCAGGCCTCCATCCTGAACGTTTACGATCCCGACCGCGCGATGCGGTTCGTCAGGAACGGCAATATCGTGAAGCGCGAGGCGGCGCTGGATTTTCTGGGCGAGTTGTCGAAGAAATCCCAGGCGGATGGCGGCCAGGGACTGTGTTTCCTGTTGGAGCGCAGCAGTTCCCCGTCGCGCGCGCGGTTGCGGAAGCTGATCAGCGATAAATTCCCGAAAGCGCGCTGGTTCGTTTACGAGCCGGTGGATTTCGATGTCCATCGCCAGGCGGCGTCGGTCGCGTTCGGCAAATCGGCCAAGCCCTACTTCAAATTCGACGAAGCTAAGGCGATTGTTTCGCTCGACTGTGATTTTATCGGCGGCGAAGAGGACGCTTACCTCCACATCCGCCGGTTCACCAAGGGCCGCAAAATCGAGAAGCCGACCGACGCGGTTAACCGGCTGTATGCGGTCGAAGCGTTGTTTACTTTGACCGGAGCGAACGCGGACCATCGTTTGCGTTTGCCGAGCAGCGCGGTGGAGCTGGCGGTGAAATTGCTCGGCACGAAAATCAGTTGGCAATTCGCGCCTGAAGTCGGGCCTCGCCAACTCGACGACGAGAAAGCTTCGGAATGGATTTCAAAATGCGCTGAAGATCTGTTGAAGAACCGCGGCCGATCACTGGTGATTGCCGGCCATCGCCAACCGCAGTCGGTTCATCTCATGGTTCACGCGATCAACGCCGCGCTCGGCAACATCGGCAAGACAGTCGTTTTCCTCGACGCGCCGGAAGCGAAGGAAGAAATGATTGCCGACCTCGCGCAGGCGTTGAACTCCGGCCAGGTCGAGACACTGGTGATGCTCGGCGGCAACCCGGTTTACAACGCGCCCGCCGATTTGAGCTGGGCGCGGGCGCAGCGCAAGGCGAAGACCATCGTTCGCCTTGGCTATTACGAAGACGAGACGGCAGAATTCTGCGACTGGCATTTGCCGCTGGCGCACTACCTCGAATCATGGGGTGACGCGCGCACGGCCGACGGCACGCTGGTTCCCGTGCAGCCTCTCATCGAACCATTATTCGGCGGGATTTCGGAGTTGGAAGTGCTCGCGCGCATTGGCGGACTGGAAAAGGTCAAGCCGTATGACATCGTCCGCGAGACGTATGGCGGCATTGCTGGCGATGGCGAAGATAATTGGAAGAGATTTTTGCATGATGGTTTTCTGCCTGGCAGCGCCGCGAAACCGGTCGAGGTCCAATTCAACGCGAACGCGGCGGCGACGGTGATCGGCGCGGCGAAACCGGTCGCTGCTTCAACGAAGGACACGCTCGAAGTGGTTTTCCATCGCAACTACAAGGTTGACGACGGCCGTTACAACAATAACGGCTGGCTGCAGGAGTTGCCCGATCCCATCACCAAGCTGGTTTGGGAAAACGTGATTCTGCTCAGCCCGAAGACCGCGAAGGACCTCCGCCTCGACGTTCGTAACAACGAAAACAACAAGCTCTACGTGCCGTTGGTCAGGATTGAGTTCGACGGCCGCGAAATCGTGGGTCCGGTGTGGGTTCAGCCGGGGCAGGCAGACAATGTCGTCGGCCTGGCGCTCGGTTATGGCCGTCAGAAGACCGGTCGCGTCGGACGCGGTTCCGGTTACGACGCCTATCGTTTGCGGACGACCAAAGCGTTGCATTTCGCCGGCGGCGCGAAATTGACGCCGACAGGCCAGACGCATCAGCTGGCCACCACGCAGGACCATGGCGCGATGGAAGGACGCCCGATCATCCGCGAGGCGAACCTGGAGCAGTTCCAGAAGAACCCGCGGTTCGCCAGGGCGATGGACCTGGAGAAACCGCCGGTCGTCAGTCCGCTTTATTCGAACCCGCTGGACAAGCTCAAAGAAAAGGGCCTGCACCAATGGGGCATGTCCATCGACCTGAATTCCTGTGTCGGATGTTCCGCGTGCATGCTGGCCTGCCAGAGCGAGAACAACGTGCCGATCGTCGGCAAGGATCAGGTAACGCGAAACCGCGAGATGCACTGGATTCGGATTGACCGTTATTTCACCGGCAGTCCGGAAGACCCGCAGATGATTACGCAGCCGATGCTTTGCCAGCATTGCGAAGCGGCGCCGTGCGAGAACGTTTGCCCCGTCAACGCCACGAGCCACGACGAGGAAGGGTTGAACGTGATGACCTACAACCGCTGTGTCGGCACGCGTTATTGCTCGAACAACTGTCCCTACAAAGTCCGCCGCTTCAATTTTTTCGATTACAACAAACTCCCGCTCGACAAACTCGTGGGCCCTGTTTACAACACGCCGCTCGCTCACGTTACGGACGGCGAATGGGACCTGGTCCGCTGGTTCAAAAACCCGGACCAAGGCTTCCGGCCCGCAGACGAGTGGGAACTGCTCAAGCTGGTGAAGAATCCGGACGTGACGGTGCGCATGCGCGGTGTGATGGAGAAATGCTCCTTGTGTCTCCAGCGCATCGAGCAGGCGAAGATTGCGCAGAAGGTCAAGGCCGGCCCTTCGGGGGATATCAAACTCAAGGAATCGGAAGGAACAGTTCCGCAGACGGCGTGCCAGCAGGCGTGTCCGGCCGAGGCGATTGTGTTTGGCGACGTTTCGGATGCGGAGAGCCGCGTCTCCAAACTCAAGGCGCTGGAGCGTGACTACACCGTGCTCGATTTTCTGCTGACCAAACCACGCACGACTTATCTGGCGCGTGTTCGTAATCCAAATCCGGCGATGCCGGATTACCAGGAATGGCCGCTGAGCACGAAGGAATTTACGGAGCAAAACGGAAATCCGTTTGAACATCATGAAGGCGGTCATGGCGCAGGCCACGACGAACCGCACGCGTCGGGCAAACCTGAATCGGCCGGGAAAGGAGCGGACTAATGGCTGAAGCAGTCATTGCTTCTTCGCTGAAGCTACAGCCGCCGCCGCCGGAACTGGCGCGCCAACCGCTGGTGTCGAACCAGCGACCGATCGGTTGGATTTCTGACGCCGTCGCGGGCGTCGCCGAAGGCAAGACTCCCAAATGGTGGTGGTACGCCTTCATTCCAAGCGTTCTGATGCTGACCATGCTGGGCGCCATGATCCTTTACCTCATGTCCAAGGGCGTGGGCATCTGGGGTCTGGGCCAGCCGATCATGTGGGGCTGGGCCATCATCAACTTCGTCTGGTGGATCGGCATTGGCCACGCGGGAACGCTCATTTCCGCGATTCTCTTTCTGCTGCGCCAGCGTTGGCGCACAGCCGTCAACCGCGCCGCCGAAGCGATGACGATTTTCGCCGTCATGTGCGCCGGCATTTTTCCGCTCATTCACATCGGGCGCATCTGGTTTGGTTGGTGGCTGTTGCCGTTGCCCAACGCGAACAGCATCTGGCCGCAGTTCCGCTCGCCGCTGATGTGGGACGTGTTCGCCGTCTCGACCTATTTCACGGTGTCCGTGCTCTTCTGGTATATGGGCTTGATTCCTGACCTCGCGGTGATGCGCGACCGGGCCAGGACGAAACTCCGCAAGTTCGCCTATGGCCTGTTCGCGCTCGGTTGGACCGGGTCGAACCGGCACTGGAGCAATTATGAGCGGGCGTATCTGATTCTTGCGGGTCTATCGACGCCGCTGGTGCTGTCGGTGCATTCCATCGTGTCGTTGGATTTTTCAGTGTCACAATTGCCCGGCTGGCACACGACGATCTTCCCGCCGTACTTCGTTGCCGGCGCCATCTTCTCCGGGTTCGGCATGGTGCTGACGCTGCTGATTCCACTGCGGAAGGTTTGCAAACTGGAAGATGTCATCACTGTTCGGCACGTCGAGCTGATGTGCAAAGTGACGCTGGCGACCGGCTCGATCGTCGGCTACGCCTACGCAATGGAATTTTTCATCGCCTGGTACAGCGGCAATCCGTACGAGCGGTTCACGTTCATCAACCGCGCCTTCGGTCCGTACGGCTGGGCTTATTGGATCATGATTTCGTGCAATGTCCTCACCCCTCAGTTTTTCTGGTTTAAGCGGATTCGCACGAACATGCTGATCGTCTTTATCCTGTCCATCTTCGTGAACATCGGGATGTGGTTCGAGCGGTTCGTCATCGTGGTGACTTCACTGCACCGGGAATTCCTGCCGTCGAACTGGAGCTATTACAGCCCGACCTGGGTGGACGTGTGCACTTATCTTGGCACGTTCGGATTGTTCTTCACGTTCTTCCTGTTGTTCATCCGGTTCGTGCCGTTGATTGCAATCGCCGAAGTCAAAGCGGTCACCCCTCAGGCCGACCCGCATCATCCGCTGGGCGGTGCGAAGGAAGGAGGGCACCCA
>QHNT01000398.1 GCA_003218515.1 Verrucomicrobiota bacterium | reverse complement strand
ATTACTGCCGCGGATGTCGTCCACCGGATCAATGATGCCGCGCGCGAAGAAATAGCTCCACGCGCGATTGGCCATCGCCTCGGCGAAATATGGATTGTCCTTCGACACCAGCCAATTCACAAATGCCACGCGCCGGTCCCCATCCTTCGGCGGCTCCTGCGCTTCGCCGACGGGCACTTTCGGAGCCACGTCCATCCCGGTCTTCGGATATTGCACCTCGCCATCGTCCTTCCGATAGACAATCTCCTCGCCGGGCACCTGCATCAGGTCGCCGGTGAAACTGCGGACGGATTCCTTGCCGAGCGAACCGCGCTTGATCGCCACGCGCGCGAAGTAAGCGCCAAACTGGTAGTACTGCTTCTGCGTCCACTTCTCAAACGGATGATCATGGCACTTGTTGCAGTTGAACCGAACGCCGAGGAAGGTCTGGCTCACGTCCTCGGTAATCTTGCCCGAGTCGCGCAGCGCCCGGTAGTAATTCACCTCCGGGTTCCGATAGGAACTGCCCTCGGCCAGCAGCATCTCGCGAACAAATTTGTCGTAAGGCTTGTTCTCCGCGATGGAGTGCTGAATCCAATTGCGGAACACCCAGACACCCTTTTGCCCTAAATGTTCGCTGTTGCACTGGAGCAGGTCGGCCCATTTGTTTGCCCAGTATTCGTTGTAGTCTTCGCTGGCCAACAACTCATCAATCAGTTTCTCGCGCTTTTGTCTGCCCGGAGTTTGATCGGCGAGAAACGCCCGCACGCGCTCGGGCGTCGGCGGCAGCCCGGTCAAATCGAGCGAAACGCGGCGAACGAACTCTGCGTCGGTGCAAAGTTCCGACGGCAGGATTTTCATCTTCTTTAACTTCGCATCGACGTGTTTATCAATGTAGTTGTATTCGGCCACGTCCTGCCATTTGTAACCGGTCCGATCCCCCATCACCGTGACGAGCTTCGTGGCGTAGCAGCCTTCATAACGGACGAGCACGGCCGCCTCGCCCCGGCGCAGACCGGTGACGACGCTGTTTTTGACCTCGGCCACGTCGCCGTTGTTGCTGCTGAGAATCGCGTCGCGCGTAACCTCACGCACGTTGCCATCCGGATAATGCGCCAGCACGAGCAAGTGCTGCGAGCGACCGGGCAAATCCAGTTCGACTTCGGAAGGGAGGACTTCAATCGACTGCGGGCGGTTCTTCAACGGGTCTTCAAATTTCGTTCCCTCGACAATCCACTGGCGGAGAATGTTGTATTCGCGGGAACCGAGCTTGAGCGGTTGCCGGCCTTCGTGCGGCACTTCGGCGGTGGGTTTGAGCAGCATCAGGCTCTCCTCCACCTTCACCCGGTTGAACCGGCGGCCCGAAAGGTCATTGATCAACGCCTGATAATCGTATTCGGGGTCGTAACCGCGGAGCGAGAGTTTAAAACCGTTCTTGCCTTTGGCTGAACCGTGACAGGTCCCCGCGTTGCAACCGAGCTTGCTCAGGATCGGCTGCACGTCGCGGACAAAATGGATTTCAGGGACCGTCGCGTCTTTGACCGTGACCGGCAATTTTGCTTTCAGGCCGCCCACCGCAATCGTCACCTCCCCGCTGCCTTGCTTCTGGGCGTGAATGTAGCCCGCTTTATCAATTTCAAGGTTCGGCGATTCGGTTTTCAGCACCGCCTCATCCGTCACGTCGAACCGCTGGCCGGGAGCCGTTTCGCCGAAAACCAACACGCGGCGCTCGTCGCGGCCGTCATCCAGAGTCAGAGAAGGCGGCTCAACTTTGAGCGAACGAATGGGCGGCAACGCCGGCCTGGGCGGCGGCCCGTTCTTGTTCGACGCGGCCCCTTCCGCGGCCCGCCCGTGGGGAAGGCTGGCCGCCAAGGCCAGCGTAAGGCAAAATGCAATCCGACGGTTCACAAACACAATCCGTTTCCGCAAAGGCATTGGTTTTCGACGCGTTGGCGACCGAAAATATTCTGCCGAAAATACTTTTTCTGTGATGCCCCTTAAGATAGGGCTGCCGGCCCTTCTGCACAATAGACAAAGCTATCAATTTTTGCGCAGAATTATCGCCTGCCATGCCTGCCCCCTCAGCGGCAACGGGAACAGCACAAACCGCCAATTCGGAACCTAACGCCCAGCCGCGCACGCAGGTCAGACGCGCCCGTCACACTTCAAAATCGAATATGACCACCTCTTCGATCAGCGGTAGAACGGTGGTTTTGACCCGCTCATGGTCCGGATGCGGCAAATAAGCGTCACGCGCCGCCGCGTCGGTGAACGTCATCACAAAGCCGTGCGTGTAACCCTTGTTCAAACCTTCCGGACTGTTGTTCACCCCGGCGACATAATCTTCGATACCCGGCACGTTTTCGCTTAACTCCATCAGTTCGTCGAGGGTTTGTTGAACCTGCTTGTCGGTGGTGCCCTCCTTGAACTTGAAGAGGGCGATGTGCTTGATTTTGGCCATATTTGTTTAGGGCAAATAAATCCGTGCTTCAGTGTGCGCGAAAAGCCAGGCAGCGTAAAGCCCGCATGTGAAATAATTCCCATCTGGCTTACTTCGCAGCCAGGGCTGCCTCAATAGCCACAATCACCTCCGGCGCATCCGGCCTGGTCTGCGACTCGAAGCGCTTCAAAATCTTTCCGTCTCTGCCGATTAGAAATTTCCCGAAATTCCATTTGATGTCGCCCGGAAACGGCGACTCTTTGCCCGTCAATGCGGCGTAGAGCGGGTGTTGCTCGTCGCCCTTGACGTGCAGTTTCGCGAACAGCGGAAAGGTCACATCGTATTTCTCGGAGCAAAACCTTTTGATTTCCTCGTGCGTTCCAGGCTCCTGCGCCCCGAAATCATTGCAAGGAAAACCAAGCACCGTAAACCCTTGGTCTTTGTATTTCCGATGAATCGCCTCCAGCGCCTTGTATTGCGGCGTGAAACCGCACTGCGACGCCACGTTCACCACCAGCAACACCTTGCTTTGATAGGCCTTGAGCGCGGTGTCCTTGCCGTCGATGTCTTTGAGCGGGATGCCGTAAAGCGAAGGGGTGCTTTGGGCAAAAGCGATTTGCGCCAACATGATCGTTGAAAGAATTGCGATGATTTTCATGCGACCAGTATGGTTAAACATCCAGCCCACTCCAAGCCCCAATTTTTTCTGCTCTGGATTCAGAATCCGGCGGCCTTGATCGCCGCTGACAATTCGCCCACGAGCAGGTTCGGCGCGCAGCCGAGCGCCAAAACTCCCGCGGCGACGAGCACGATCCCCGCCAGGAACGGCGCGCTTGGCTTGAGCGCCGGCGCGTTCGTTGAGGATTCGGCGACGTAAATCTGCTTGAGCACCTGCAGGTAGTAGTAAAGCGACACCGCGCTCATCGCGATGGCGAAGACAACCAGCCAGAGTAAGCCGAGGTTTTTCGCCTGCGCGTTCACCGCCGCAGTGAACACGTAGAATTTTCCGAAAAATCCCGCCAGCGGCGGAATGCCCGCCAGCGACAACATGAAAATCATCATGCAAAACGACAAGAGCGGCGCGCGCCGACTCAATCCCGCAAAGTCTGAAAACCGCGCTTCCCCCGCCTTTTCTTCCACAACCGAGACGACCCCGAACGCGCCGAGCACCGTCAGCGCGTAGGTCACGACGTAATAAATCAGCGCGGCGACTCCTTGCAGGTTGTCGGTCAAAACTGCCAGCAAGGCATAGCCGCCGTGCGCTATGGCGGAATAAGCCAGCAGCCGTTTCACGTTGCTCTGCGCGATGGCCGCAAGATTGCCCAGCAGCATCGAAACGACCGCGATAACCGCGAGCAACGGCACCCAGCCCGAGGCGAGCGCGCGCCAGGCGCCGTTGCCTTCCGCGCCCGCGAACCCAATCATCATCACTTTGCCCAGAATAAAAAAACTCGCGACTTTGGAGCCGGATGCGACGAGCGCCGCGCTCGGCGTCGGCGCGCCTTCGTACGCATCCGGCGCCCAGAGATGGAACGGCACCGCCGCGATCTTGAACCCGAAGCCGATGACGGTCATAACGATCGCCGCGGCCAACGCCGGATCGAGTCCCTTCCCTTTCAGCGCCGCCGCGATCGGTCTCAATTCAATCGAACCTGTCAAACCATAGAGGAGGCTCAGGCCAAACAATGTAAATGCCGCCGCCATGCCGCCGAACAGAAAGTATTTCAGAGCGGCCTCCGCGGACCTGAGGTTTCGCTTGTTGAAGGCGGTGAGGATGTAGAGGGACAGGCTGAGCAATTCGAGTGAAATGAAAATCATGAGCAGGTTCTCGGCGCTGACCAGGAACATCATCCCCACGGTCGCCAACAACAGCAGCGCGAAATATTCACCGGTGTGATCGGTGAAGGTCGAATCAATCGAAACCCACGCCGTGAACAGCGTCAAGACCAGCACTCCCTGCTTCACCAATTGCGTTAGAGGATCCACCACCAGCAGGCCGCTCAGAAAACCCGGTGCCGTCTCCTGTTGGACCTGATGCATCCAGAAAATCGCAACCAGGCAACTCGTGCCCGTGACCAGCGCTGCAATCATTCGTCGAAATTTGCCTTCCGCCGGCCGCATGATCCCCAGATCAATAAACAGCACCACCAGCGCCGCCAGCGCCACGATCGTTTCCGGCATCGCCAGCTTGAGAATGTCGAAGTAGCCGACACCGCTCACAAGGCACCTGCCCTTCTCAGTCCCTCAAATAACGGTGAGTTCAAGCTCGGCACGATCAAATCCAGCAGCAGGCGCGGGTAGAGACCGATGACCAGAGTCGTCGCCATCAGGATCACCGCGCCGAATCGTTCGGGACCTGAAATGGGTTCAAGCCCGTGTGGCTGCGCTCGTGAGAGCGCGGCTGACTCGGTTTGCCGCGGATTCACCTCCGCAGCCACCTCTCCGAAAAACGCCTTCTGCAAAACGCGCAGCGTGTAGGCCACGCCGATTAAAATCCCGATGCCGGCGCAAACGGTCGTCGTGGGAAACGAGCGCCACGCGCCGATGAGCACCTGGAGTTCCGCCACAAATCCACTGAAACCCGGCAAGCCCATCGACGCCGCGCTCGCGACCACGAACGTCGCGGCGGCAAACGGCAGCGCTTTGTTCAAATCCATTCCTTCCAGGGCATCCAGTTCGCGCGTGTGCGCCCGGTCATAGACCATGCGCCCGACCACCGCGAACAGCAGGCCCCCGATAATCCCGTGTGAAAACATCTGCAGCACCGCGCCGGTAAAGCCGATCTCGTTCAGCGTCATCAGGCCGAGCAGCACGAAGCCCATGTGACTCACGCTCGAATAGCCGATGACGAATTTGAAATCCTTTTGCGTCAGCGCCACCATCGCCCCATAGACAATGCCGGTCACCGCCAGCAATGCGATAGGCATCTGCCACGCTTTGGCTCCGAGCGGAAACAGCGTCATGGCCACACGGAACGCTCCGTAAGCGCCGAGCTTCATCACCACGCCGGCCAGCAGCATCGACGCCGCGGTCGGCGCAGCCACGTGACCGGTCGGGGCCCAGGTGTGAAACGGCCACAGGCCGGCGAGAATGGCGAAGCCGATAAAGACCAGCGGGAACGCCCAGGCTTGAAAGTGTTCCGGGAACGGATACTGCGCCAGGTCGATCAGGCTCATCGTCTTCGCGCCGGCGACGACGTAAGCCGCGATGATTCCGATGAGCACCATCGCGCTCCCGACAAACGAATAGAGCGCTAGTTTCATCGCGCCGTATTCCTTGCGTGTCGAACCCCAGATGGCGATGAGGAAGTATTTCGGGATAATCGCCAGTTCGTAAAAGACGAAGAGCAGAAACACATCGAAGCTGAGGAAAACGCCATAGACCCCGCCGATGAGCGTGAGGTAAAAGGCGAAGAACTCTTTCGCGCGATGCTCGATGTTCCAGGAGAAGAGAATGCCTGCCACAGCGGCGATGCCCGTGAGCAACACGAGCGTCAGACTGATGCCGTCCGCTGCGAGATGATAATGGATGCCGAGCGTCGGAACCCAGGACACGTCACACAAAGTGTTCAGCCCGCCGCCCGCCTTGAATGTTCCGACCAGCGCGACAGCAAAACCGGCCATTGCCGTCAGCAACGCCGCGACTCGCGCCGCCTGCGCATTGTCCCGCGGAAGAAGCGTCAAGACCGCCGCGCCCAGGAACGAGGTGTAGATCGTCCAACTCAGCATAGTTATAACCCCAGACGCTGCCGCACGGAGCGGGCAGTGGCTGCGACGTTTGGGCTTGTATTGGTCGCGTATTGATCCAATGTGAGCCGAATCAAGTTTTTCTCTCGCCCCGCA
>QHNT01000397.1 GCA_003218515.1 Verrucomicrobiota bacterium | reverse complement strand
CGTATATGGTGGGAATACCCAACGTCGGGAAAATGTCCCGTGGCATCTGGCGCAATGCCAGGACCGAGCCAAGCGCCACAGCAATCACCGCCACCAAAATCGTGAGCGGGCGGCGCATCGCCGATTGAACAAGGTTCATAGGCAAATCATCGTTGAATTATTCGGCTTTCTGAACCCGCCAACCGCAGGCGCGGTGACGAAGTCGTTTCACGCTTCAGATGCCAGAAACTTAGAGAAGGACCACCTGCTGTGTTACTTAATATTTGTTAAGGATTCGTTCAGGAAGGGATTTAAGTGTACTCTGCACCGGGAGCACGCGAATCACTCTGAATCCAAAACCCTCGGACTGATCAAAATGAAAACATGTCCCATCCGATGAGCGAGTTCTTCCCTCAGGCCGCCGCGGATGCAGACCGAGCATTTCTCATTCGCCAGGGAAGCCCGCCACCGGCGGGTCGGAGCCGGGTTCGCGAAAATTGTGCACGCGCAGATTGGCAGGAAGGAGCGCTTGGACATGGCCGTCGTGGAAAAGTCCATTCATGCGCCCGCCGTGACGCGGCGGGTAATGGCCCTCGGCGTTGAACGGCACCCACGGCGGACGCGGCGGCGCGCTGACACGACTATCGGAACAACCAGGACTGCGACGGTGGTCCCATACGATGATCCGTTCGCTGGCTTGGCTCACGAAGCTGTCGCGCTGGCCAGTGGGGCCGCCAGTGCTGTAATTCATGCCGTAGCTGCACTGCCACTTCGGCTCCTCCGGGCACTTAAAGATGTTCGTTGTCCCGAAGTAAGGCGAGAGCAGGCCGAGCTTGAACCCCGTGCCGGGGACGCCGTCAGGCACCTGGAACGGGTCGTAGGGTGCCCACCAGATTTCATTCGGGCCGGTCGGCGGCGGATTGTTGGGACCGTTGCCACTGGGGACGCCGGCGCTCAGGCCGTAAGGGTCGCTCGGTGTGTCTGGGCACAGACGTTGTGGAACGTTCACATCGTCGTGATCGCCACGATAAAGAATGCAGGCGATGCCAATTTGCTTGAGATTGCTAAGGCATTTTGTCTGGCGTGCCTTTCCTTTGGCACGGGCGAGAGCGGGCAGAAGCAGCGAGGCGATAATGGCGATAATGGCAATGACCACCAATAGTTCGATAAGCGTGAAAGCGCGGCGGAGCGCGCATGGCGGAGGCTGGAGTTGCATTGCCGCGCAGAGTCCACCAAAGCCGTTATATTTTGTCAAATATAACGAGCCAACTTCGTCAGACCCTGAGTAACGCTCGGAGCTGGATCCACGTGCCTTCGACAGCGGTACTACTCTGCTCCTCCATGCGTCGGTAAAGCTCCAACGCTTTGCGGCCGCTCGACGTCACACTGGCGCCGCCGCGCTCTTTGCCGCCGCGGGCGGCCACTACCAGCGGCTCGCGGAAGCAAGCATTCATGGTTTGAACTAGCGTCCACGCGCGCATGTAGGACATGCCGATACGCGATGCCGCCTCGCTGATGCTCCCGGTCTCGGCGATGTAACCGAGCAGCTCTGCCTTGCCGGGGCCAAGGGCAATCTCGCCACTGACGATAACCCGCAATCGGGGTTGCAATTCAGGCTTTTTTGGCCGTTCCCGATGACTCGACTTTGTCACCTCCAAATCTTTCGGCTCGGGATGGATTTTATCAACTGATTTTGACAGAAGCATGAAAGCTAACTTGCTTGCTTCAATCCCCTATTGGCCGCATTGACGGTAATCCGGTAACGGAATGGTGCCAGCCGGGTCACGTGCGTTGCCGCGGACGAGTCCCTTGATGACGACGCCGGCAATGGCAGAGATTTCATTCATACGAAGATCAGGTTTCAAAGCCAATGACTCGCAGAAATACCTGCTCCAGGTTGCACCGATGTTGCTCGACCAGGTCCTTGACGCGGCCTTCTGCTTTAAGTTCGCCCTTATGCAGAATCGCCACACGGTCGCAGATGGTTTCGACTTCGCCGAGTTCATGCGATGAGAAAAAAACAGTTTTGCCCTCATGCTTCAGACGCTGGATGATTTCGCGGACTTTCATCCGGCCAATCGGGTCAAGTCCGCTCGTTGGCTCGTCGAGAATCAGGAGGTCGGGATTGTTGATGAGCGCCTGCGCGAGGCCAACGCGTTGCTGCATTCCCTTGGAATACGTTTTGATGAGTCGTTTGCGGGCGTGAGCCAGTTCCACCAATTTGAGGACGGCATCAATGCGTTTTTCCGTTTCCGGTTTCGGGATGTTGAAAATCTTCGCGTAAAACCGGAGCAGTTCCTCGGCGGTCAGAAATCTGTAGTAGTAAGTCAGCTCCGGTAGATAACCTATGCGCTGTCTGGCAATCGGCTCGCGCACGTTCGCGCCGAAAATATAAGCGTCGCCGCTTGTGGCGTTGGTGAAACCGAGCAGCACATTCATCGTCGTGGTCTTGCCCGCGCCGTTCGGGCCGAGGAAACCAAACGCCTCGCCTTGATGCACGGACAGGTTCAGATTGTGCACCGCCTGCTTCACGTTCCGCACCGCGTCGCGGCTGCGATAGGTAACGCAGAGGTTTTCGATCTTGAGAATCGCATTCATCTCGCTCATTTCATCTACGCTGGAGGTATGTATCTAAGGGGCACGAAACCGTGTCATAAGACCATGTTGGCACATTGTTTCTCCTTTCATGTGTTGGAAGTTTTGATCGCAGTTCGACGGCTTTTGACCGCATGGAAAGCGATCACCAAAATCAATTCCCCTCCCAAAGCACAGACAATCGCCGCGCCGGTCGGCAAATCAAGTTGATATGAAGCGAACAGCCCAAGAATGCTGGCGAGCGTGGCCGTTATCCAGCCGATAAGCAGCATCGCACGGAGTGACGTCGCCAAAAAATTGGCGCAAACCGCCGGCACGATCAGATACGAAAACACCAGAAGCACGCCGCCGATTTGCACGAAGCTCGTCACCACCCAGCCGAAGATCGCGTAAAAAAGAAAATCCCACCCGCGAATCGAAGGCCCTCGCGCCTGCTCCGGTTCGAATGAAATGGCTAAGAATTGTTTTCTGAAAATGAAATGCACAATTCCAATGACCACGAAGAGCACGAACGTCCGCCCGACTTGCCGCGGTGTCACCAGGAGAACTTCGCCAATGAGCGTTCGACGCAGTTCTTCGTTGCCTTCGGCGCTGTTACTCAACAATAAAATCCCCAACGCCGCGGCAACTACGTAAACGATTCCAATCAGCGCTTCCTGGGGCACGCGATGGGTTGTCGTTCGCGTCAAAGTGAAAATCGCCGCACCAATCAAAGTAAATCCAAGCGAAAGACCGTAGCTTTGCCAGGTCATTGGATCATAGTGCAGCAAAATCCCAAGGCACGCTCCGAGGGCGGCGACCTGGGCCAGTGCCAAATCCACAAAGATGATTTCGCGCCGCACGATGTGCAGGCCAAGATAAACGAGCAAGCCGGGCAACAAGAGGCACGCCAGCAGCGGCCATTTCATTACTTCCATCATAATTCCTTTCGAGTGGCACAACTCCGGCGACTGTGGCATCTCCGGAGACTTTCCTGAGTCTCGCCGGGCAGATTATTTCTTTTCTTCAAAACTTTTCGCCAGCGACTTCACGAGGAAATCCATCCAGTCCATGTAGCTTTGGGTTTCCTTGTTCGTCATGGGAAAGGACGGCCAATCCAACACCGCGCCTCCGGTGTGACTCGCCACTGTTTCGGCGGTCTTCCGGTTTTGGTAAGGCTGCACGACGATCAACCTTATGTTGTCCGATCTCATTTTCGCGATGACTTCGGCCAGATGCGCCGAGGTTGGCGGAATGCCGGGCTTCGGTTCGAGATACAAATCCATTTTCAAATCGAAAGCTTTAGCAAAATAAATCCAGTAATTGTGATACGTGACGACCTCTTTCCCTTTGTGCGGCGCGAGCAGCATTTTCCATTCGACGATTTTCGCATCAAGGCGGTCTTCAAAGCTCTTCAGGTTCGCTTTGAAAACGTCGCATGACTTCGGATCGAGCTGGCAGAATGCGCTGGCGATATGCTTCGCCACAATCTTTGCGTTGGCCGGGTCGGTCATGTAATGCGGATTGCCTGAGGCATGAACGTCTCCTTTGGAGCGGTCAAGCGTTGCCGGAATTTCGAGCATGGTGATCCCCTCGTGACAAAGGACATAGCCCGGCGTGCCCGACTGAATTTTGGGGTTGCGCGCGCCTTGGAGCAGTGGCGGCAGCCAGCCAATCTCCAATTCCGCGCCGCCTTCCAGCAGTGCGTCTGCTTTGTTCAGCCTTACGATGAAACTGGGTTTGGCGTCCACGAAATGCGGGTCTTCCGTGGGCCGTGCCAGCGCGGTGAGTTCGATTTGGTCGCCGCCTATTTCTCTCGCGATGGACGCGAGATCAGGCGTGGTAACTACGACGCTTAATTTGGCGTGTGCCGCCAAAACAAGCAGCGGCAATACAAACAACCCGAGCAGATTTTTCATAAAATTATTCAGTTTAATTTGTGTCCGTGGTGATTAAAACTTGTGTGCCGCGTGCGCTCCGAGAAGGAACTCAAATTGCAGCCAGATGGAATGATCCACGCCAATCCCCCTGCGATCATCGTAGTTGTATTGCAGTCGAATCTTGGAGAATTCGCTCGGATACCACGTTAGGTTGGGTGAAATGCGCCAGCGATCGAGCCGGTCTGTGTCGTTTCCATAAACTCCTTCGTAATTCGCCCGGCTCGTGCGGCCCACGTAGTCGCCCCGCAGACCGGCAACCCAGCCTTTGCGAAAGCCGTAAAGGACCTGCGAGTAGAACCCCCAATCTGTGAGCGTCTCGCGCGGCACTGAATCAATCAGCCCGTCGCCGTTTAAGTCCGGCTCGCCCGGATCAAGCGTGCCGCTGCCATCAAGGTCTTCCGAAAACGCCCCGGCTTGATACCGCCGCAGCATGGCTTCGGTCTGCCATGAGACAAATGGGAATCCGCCTCGCGAGTTCGTGGGTTTCCATTTCCAATACAGATCCACGCCGTAAATCTGCGTGTCCGCGTCTGCGCCCGAACCGTTCGGACCCAATGCGGCGGAAGCTCCGGCGAGCAGCGTTTGAGTGTCCGAAAGGTCGAACGACGCGGCGTAGCGGGTGCTGAAAAGCATGTCGCCGAGGTTCTTCACGCGTCCCGCGTCGTTGACGCGACCGAGGAAGCCTTTGCCTGCATGGTCGCTCCGAAAACTGTGCGCCGTTTCTCCCTGGCTGTTTTGCACAGTAAAGAACAATTCCGAGTAAAACGGCGTTGGCGCGAGCCATGAGACTCGTGCGCCGGGATTGCGCAGGCCGTCTTCGCCAAAAAACCGCCCGTTGACAAGCGGCTGGTCCACGAAGGCCCAACTATGGGGATGGCTCGGATTCAAACGTCCGAATTCGCTAAAGAACTGGCCGGCCTTAACCTGCAAGTTCCACGGCAGCGACATCGTTTCCAAATAGGCTTCCTCGGCTTCGACAATCGTTTCGGCGCCCGGGTCAATCTGCATGACGATGTTCGCCTGCCCGCGAAAGTATGGATCGACTTTGCCGTCGAATGTGAGTTCCAGATTTTGCACCGTGAACCCGCGCTGTTTGGGATCGTGTCCTCCAAGTTGCGTGCCGCCATCAATGTCTTTGGCCGTCGAAGTGCCGGCGGCGAACAGGCCGTCGAACGAGATGTTCATGTACGACGAACCGGCGCGCGCGGCTGTAATCGGCTGTGACGGCGACCAAGGCTGTTTTGTTTCTGCGGCAGGGGCCGCATTGGCTGAACCCGCGTTGGTCGCGCCTCCTTGAGCGAGTTCGGCGGTCAACTGCTGCTCCAGTTTTTTCTGTTCCTCCGTTTTTGTGGCGGCGGATGGCGGCGCTTGCGATTTGGTTATCTCATCCAGTTTCCTGGTCAGCGTTTCGATTTGCTGCTGCATCTGTTGCAGCTGCTTCTTCAACAGCTCTACTTCATTTGTCTCCTGGGCTTGAAGCAGCCTCGCGCTCAAGCAAAGGGCAGAAGACCACCCAAAACATTTCCAAATTCTCATAGTTTCTCTGGTTAAAGTTTCGGCGTACAAGTCGCGCGCCAGGTTACAAAGGAAAACAATGAGCCAAATGGCTCACTTACGACACCGCAGGGCTGTCAGGCGACAGGGGGAGCGCGGCTGTCAGAGAGACCAATATCTGCTGAAGGAATAAAAAAAGAATGCCAGGAACTGGCGCAATA
>QHNT01000396.1 GCA_003218515.1 Verrucomicrobiota bacterium | reverse complement strand
ACCTTGCCGGCCTGTTCGATGACGCGACCGTATTGCAGCCGCCATTGGAGCGCGTTTGAAACCGTCAAGTAGCCGACTTCAGGCGGATTTCGCAGCACTTCATCCGCGAGCGATTCGCCTTCAACCTCGTCCACCGGCAACATCCGCTCTTGGAAGAAGGCGAGGATGTCGTCGCGGTTGGCCTTGTTCTCAACCAGACGGCGCAGACCGGAGGTTGTCTGGTAATCCGCCGTCCGCTCTTTCTGGACGAAAATCGTGTGCTCGATGTCGAGCCGCCCGGTGCGCGTCTTCTCGTCGTCACGCTTGTCATAAACAAACACAAGCAGCGAGTAACCGAGGCCGTAGATTTTCTGGCGGGCGCTCTTGAACGGACACGACGATTGCGGCTGGCGGATGCTCGTGACTTTGATGTCCACGCCGAGTTCCGGGAAATCAATACCCTTGGCGGAATTGCCTCGCCCGTAGGTGTAGCGGCTCTGGAGATGCGTCTGGAACCTGTGCTCCAGGTAAGTGCCGACGGCCTTGCCGTCCGTCACGCCGAACAAACTCGGTTCGCCATGCTTCGATTGCGCCTTGGCGAAGCTGGACGCTTCTTTTTGGAGTAATTGGACTGTGAGCGGCTTCGGCATGTCGCCTTATCTCAAAATCACGGCGTCGTGTAAACCTCGCTCGACGAACTCCGGCGTGAACTGTCCACGCCAGCCGAAGATGTTGCTCCGCGACTGGTTGACGACATCAAGCTTTTGGCGGTTGAGGGGGCTTCATGGTGCGATCCGCCTAGTCAGCATTTGCAGCCTGAATCTCTTCAAACCACCACTCTGCCCACTTTTTGAAATCTTCAGTCTGTCGATTTCCTGCCGTAATCCACTCGAACTTTCCATTCATTGTGATCGCGAAGAGGTATGAACGGCACTGCTTCAATTTGTCGTCGGATAGATTCTGAAGAGCTGGCAGTTCCGTTGAGACGCCCCTCCATTGAATCGAAATCTCTACACGGAAGAACATCGGTTTCGAAATCACTACCATATATTTTGCCGGTCCATGTTCTTTGGATTTCTCCAGAACGATCGATGCGCCTTCTGGCAAAATGAGGACGGAGTTCTTCAGATTCTCGCGTGTAAATGGATTACGGCCAAATCGGTTGTTGTCGATCAGCTTTGCCAAATCTTCGCCTGTCAATCTCTGCCGACTTTTGAGGCTGTATGGAAGAGAGAGCCTGGGGCTACCGAGTCCTTCGCGAGGATTCCAACTCGTTTCGAGCCTTTCGCGGCTCAATTCGGCCAAGTCGAGCAACAATTTCAGTTGTAATAACTCCCCCATGAAATCCAGCACTTGAGACTCATCCTTCACACGCTCGACATCGAAGGAGATTTCCTTCCCGTAGAAGTTTCCTTTCATCGGTCTGCCGAGCGTCCCGGTGCTGGCAAGCCGTTTGATTAACTTTTGCCTTGGCGCGTCACGGTAAGGAAAAACATGAAGTGGCATACCTTCGTCCAAGTCGAAGACAAGAAAGGTAGCGGCGGCCTTTTCAATTCTTGTCTCCTTGAGAAGTGCGGTCACCGTGATGAAGGTGGTGACCGTTCCTCCCAGGAGGATCGAAACCAACGGCGTCAGAAGCCGTTCACTCCAGTTCATCCTCACAAGTACTGCGGTCGCTACGAGCAGGAGCACACACCCCAAAGTTCCGAGGATGAGAATCAGCTTTGTCATATCGCCTTCGTTTGAGCGTCTACACCTTCGCGTAAACCTCTGCGCCCTTCTCAAAACGCTTCGCGCTGGTTGATGGTTGAAAGTTGAAAGTTGAGTGTTGCCGATCAGGCTTTCGCATACAGTTCAGCACCTTTGCTGACAAACTCTTTGCTCTTTTCCTCCATCCCTTTCTTCAACGCCTCTTCCTCGGCGATGCCTTGTTCTGCGGCGTACTTCCGCACGTCCTCCGTAATCTTCATCGAACAGAAGTGCGGCCCGCACATGGAGCAGAAATGTGCGGTCTTGGCGCCTTCTTGCGGCAACGTTTCATCGTGGAACTCGCGCGCGGTCACGGGGTCGAGGCTGAGGTTGAACTGATCCTCCCAACGGAATTCAAAGCGCGCCTTGCTCAGTGCGTTGTCGCGGTATTGCGCGCCGGGATGGCCTTTCGCCAGGTCCGCCGCATGCGCCGCAATTTTGTAAGCAATCACGCCGTCTTTCACGTCCTTCTTGTTCGGCAGGCCGAGGTGTTCCTTGGGTGTCACGTAGCAGAGCATCGCGCAGCCATACCAACCGATCATCGCCGCGCCAATCGCGCTGGTGATGTGGTCGTAGCCGGGCGCGATGTCGGTGGTGAGCGGGCCGAGCGTGTAAAACGGCGCTTCGTCACACCACTCGAGTTGCTTGGCCATGTTTTCCTCGATCATGTGCATCGGGATGTGGCCCGGACCTTCGTTCATCACTTGCACGCCGTGTTTCCACGCGCGCCCGGTGAGTTCGCCCTGGACTTTGAGTTCGGCGAATTGCGCTTCGTCGTTGGCGTCGGCGATTGCCCCTGGACGGAGTCCATCGCCGATGCTGAAGCTCACGTCATAGGCGGCCATGATTTCGCAAATATCGTCCCAGTGCGTGTAAAGGAAACTTTCCTGGTGATGCGCCAGGCACCATTTGGCCATAATACTGCCGCCGCGGCTGACGATGCCGGCCATGCGATGCGCCGTGAGCGGAATGAAGCGCAGCAACACGCCGGCGTGAATGGTGAAGTAATCAACGCCTTGCTCGGCCTGTTCGATGAGGGTGTCGCGGTAAATTTCCCAGGTGAGTTCCTCGGCTTTGCCGCCGACTTTTTCGAGCGCCTGATAAATCGGCACGGTGCCTATGGGCACGGGCGAGTTGCGGAGAATCCATTCGCGCGTGGCGTGGATGTTCTTGCCGGTGGAGAGGTCCATGACGGTGTCGGCGCCCCACCTGGTGGCCCAGCGCATCTTCTCGACTTCCTCCTCGATGCTCGACGCGACGGCGCTGTTGCCGATGTTGGCGTTGATCTTCACGAGGAAGTTGCGGCCGATGGTCATCGGCTCGGATTCGGGATGATTGATGTTGGCCGGGATAATGGCGCGGCCGGCGGCGACTTCGGCGCGGACGAACTCCGGCGTGATTTCCTTCGGGATGCGCTGAGGGAAGCGGCGGAAGACGGAAGGCGTTGAATCGTTGAATCGTTGAATCGTTGAATCGTCAATCGTTGAATCGTGATTCGGCGAGCCGGGGCCGGCGTGTTGTTTGTTGAGGTCATTGCGGACGGGGTCGCGCGCGAGATCACCGATCCGCAGGCGAGACGCCTGCGCTACTTTCATATTCTCGCGAATGGCGATGAATTCCATTTCGGGAGTGATGATGCCCTGGCGCGCATACCAAAGCTGGGTCACCGGATGGCCTGCCGACGCCCGTAACGAGCGCCGAGGTTTCAGGTTTCGAGTTTCAAGTTTGAAATTGGTCGGGTCCTGGCGTTTGGCTGCGTGGACTTGGTGGTTTTCCGAAAGGTAACCGTCATCAATGGGTTTGACCGACCGGCCATCGTATTCCTCCACGTCACCGCGGCGAAGAACCCAGTCACGGCGGAGCGGCGGCAGACCTTCTTCGACCGTGCCTTTGAAATCAGGATCGCCCCATGGACCGGAGCAGTCGTAGAGGCGCACGGGCTCGTTCACTTCGATTTGACCGTTGAAGGATTTTGTCGGCGCGAGTTCGATTTCGCGCATGGGCACGCGGATGTCCGGATGGATTATGCCAGCGACATACACGCGCCGGGAATTGGGCAGTTGGTCGCTGCTATGCGGTTCGAACGAATCTTTGGTCGCGATCATAAACTGGTCAATGGTTGAGAGTTGATGGTTACAACTCAATTGATCCGGGAAAAGCCTTCGAAGGTCGGGGCAATCCCTTCGCCGGCATTATCCGGATCAGGTTCAACGGGTCTCCAGCGCTCCCGCGCCCGGACTCTCAGCCTTCGCCCCGCAATCGCGGAGCCGGTTGGCTCCCCTCTGGACGAAAGGAGAGTAGGACCGACGCTCGGGCGCGTCAAGCAATGGCAACTGCGACGACGGGCGAGACGCCCGCCGCTACGCCAACCCCGGCTAAAGAAGGGTTCCGCGCAGGATGTGGTAGGCAACCGTGAAGTAAATCACGATGCCAGTGACATCGACGAGCGTCGCCACGAACGGCGCCGACGACGCCGCAGGATCAAATCCGAGGCGGCGCAAAAGGAAAGGGAGCATGGAGCCGACCACGCTCCCCCAGAGCACCACGCCGACCAGACTCAGCGCCACCGTCGCAGCCACCAACGGGTAATGAGTTGTGTAGAGTGTTTCCTTGCCCGGCCAGAGAAAAATTCGGACCAAAACAATAACGGCCAGCACAGCCCCTAATGCGACCCCGGCCATCAGCTCGCGTCGCAGCACCCGCCACCAGTCGCGCAACGTCACATCGCGAACGGCCATGGCGCGGATGATGAGCGAAGTGGCCTGGGAACCTGAATTGCCGCCGCTCGAAAGAATCAGCGGCAGGAAAAGCGCAAGGACAGCGGCTTTGGCCAATTCGTTCTCGAAGTAGCCCATCGCGGTGGCCGTAAACATTTCGCTGATGAACAGGATCGAAAGCCAGCCGGCGCGCTTTTTGACCATCGAAAGCATGGCGATCTTCAAATACGGAGCGTCGAGCGCTTCCATACCGCCCATCTTCTGGATGTCTTCGGTCGCCTCCTGCTCCGCGACATCGAGCACATCGTCCACGGTCACGACTCCGACCAAAACGTCCTTTGAATCAAGCACCGGCAGAATGGTGCGATCATATTTCTTGAAGGCGGCGACCGCAGTTTCCTGGTCGTCCGTCGCCCGCAGGGCGAACACCTGATGATCGAGCAGCTCGCCGACCGGCGTGTTTATCTCGGCGACCACCAGGTTGCGCAACCGCACCGAGTCCACGAGGCGGCCCTTTTCGTCCACGACGTAAAGCTGGTTGAGCGATTCGCGTTCGCGGCCGACTTTCCGCAAATGCGCGAACACTTCAGCGACAGTCCAACTCTGTTGAATGGCTATGTACTCCGGCGTCATCCGCCGGCCGATCGAGTCTTTGGGGTAGCCTAGGAGGTCGGCGGCAATCTTGCGCTCGTTCGGCGAAAGAAGATTCAGCAGTTTCTGTGTGGCAGCCGACGGCAACTCTTCCAGCAGCGCCGTGCGGTCGTCGGGCGGCATCTCGTTGAGAATCCGGGCGACCTGCTCATTGCCGAGAGCCTGCACGAGTTTCTCCTGGTCTTCGACGCTCAGGTATTCGAAGACTTCGGTGGCCAGGTCATGCGGCAGGATGCGCATAAGCACCGCCTCATCATCTGCGCTCAAGTCAGTGAAGATTTCAGCAATGTCCGGGGCGGGAAATCCACAGAGGATTTCGCGGAGCTGGTTGAAATTCCGCTGCCGGATCAGTTCGACCAATTCAGGCTGAAGCAAACTGCCGATCATTCCCGGAAATCAAATCGCGCCGCTCGTTAAATGCCAAGTAACAAAGTTTGCGCCACGCAGTGGAAATCGGTTTCGGTAAAGCCCGCTCGAGACCTCGCCAGGCCGCCCATGCAACAGATAAAAAAAGCCGTTCCGCATCGCACGGAACGGCATTGATTAGCCCGCGCAGGACGTATCCTGCTCAGGCCTCGAAAGAGTTTCCACAACCGCAGCTCTGCCGGGCGTTGGGGTTGGAAATTTTAAACCCGCCGCTGTTTAGCTCATCCTTGAAATCAACCACCGCGCCGCGGAGATAATTGGCACTGAACGGGTCCACCAGAACGGAAACTCCGTGGCATTCGGTGGAAAAGTCGTCGTCGCGCTTGTCATCGAACACGAGGCCGTACTGCATCCCCGAGCAGCCCCCGCCCTCGACAAACACGCGCAGCGACTTGCCGGCGTTTTCCCTCTTGTTAGCCAGCAGCGTTCTGATGTGACCGGCTGCGCTTTCGGTCAGACGGACAACTGCGTCATTCTCAACGACGGTATTCATGGATGAACTGAACACCAAGAGACTAACAGAACAATAAAGGGGTGTCAAACTGCGGGCTGAATTTTCTTTTCAATTATCTGCCGGCTCAATCTGAGATCCAATTCGTTCCATTTTTTCCAACTGCAGCTCCCAGGTTTTACGAAACGACGGAAGCAGCTCCTTCAACTGGAGATACAGTTTTGCCGCAACGTTCCAGCGCTTCTGGTCTTCACCGGCTTGTTTTTCCAGGACCATGGCGAGATGGACTTCAGCGATACTGCGGCAGGTCACGTCCGCCAGATTGTTTGTGAGCGCCTGTGTGTAGGCAGACACAGCCTTTTCATAATTATTGGCATCCACCGAGGCCATTTGAAAATAGCAATCTCCCATGCGCCCCCAGGCCAGCGGCGCCAGAGCATTCATCGGATATTCCCGCGTGATTTTGTCCAGCACACTGATCGCTTCCTTGAAACTGTTCACCGGGTTGGGTGAGCCGGGGACGGCTTCCGGATAGACGATGTAAGTATCGGCCAGCGCGTAATATGCTCGCGGCAAAAGCGGCGATGAAGGGTTAAGGTTGATCACCTTGTCGATCAGGTTTGTGAAATAATTCACTGCGTCGTTATACCCCTGGCGTTTGGACGCGGCGCGGCCAGCCATCATCATCGCCTCAAAGCAAAGTTCCGTCTGTTGCGGCCAGTTCGCGTTTTGATAAACCTTCTGGTAATTTTCTTCTGCTTTCACGTAGTTCGTTCCTCCGAGCCGATAAAAGTGGGTGGCCACCCAGAATTGCGCCTGCGGCGCGAATTGATTCGTGGGAAATTGAGCGACGAAGTTGGTGAAAAGCTGGAATGCGTTTCCTTCGTTCCCCGCAAGGTCATTGGCCCGGGCGCAATCGAATTCAACGTCCGGCCGCAAAACATGATCCGCGTGTTTTGCCGACCAGTGGGCGTAAAGATCTGCCGCCATCCGCCAATTTCCTTCCAGCTCGTACGTCCGGGCGACCGCCAATTCGACTTTCGGCAGTTCGGGAGAGTTCGGAAGTTTTTCGATGAATCTATCGAAGAACTGCCGCGCCTCCTCTGGCGAATTCAAACGACCTTTCGCCTGGCCGTAGAGCAGCAAACTGCGATCGTTCAAATCGCCAGGCGGATAGTCAGCCAGGATTTTTTGCACCGCCTGGTCTGCGCTTCCCAGATCGCCCAGTTGAATGCTGGCGTGCACAATCTGATAAAGCGCCTGCCCGACCATCTCGTTTTGAACTTTGGGCAGGTCCGCGTAATTGGTCGCGACCAGCCAGTAGTTCGAGAGAGCGTAGGCGTAGCTCGCCAGGTTGAACTGGCAGTCGGCTAATTTGAATCGGGCAACGGCCTGTTCTTCCGAGCGCGGCAGTTGCTCCGCGGCCGCCTGGAAGGCAATCAAACTGTCTGTGATCCGGTTCGTGCTGCTGCCGCTCTGGCCCTCCTCCCAAAGACACCAGCCGCGATCCACTTGCGCCTTGGCGGCGAATTGGTTGTTCGTGTTGGCTGTGATTTGTTCGAATTGTGTCCTGGCCTGGTGCAGCAGGTTCGTCGCATTCCTGCGTGTTGCTGCCGGCAGTGCGTAATACTCCTTGAGCCGCGCCTCACCCAACGTCAATCGCAACAAATCCAGCATTGAATCTTTCGGATTTTGCGCCACGAACGACTCCAGACGTTTGCTGGCTTCCCCGATTTTATTTTGCGCGAGCGTCAGCTTGACGATTTGCTGCAACGCCTGCTGACGACGGACGGGCGGAACGTTGGTGTTGAGGTTTCTTTCATAAGCCTGAACGGCTGATTCCGCCATGCCTTTCTGCTCAAAGACTTCTCCCTGCAAAGCCGCTGCGTCGGCCTGCAAATTCAACGCCGCAGCATTGGTGCTCGTGGAAAGCCCGCTTAGCAAGTTCGTCACTGTTTGCAGAGCCGGATCAATCTGTTGCTGCGCCAACTGCAAACGTGCCAGCAGGTACAAACGTTGCCAGTTCAGTTCCGGAGACAAATTCCGGCCTCCGAGCCGGGTCATCGTTTCTTCGCCCTTTTGAAACTGTTTCAAGCCGAGATAAGCTTCGCCCAGGAGCAAATAGCCCCGAATCGCCCGCTCATCATCTATTTGGTTTTCCGCCGCCTGCTGAAACGCCCCGTTCGGTTGACCGAGCAAATCGACCGTTCGCTGCTGATCGCCAAGTTTGAACCGTGCGTAAGCTTCGCCCAGGCTCGCGTCCAATCGGCGGGAGGAACCGGGAAAGTCGCTCAACACTTGAGCAAAAGCCGTCGCGGCCCCGGCGTAATCGTTTTTCCGGAACAGCGACTCCGCGATCCAGTACTGGTACTGGTCGGCCAATTTGCCCGCGTTGACCAGCCGCGCGCGCAACAGCGCCAGCGCATCGTCGAATTTCTTCAACTGATAACGGCATTGGGCCTGGAGGAGGACGGCTTCGGGAATCTTGTCCGAAGCCTGATGGTCTTTAATGAAATCGGCGAACTCCTTTTCCGCCAGTTCATAGGAACCGCTATAAAAAACGTTTCGCGCCACATCGTAAGCGCGGCCTTCCGCGCCACCGGCTCCGTGAAGGGAAACAATCAAAGACAGGCTGCCCGCTACCACCAACATAATCATGCATCCTTGCCTGTAAGTCAGCCAAAGCCGGGCGCACAAAAATTCTTTCACGTTTCGCATCATGCTGCCGTCGACGGGAACAGGATGCGACGCAAAAATCGCCCGGTGTAACTGGCGTCGCACCGCGCGACCTCCTCCGGCGGTCCTTCGGCCACGATGCGTCCACCCCCTCCGCCGCCCTCCGGGCCAAGGTCCACGATCCAATCGGAGGTTTTGATGACGTCAAGATTGTGTTCGATGACGATCAACGTGTTGCCCGAGGCGCGCAATTTGAAAAGCACTTCCAGGAGTTTGGCCACGTCGTGGAAATGCAGACCGGTCGTCGGCTCGTCAAGGATATAAAGCGTGTGGCCGGTGGCTTTGCGGCTCAACTCCGCCGCAAGCTTGATGCGCTGCGCCTCGCCGCCGCTGAGCGTCGTGGCCTGCTGGCCCAGCCGAATATAGCCAAGGCCAACTTCCGCCAGCATCCGGCACGCCTCGTTAAGTTGCGGCACAGCACGGAAGAAATTCATCGCCTCGTCCACCGTCATCGCCAGCACGTCCGCGATGTTCATTCCTTTGTAGGTGATTTCGAGCGTCTCGCGATTGTACCGTTTGCCGTTGCAGGCCTCGCAACCGACATAGAGCGGCGGCAGGAAGTGCATTTCGATTTTGATCAGGCCGTCGCCCTGGCATTTCTCGCAGCGGCCGCCCTTCACATTGAAACTGAAACGTCCCGCGTCGTAGCCGCGGATCTTCGCCGCGGGCAATTTCGCAAACAGATCGCGAATGTGGTTGAACATGCCCGTGTACGTGGCCGGATTGCTGCGCGGCGTGCGGCCGATCGGCGTCTGATCGATCACGATGACCTTGTCCAGATGTTCAAAGCCATTGATTTCGCGATGCGCGCCGGGGCGTTCCTTCGATCCATACAGCTTGCGGAACAGCGCGCGCCGCAGAATGTCATCGACGAGCGTGCTTTTGCCGGACCCGCTCACGCCGGTCACGCACGTGAGGGTGCCCAGCGGGATGCGGGCGTCAATGTTTTGCAGGTTGTTTTCGCGCGCGCCGAGGATTTCAAGCCAGCCGCCGTCGCGCGACGGCTTGACCCGCTTCTTCGGGAGCGGAATGGACAACTCGCCGCGAAGGTAGCGCGCCGTCAAAGAACGAGGGTGCTGGAGGACTTCGGGAAGCGTCCCCGTGGCCACCACTTCACCGCCATGCACGCCTGCGCCCGGCCCCAGGTCGATGAGGTAGTCGGCGCGGCGAATCGTCTCCTCGTCATGTTCGACGACGAGCACGGAGTTTCCAAGGTCGCGCAGTCCTTCGAGCGTCTCCAGCAACTTCCCGTTGTCGCGTTGGTGTAGTCCGATGCTGGGCTCGTCCAGAATGTAGAGCACGCCCACCAGTCCGGCGCCGATTTGCGTAGCCAGGCGAATGCGTTGCGCTTCGCCGCCGCTCAGCGTGCCGCTCTCGCGATCAAGCGTCAGGTAACCCAGGCCAACGTTCCCTAAAAAAATCAGTCGCGAACGAACCTCTTTGATAATCTCGGCGGCGATCTTCCGCTGAAATTCGTTAAGCTTGAGCCGGGCGAAGAATTCATTCGCTTCATCTATCGAAAGCGCGCAGATATCCATGATCGACAAACCGGGAATCGGCTTCCTCTTTGCGGGTTTTGAGCTTTGTATCCTGAACTTCGATGCCAGTGTTTCGTCCCCGAGTGTGACCGCGAGAATTTCAGGCTTGAGCCGTCGGCCATCGCACGCGTCACAAGGCCGCGGACTCAGGAAAGCTTTCAGGCGGCTTTTCGTGAACTCGCTTTCGCTTTCCTGATACAGCCGTTCGAGATTGGGAACCACACCCTCAAATGGACGCGTGCTGCTGCTCATTTTGCCGGCGCGCCAGAAATGAAACTCGATCAGCTCCGGGCCGGATCCATGGAGCAGCACGCGCTTGAAATGATCCGGCAGCGATTTATACGGAGCTTCAGGATTCTGGCCGTAATGCTGCGCCACTGCGCGCAACGTGCTTTTGTAATAAACGACCATCCGCTTGCCGCCGCGGCGCCACGGCAGAATCGCCCCCTGCTCGAGCGATTTCTCCGGGTCGGGGACGATCAGCCCTTCGTCGAAAACCATTTTCTGCCCCAGGCCGTGGCAAACCGGACAGGCTCCCAACGGCGAGTTAAAAGAAAAATGCTTCGGCGTGAGCGGATCGAAGGTCCGGCCCGTGGCGGGACTGTACAGCCTGTTTGAATAGAGCGTCTCAGTCCACTGGTCGCCGTAGCCGCCGACGTGAGGAGGCGGACTCGATTGAAGGGCCGAGCGTCTAACATCCCCCTCCTCACGTCGGGGGCTACGGGCCTCGGGCATTTGATGCAGCAAAAGCAAGCGCCCTTCGCCCCATTTCAACGCGGTCTCGACCGAGTCGCTCAGGCGAATACGGATCTTGTCGTCGATCACGAGCCTGTCCACGACAACCTCAATAGTGTGTTTTTGTCTCGGGTCGAGTTGCACGCGAACATTGGCCGCCAATTCGACGAGTCGCCCATCAACCCGCGCGCGGACGAAACCTTCGCGCGCGAGCCGTTCGATTACATCGCGAAATTCTCCCCTTTGGGCGTTTACCACGGGCGCGAGCAGCATCACGCGGTTTTTCGGCGGCAGCGTCAGAATCCTGTCAACAATGTCGCTGGTGGTCTGGTGAGTGATCGGCTCGCCGCTGGCCGGACAATGCGGCTGCCCGACGTTCGCGAACAGCAAGCGCAGGTAGTCATAAATCTCCGTAGTGGTCGCGATGGTCGACCGGGGATTCGCGCCGGAACTGCGTTGCTCGATGGCAATGGCCGGCGACAGTCCTTCGATGAAGTCAACCTCCGGCTTTTGCGTCTGGTCGAGGAACTGGCGCGCGTAAGCGGAGAGCGACTCGACGTATTTGCGCTGGCCTTC
>QHNT01000163.1:30715-43933 GCA_003218515.1 Verrucomicrobiota bacterium | reverse complement strand
AAGCGCTTTGGCCTTCAGCTCCGGCCAGGATTCAAAGAGTGCGTCCAGGCGCTGTTCGTGGTACTCCTTCGTTTTCGGTTTGTAATCCGGGGAGGCTTTGACTCTTTCCAGATAGATCTTGGCAGCGGCCTCAAAAGTGATTCGTGGATCGTTGCCGGAGGCCAACAACGCCTGCTCGTCCTTAACTTCCTTGATCTTGTCGGGCAGGCGTTGTGCGGCGATGCTCAAAACATCGGTCTTCAAGCCTCTCCAAATCAGCTTGCCGTTGTTCCTGAATCGGACAGAGTATTTCCCGGATGAAACGTTGCGAACGAGATTGGCGTATTTGGTTTTCTGCCAGGGTCCGATGGATTCAGGCTCGGCTTTCACGCGCTTTTTCGTTTTCATGCATCAGTATAGAAAACGAGTATAGAAAAGTCAAATTCCAGGCAGGTGATTTGTTACTAAGTGCCTGTAAATAAGTTTTTTGCGCCCGTAGCTCAGATGGATAGAGCAACTGCCTTCTAAGCAGTGGGTCGCGCGTTCGATTCGCGCCGGGCGCGCCAAGTTTTGCCCTCCTTTTCGCGTTCGTTAGCATGTCTGCTGCAATGCGCCTGCAACGCATGCGGAATTGGGTTGGCGGCCCGGTCTTGCGCATCATACAAACGTCCGGTCTATGCTTGCCCTGGAACATCTGGCGGAATTGGTGGAGAAAAACCGGTTGGCAGTCCAGGCGCGCGTAAAGGAATTTACGCTTGCGGGAAAGCACTTCGCCTTCAACTCGCGGCCCGCCGTCATGGGGGTCATCAACCTGTCGCCCGATTCGTGGTATCGCGAGAGCGTTTGCCTGACCCCTGACACGGCGATTCGGCGCGGCAAAGTTTTGCACGCCCAAGGCGCCGACATCGTTGACCTTGGTGCGGAATCCACGCTCGCTCATGCCGCACGCAAGGATGACACGGTTCAAAACATCAAACTGCTTCCCGTCATCCAGGCGCTCCGGGCCGCTGGCATACTCGTGTCCGTGGAAACCTATCAACCCTCTGTGACACGCGCCTGTCTCGAAGCGGGTGCAAACATTCTGAATCTTACCGGCACCGACCGGAGCGAGGAAATGTTCGGTGTGGCCGCTGCGCACGATGCGGCCGTTATCATTTGCTATGTGCAGGGAGAAAACGTGCGCGAAGTGGGTGACTTCAATTTCAGCGCCGACCCGATCACGATGATGTACGAATACTTCGCCCGACAGATCGAAATCGCCACGAAGAACGGCGTCGAAAAGATTTTCATCGATCCGGGTCTCGGCTTTTACTACCGCAACCTTCAGGACAGCGCGCTGCGAGTGCGACATCAGATCACGGTGTTCCTGAATACATTCCGGCTGCGCACGCTCGGCTTTCCGGTCTGCCACGCCCTGCCCCACGCCTTCGAGTATTTCGGAGAGGAAGTGCGCTGCGCCGAGCCGTTCTTCGCCATGCTGGCCGCGCTTGGCAAAACGGATTTGTTCCGCACGCACGAAGTTCCGCGGATCAAGGCTGTGCTGGATACGCTTGGAGTTTTTGACCGCGCCCGTGCAGCTTGACACGGGATTCAGGGGCAAGGTCGAATACATGAAATGGTTTGGGCTGAACGACCAGGCCAAAGAGCGGCTCGTACGGCTTGGCAATTGAATTCGTGTCAACCTGTGTTCATTGGTGGTTTCCTCTGTCTTGCCCCCAAGCCGTTTTTGAGCCACACTCCCCCTCCGATGAAAAAGCATTCGTCTGCGAAAAACTCAAACTCAATTCGTCCCTTCTCCAGCATCGTCTTCGACGGCCCCGAACGCGCTGCCGCGCGCGCGATGCTGTATCCCGTCGGTTTCAAACCGGAAGATTTTCAAAAGCCGCTCATCGGCGTCGCTTCCACCTGGGGCATGGTTACGCCGTGCAACATGCACATCGACAAGCTCGCGCTCGAAGCCGAGGCCGGCGCCAACGACGCCGGAGGCAAGGCGATCATCTTCAATACCATAACTGTCTCCGACGGCATTTCGATGGGGAGCGAAGGGATGAAGTACTCGCTCGTCTCGCGCGAGGTAATCGCCGATTCCATTGAAACCGTCGTTGGCTGCGCGGGCATGGACGGCTTTGTCGCCATCGGTGGTTGCGACAAAAACATGCCAGGGTCGCTCATCGCCATCGCGCGGCTCAATCGTCCGGCGGTGTTCATTTATGGCGGCACGATTCTACCAGGTTGCCTCACGATTTCGGAAGCGAGCCCGGATGGTCCCCGTCCAATCATGCCGAAGACGCTGCTCGACATCGTCTCCGTCTTCGAAGCCGTCGGTAAGCACGCTGCGGGAAAAATTGACGACAGAACTTTGCAAGCCATCGAACAATGCGCCATTCCCGGACCCGGCTCGTGCGGCGGCATGTACACGGCCAACACGATGGCATCGGCGATCGAGGCGCTGGGCATGAGCCTGCCGAACAGCTCGGCGCAGAACGCAATGTCCAAGGCGAAAGTGGAAGACTGCCGGCGCGCCGGCGCTGCGGTGCATCTGCTCGCCATCGCGCACGCCGCGAAGGTGAAACTCGCGCTCGACGATTTCACCCGCATCGGCAGGCGTGTCCCGGTGCTCGCCGACCTCAAGCCCAGCGGCAAACATCTCATGTCCGAACTCGTCGCCATCGGCGGCATCCGTCCGCTCATGAAGACGCTGCTCGACGCCGGCCTGCTTCACGGCGACGCCCTCACCGTCACCGGCCAGACCTTGGCCGAAACGCTCGCCGGCGCGCAACCGTATCCCGACGGGCAAACCATCATTCAACCGCTCGACCAGCCGATCAAAAAAGACAGTCACGTTGTTATCCTTTACGGCAACCTCGCCCCAGAAGGCGCCGTGGCGAAAATCACCGGCAAGGAGGGATTGCGATTCACGGGAAAGGCGCGCGTTTTTGACTCGGAAGAATCCGCATTGGAAAAAATTCTCGATGGCACAATCAAGAAAGGCGACGTGGTGGTGATTCGCTTTGAAGGGCCGAAAGGCGGGCCGGGAATGCGCGAAATGCTGTCGCCGACCTCGGCCATCATGGGCAGAGGTCTCGGCAAGGACGTCGCGCTGATTACGGACGGACGTTTCTCGGGTGGCAGTCACGGCTTCGTTGTGGGTCACATCACGCCGGAAGCCTACGTTGGCGGCCCGCTCGCGCTGGTCAGGAACGGCGACCTCATCACGATAGATGCGAAGAAGCGGGGAATCAGCCTGGAAATCTCCTCAAAAGAATTCAAAGCGCGCCGCAAAGCCTGGAAACCAATGAAACCGCGTTACACTCGCGGCGTGTTGGCGAAATACGCGGCGCATGTCACATCGGCGTCGCTGGGCGCGGTGACGGATGCGGAGTTGGAGTTGTAGAGCGGCGGCGGCACCGTAGCCCCGCTAGGGGCAACATCTTTGTAGAACGAGACGTAACAAATCTAAAGCTCCGTAGGAGCGAAATATGGCGAACACCTACACGCAAATCTACATCCACGTCGTGTTCGCTGTCGAAAGTCGTCAAAGCCTCATCAAACCTGAGCACAACGACGAGTTGCAGAAATACATCACCGGCATTGTCTCTGGTCAGAAGCAAAAGTTGATTGCGATAAACAACATGCCGGATCAGGTTCACATGCTGATTGGCTTGCAGCCAGATTTGGCCTTGTCGGATTTGGTGCGTGATGTGAAGGCGAACTGCTCAAAATTCATCAACGAGAAACGTTGGGTTGTCGGTCGGTTTTCCTGGCAACAAGGCTTCGGCGCATTCTCCTATGCGAGGTCACAACTCGACACGGTCATTCGTTAAATCCAAAACCAGCAGAAGCACCACGCGCGGAAATCATTCCGCGAAGAGTATGTGGAGCTGTTGGAAAAATTCGGGGTCGCCTACGACAGACGATACATTTTAAAACGGATGATGGGCCGCCAGCCTCGTAGAGGCGGCATATCTGTAGAATCCGTCGGGCAAATGCTCTAAGCTCCATAGGATCGACATGATCTTGACCACATGCTTCGACGACTAACGAGGGATATGCCGCTCCTACGGAGCTTGAGATTGTTCGCCTGTTATTCTACAAAGATTCCGCTCCTAAAGGAGCTTAAGCCAGATGAACACGACCACCGCCGAATTGAAGAAGCGGAAGAAGTTTTGGAACAAACCCGCGCCCCGCTACACTCGCGGTGTGCTGGAGAAATACGCTGCCCACGTCACGAGCGCCTCGCTTGGGGCGGTGACGGATGCGGAGTTGAAGTTATGAGCGCGAAGATAGAGTGACGAAGTTCCATTCCCGAATCCCAACGGGATTCCATCGAAGCCCAGGGTTGCGCGGTTGGGCCCCGTCCGACTCAGACCGCGCTACCCCACCCGGCCAAGAATCATCAACCTTGAAAGGGTTAAATCCAATCCACATTGCAACGATGCAAACCCGTTGGGGTTGTTTCATTTTTTATTCGTCACCGGGCGTAGTCGCTTTGATCCAACGCAGGCTGATGGATTTTCCCCGTTGGGGCAAATGGCGAGCGCGCTGCGCCCCGCGCCCAGCCGACGACGCCCTCGTCGTCAGCAACCGCGCACGGGAGATCACACGTCGTCGCATGGTCCACCGCGAGATGTTTGCCGCGAGGGCGCGGCAAACCACAGCCGGGGCGGCTGTGCTCCCCGTTTCAGATTTGTGGAGCGCACCCTTGTCCTGCTCAATGCAGCAATTCCACGCACAGCAATTCTCCCGTGTTTTTAATACCGTCGCGCAGATACAACTTCCCGTCCGCACAGGCGGGATTGCTCCAGTTCATGGCGCACACCTGCGCGCGGCTGATTTCTTTGCACTCAGCTGGATCGGCGGCAATGAGCACAAGCTGGCCGCTGTCGGTCAGAATCAGAATTTTGTCGCGCATGACCAGAAACGCCGCGTGCGCTTTGTCGGCTGAGGTACTGATTATACCGTCCTTCGACCAAAGTTGTTTGCCGGTCTCGATGTCGACACAAATGATGTTCTTCGCCGGACCGAGGCCGTAGAGATATTTGCCGACCGCGACCGGACTGGAGAAGTTCATCGCCGATTCCTTGCTCAACCACGCTTGGTCCGCTTTGAAACCGGCGCCGGCGCGGGAGACTTTTACGCCGACCAGACCGACCTGGTGCGAGCCCACGACGACAATGTCGCCGTAAACGACCGGCGTGGTCACGTGCCGCGCAAACGCGGTCTTCAACGGCACGCGCCAAAGGAGTTTGCCTTCGCGCGGATCGAGGCCGATCAATCCATCGCAGGTGAAACAGATCAACTGACGGACGCCGGCAATCGTAGCGATAATCGGCGCGGCGAAGGCAGCCTGGTCGTTCTGGGATTTCCAAAGCACTTTGCCCGTCCGCTTCTCGAAACAAACGACACCCGCGCCATTAGTCCCGCCCACGCACGCGTAAAGAAAATCGCCGTTAATCAGCGGCGAGCCGTTGTTGCCGTGGCGCGACGCGCCCGGCGCGTTGCCCTTTTCGCCAATGAACATCCCGCCGAAATCATTCGTGAAGTTGACGCGCCAGATCATTTTCCCGTCGGCCACGCTGAGGCATTGCAATTCGCCTTTGCATGACAACGCATAGACGCGGTCGCCGTCTACGAGCGGCGTGCAGCGCGGCCCGCTCGGTCCTTGCATGTCACAGAACGGCTCGTCGATTTCCTTTTTCCAAAGCTCCCTTGCATCGGCGGCCTCTAGCGCGTGCAGCGTTTCCTTGCCGGTGGTGTTGTCGAAGTAAAAAACCTTGCCACCCGCCACGACCGGGGATGCCAGTCCTTCACCGACTTTCATTCGCCAGACAATCTTGGGATCTTCCGGCAGTTTGCTCGGAACAGCGAAGCCGTCCGGCACATGACCGGTGCGCAAAGGGCCGCGCCATTGTGGCCAATCGGAAGCGCAAAGAAGCGAAACGGCAAACAACAACCCAGCGGCGGCCCACCGTGGAAAAATCATGCGTGCGAATTCACCCGCAAACGTTCGAGCCGTCAAGCCAGCAGTTGCAGATGTTCGATCCCTACGTTCTCAAACAGCGCCAGAAGTGTAGCTTTAGATTGTGTGACCTTCCGGGCGATGTGGTTGATTGGTCAGGCGAGGCAAAGCTCGCGGCTACTTCGGAAAGTCCCGGTGATAACGCTTCAGCAGCGCCTCCGGGTCATTTCGCATAAAGTAAACCTTGCCCCGGAGCTTTTTGGTTTCGCCGGGCTTCAGTCCGCCGACGCGCGGATCGTTGTGCAGGCAGACAATCACGCCTTGAAACAGCTCCTGCGTTTTGTCCCAGGCCATAGCCAGCAGATATTTGTCGTCCCGGGAAAAGCAACCGATGAGGCCATTGACCGGCTGATCGAGGCTGATGGGGCGCGGGTTCACGTCGTCGGGATTGATTCGTTTCGGCACGTAAACCTGGCCGCCGGGGTAAACCGCTTCCTCGGTTCGACGCGTTTTGTCGAGCGTGGTCAAGCCGCGCTCGGTGAAGATAAAACTTTTGACGATGTAGTTGGATTGATTGCGTCCGGTGAAACGATCAACCCGCATGCACGGCTGAAACCATTGAACGTCCACAAACTGGTCGCCGTGATTCTTCAGTTTGAGTTGAAAATCAATGTCGTCCTTGCCGGCACGAATGTCGTGCAGGACATCGACATTCGGCTCCACCAGAGTCCGAAGCTGAAGTCGTTTGCCGTTTTTGTCCGCAGAAACCAATTTTGTTTTGTGCGGAATCGTCGTTTGACGCCAGTCGCGACGGGTCGAGCCGCTGCGGCAAAACGCTTCGAGATACCAGATGTCCACTTTGCCGCCTGGAATGTTCCGATCGGAAATGGCAAGCATGTTGTTTGTCCAGGCGATCGTCAGGCCGCCCGTCGGTCCCGCCGCCATGGCAGGAAGGCCGGCCAGTAGAACGCAAATGAAGAAAAGCAAGCCTGCCAGCTGGCCATACGTGCCCCGGTGGGGCGAGCGTCCTCGCGAGCCGTGATTACGTCCGAGGAAAACGAGTTCACTCCGCGTGCGAGCCGAGTCGTAGAGTGAACAAGGCATCTTCATTTTTTCTGTTTTCACGCCGGCGTTGTTCATGGCTCGCGAGGACCCTCGCCCCACCGTTAATTAACTCTCGCAGGCCCACTCGGGCGGATTCTTCAACCGGAACAAAGTTTCGCCCGCTTTGGGCACGAGCAGGATTCCTTCGTCCTCGCGGTTCGCGAAGTCTTCGACGCGAATAGCGCCGGGGTCGCGGTAACCCAGATTGATTCGTTTGCACATCTCCGGTGGAATCTGCGTGGCGAGCGTAACACGCGCGCGCGGCTTTTCCACTCCGTTTTCAAACGTGCCCAGGCCGTAAACATGCGCGCAATGCGCCAGCACGCCCCACGGGTGATGCTTGAATTTGTCCCATTGCTTGAGGAAATAGTCGCGGCAATGGTAACCGACCGCCTCGATCACCTTGCCGTGCGCGACGCAAACTTCCGAAATATGCGGCGCGTAAATAATGAGTTCGCCGCCATCGGCCAGCACGGGCTCGAGTTTGTACATGGCCTTGCCGCCGGTCCAAACCTCCTCATACATCTTTGGCGCGCAGGAGAGGATCGTATCGAACGGTTTTTCCCGGTAAACGATGTGACGTTGCCGCGACAAATCGCTCGCGCCGTCCCACGCGCTTTCCGGCGCACCGGCGAACAATCCGGCCAGTCCTTGTTCCTCCACCACCATGCAAAAACAGAGCTTGGGCACGGTGACCATCGAGCCGGCGCGGTCCACAATGCGGCGGACAGGCGTCCACTTGTTGCCGATGATTTTCGGCGTGGTGATGACCGCGCCGAGCCAGTGGAAGAAATTCAGAATCTCCGGACCGGCGACGCCCGGAAACAGATACTTGTTGCCGCCCGAAAACCCGACGACTTCGTGCGGAAACACCGGACCGATGATGATAATCTGGTCGTAATCGAACACCATCCGGTTCACGTCCACTGGCACGTCCATCGCGAACAGGCCGTTGGACAGCTTGTTGATTTCGCCTGCCGGGATGACGCCGACGCGTTTAAGCGCGGAAGGGTTGTTCCAGGTGTGGTTGAAAAAACGGATGCGACGATACGTTTCCGCACGTTCCGACTCGGAAATCTCCAATCGCCGGCAGATGGCTGCCTCGCTCATCGGCTGGTGCGTGCCGAGCGCGATCAGGATGTCGAACGCTTTGGATGTTTCGCCAATCTGCCGATAGAGCGTCTGGAACAGCAGCCCGACCGGCGCGGTGCGTGTGCCGTCGGGAACGATGACCAGAACTTTCTTGTCGCGGTAATCTTTCGCGGGGCAGGCTTGAGCCATCACGTCGGCAACCTGTTCGGGGTTGAGTCTGCTGCCTGCGGGAGCGGTTTTATAGACGGGAGACATTGGGGCGTTAAATCGTTAAATCGTTGAATCGTTACATCGTTGAATCGTTACATCGTTGAATCGTTAAATCGTTGAAAAGCAATACGTGTTTAAATGGTGCGGCAAAGAAATCCGCCGTCCACGCGAATGTCTGCGCCGGTGACGAAACCGCTGGCTTTCGGACTGGCCAGAAAGACGGCGGTGCCGATCAACTCCGGTGGTTCGCCGAACCGCCCCATCGGTGTGTGTCTCATGACCGCCCTGGCACGATCCGTCGGCGTGCCGTCGGGGTTGAACAAGACCCGACGATTTTGTTCCGCCGGGAAGAAACCGGGGGTGATGGAGTTGACGCGGACGCCTTTGGGCGCCCACTCGCACGCGAGGAACTGCGTCAGGCTGAGCACCGCAGTTTTGGCGGCGGAATACGCCACGACGCGCGAAAGCGGAATGTGCGCGGAGACGCTCGCGATGTTGATGATGCTGCCTTGGCCGCGTTTGACCATCGCCGGCCCGAATTCCTGGCAGGGCAACAACACTCCGCCGACCAAGTTCAGATCAAAGTTGGCTCGCCAGTCCTCCAAAGCGACTTGTTCAAAGCGGCGGTCCGGACCCAGGGTTACTTTGGGATCATTCCCGCCCGCGGCATTCACCAGAATCGTCGGTGCGCCGAGCGACTTCTCAATTTGTTGATGAGCGGCCCGCAAACTCTCTTGCGACATCGCGTCGGCAGAAAAAAAGGCAGCTTGACCGCCCGCTTGCTTGATGTGGCTCCGATCACCACCGCAACTTCGCCGGTCAAGTCAAACAGGTTCATAAATTGAGTCGCGCGGGATTGTGCGTCATCGCATGAAACCGGAGAAGTGAAAAATGTTCTTAGTCTGCGGCCAGTCGTCCGTGGCCAGTCGTTGTTGAGCCTATCCGCGGCGCACGGCGTTCCCCCAACGGTCCATTGACCACGCACAACTGGACAATTCATTCAAATTCCCCGCTGGCCACGCGTCAAGCGGTGCGTTAGTTTCTGGCGTATGGTTTCGTTGCCCAAACCCGAAGTGATTCTAACCCACGAGAGTGATCTGGACGGGCTGGTGTCGGGTCTCCTGCTGAGGAGACTGGCGCGCAGGTTGTTCGACGCGGACGTAGCGCTGCAGGCCTACCACAACCACAACTGGCGTCAGCGCAGTTTGCCGGAAAAATCGGCCTGGGTCTGCGACCTGACGTTCGAGCAACGACTGGACAGGCCGAACTGGGTCATCATTGATCATCACACCACCGACTTCTCGCCCAAATACGCACAATTGATCCATGACGTGAACAAGTCGGCCGGCCTGCTCTGCTACGAACTGTGCCAGCAACACGAACTTGGTACCGCGAAGCTCGACCGGTTGGTTCATTTGAACAACGTCGCCGACCTGTTCCTCGAAGATGATCCGGATTTTATCCTCGCCAGCGATTATGCCAATCTGGTCAAGACGTATCAATTCTGGAACCTCGCAGCCTTGATCGAGGGCAATCCCGAGAAGCTGCTCGACCATCCGTTGCTCGAAGTGATGGAAGTGAAGCGGCGCATTGAAGATCCCATTGGCTTCACCTGGAGCAGGTCAAATATTACTGAACTCGGCCCTGCCGTCGGCCTGGTCAACACGGTCATTGGCAATACGAACCAAATCGTTCATCAACTGTTCGAACAGCGCGCAACTTCCTATCCGGTTCTAATCACGCTGTTCCGCCGTGGCAACGGAATGATTCTGGTGAGCCTGCGCAGTCGCAACGGCGAAGCGTTGAAAGTCGCTGAAAAACTCCAGGGCGGCGGCCACGCGAACGCGTGCGGCGCCATCCTTCCCCGCTCCATTCAAAACATCCCGGACGCAATCACGTATCTGCGGCAGGTCCTCAACCCTTCGCCAGCCAAACGCGCGCCGCTGAACAACCTGGAAAGCTTGTTCGACGCCATCGAACTGGCGAAAAAGTAACGCCGCTTTTCGGCGTTGCTCCGGCCTCGACCCGTCCATTAGCATCGAGCCACCGTATGCCTGCACGGCTTTCAGCACCGAACGCGCCCGCCGCGACCGACAACACTTCACCGCGCGCCGACGGTCGGCGTCCTGACCAATTGCGTCCGATTCGATTTCAGAATCACATCGCGCCTTACGCCAGCGGCTCAACGTTGATCGAGTGGGGCGACACGCGCGTCATTTGCGGCGTCACCGTCGAAGATACTGTCCCGCGCTGGATGAAGGAACAGAATGTCTCGGGCGGCTGGATCACGGCCGAGTATTCGATGCTCCCGTACTCGACGCCGCAACGCAAACAGCGGGACATCTCGAAGGGGAAAATCGACGGACGCTCGCAGGAAATTCAGCGCTTGATTGGCCGAGCAATGCGCGCGGCGGTGGACCTGGAAAAACTGGGGCCCCGCACCATCTGGGTGGACTGCGACGTCCTGCAAGCCGATGGCGGCACGCGCACGGCGGCCATCACCGGCAGCTATGTCGCCCTTTCCCTGGCCGTCAGAAAACTATTAGCGGATCAGAAGCTGCACGAGAACCCGTTGCTCAAAGCCGTCGCCGCGGTCAGCGTCGGCATCGTGAACCAGCAGGTGTCGCTCGACCTTTGCTACATCGAAGACGCAGCGGCGCAAGTGGACATGAACATCGTCATGACCGAGGCGGGCGAATTCATCGAGCTTCAAGGCACCGGTGAGGAAGCGACGTTCAACGAGGGGCAGCTTGGCGCCATGCTGGCCTATGGCAAGGCGGGTATTCTGCAGCTTTTCCGGGCTCAAAAAGCCGCTTTGGCAGCGACCGGCAATGTCGTGTGACAACAAGGGAAGGGTTTGCTGCCCACCGGGTTGCCCCGTCTGGCAAATCTCCGTGCGGACACCCGCTGAGGCGGAAGTCGCCATGGCAGCACTTCTGGAAAGCCTATTCGGAGAACCCCCTGCGGTTTACGTTGACGCGGAGACGCAAACAATCGCGCTTTCGATCTATTGCCAGGAGCTGCCGCGTCCTGAAGCTGAGATACGCTTTCGGCTGCGCACCAGCTTGAGACGAATCCGCGAGGACGGCCTGAAGATGAGAGTCGCGATTAGAAAAATCCGCCGTCAGGACTGGGCCGAGTCGTGGAAAAAACACTTCCGGCCACTGGAATTTGGTCAGGCACTGCTGGTGAAGCCAAGCTGGAGCCAATGTAAACCACGAGCAGGTCAAGGCGTTGTGGTGCTTGATCCGGGTTTGAGTTTCGGAACCGGACAACATCCGACAACGGCATTTTGTCTGGAACAACTGGTGGCCTGCCGACAAAAAGGACAGACGCAATCCCTTCTGGACATCGGCACCGGCACCGGAATTCTTGCCATCGCGGCGGCCAAGCTGGGTTACCGTCCGATTCAGGCCATCGACCTCGACCCTGCGGCCGTCCGCGTTGCGAAGGCGAATGCTCTGCAAAACCGCGTGGCGAAACGCGTCCGCATCCTTCAGTGCGACGTGACTCGCCTGCCGATTGGCAGTGAAACGAAATTCGACGTCATCTGCGCGAATTTGATTTACGATCTGCTGATCGGGCAAACCAAGCGCATCCTGAGCCGGCTCCAACCCCGCGGCACGTTTATTTCTGCAGGCATTCTCAAAACACAATTTGACCAGGTCCGGGTGGCTTACGCCGCAGCAGGATTGGAATTGATCGTCACGCGAAAAGAAAAGGAATGGCAGTCAGGCGCATTCGCTTTCGCCCGATGAGCCTGTCGCGGTTTTGGCCGATGCGGCTGTTTACTTTCGCGCAGTTTGGTCAAAAAATCTTCTTCAAAGTTGAACATTTGACTATCGGGCAGGTCAGATTATCTTGAAACAACTTCGACAACCGTGATGGCAGCGTTAACAAAGACGACACGGGAAAATCCAAAGGGAGGCTGGCATTGTTTTCGCTGGAGGTGGTTTCAAAAAAGATCAACAAAGGATCTGAGCCATGACGAAGACCCTCGATGTTATTAGCGACGTGATCCGCAACACCAAGCATCCTTTCCGCCAGGTCGATGACCGTCCAGACAAACCGAAAAAACACCGCTACGAACGCCGTAAAGTAAAGGAATACCTCAGGTTGGGCGATTGGGCCTCAGAGACTCAGAGCTGACGCCCCAAGGCTGACAAACGCCCGAACCAGGTTTAAATCCGCCCGATCTGCAGTGGAGGGCACTTGGTTGTCTCGAACCGCGCCGGTTGTTTGGCCGTCACGGCGACTGGCACCGGGGGCAAACGCCAAAAAACTCCAATTTGTGAGTGATGGCCTTGAAGCCGTTGCGGGCCGCGATCGCTTCCTCCAGTTCATGCGGAAAGCAGTCTTCGATTTCCACAATTTGCGAACAGCGGACGCAAACCAGGTGGTGATGATGTCCATCGTCGCCTTCACTCACCAGTTCGAACCGCGCCGCGCCGTCGCCGAAGTGAAAGCGTTTAACCATGCCCATTTCCTCGAGCAGGTGCATGGAACGGTAAATCGTCGCCAGATCGCAGTTACCTTTCGGCATCGCGGCGAAAATTTCCTTGTTGGTCAGCGGATGCGCGTGTTGGCGCAGAGTTTCGAGGATGGCCTGGCGCGGGCCGGTAACTCTACGGGACCGCTTGCGGAGGCGACCGGTCAAGTCCGCCAACGGCTCCTGACGCGTCGTTTTGGAATGCAAGCGCGTCTTCATGCCCGGCAACCATGAAGAGGCGGCGCGACCGCTACGCCGTCAACAGAACCGGCCAGGACGGCGCTGCCAAGCGTGATACCAGAGCGAATGTTACCGGTTCGTGCCATGTTCAATGCGATTTTCTAACGGCCGCGCTTCAGTGTTGTGCCCGTGCCCGTTCGTCTCA
>QHNT01000163.1:0-30684 GCA_003218515.1 Verrucomicrobiota bacterium | reverse complement strand
CGCCCAGAAAATGCGGCGCCGCCTGCGAAAACCGATCGGCGCCCAGGTAGAACAACAAGAGACCCGCCGGATTCGCCAACGCAAGCAGGCCATTGACCCAGTGGCGCAACGACCTTGACGTCCCGCCGACGGCCAGCAAGGTGCCGACCGCCAGAGCGTCAAATGGCTTGTGAAGAAAAATCACCAGAAAGGTTCCGAATCCGAGCAGGAGGTGCGCGTGCCCCACGCGTCGGTCAAGTTCTACGCTGGCGGCGAGTGCGACGCCATCCAATAAGGTATGAAGCGTCAGGCCAAAGGCGGCGCCCACCCAGGACAGATGCCGCGCCGATTTGTCCGCCAACGTCTGTTCCCGGCTCTGGTCCTCCTGTGCGTGGTCCGACCAAGACTCCGCTTCGCCGTGTCGGTGCGTTTCGGGCGCCTCTTCCGGCACGTCGTGATGATGGAAGTGAAGGTAGCGTTGTGCAAAGAACATGGTCAGAAACCCGCCCAGCAACCAACCCATTGTCAGGTCCGCCGATTGAAACTGTTCCCACGCATGCGGCGCGAGATGTAAGACACCCACTCCCAGCATCAAGCCGGCAACGAAACTCGTCGCCAGTTGCACGCGTGTGTGCGTCAGCCGCACCAGCAACGGCAGCCAACCTCCCACCAAAGAGGCCAGAATGATCAGCGCGCAGTAAGCTGTAAGCAAGAACATAGGTGCGATTGAGCCGTCGGAATTATTCGCCATGCAACGGCCAAATCGATTTGCTGTGAAACAACGTCTTCAACAGAACGCTCCGCCACTGTCCGAGTCGCAACAGCCTGGTGGAACAACGATCGTTGTCGCCGCTCTCCGAACTTGTTGCAAATGATTTGCAGTTCCGCCACACCCACCTGCTCCGCCGCGTCTCACACACGGTGGAGGTGCAAAAAGACAGTTTATTTCATCAGGAGCATCTGCCGGGCGCGCTTGATGGCGCGGTTCAGGCGCCGCTGGTAATGGGCCGGCAGGCCGGTGTATTTGCGAGGAAGGATGCGGCCGGCTTCGGTGACAAACTGTTTGAGCAGAGTGACGTTCTTGTAATCGAGCGCATCGGCAGTGAAATCAATCTTGGGCTTGGGTCGCGGGGTGCGGACTTCCATGACGCCTCTTCCCCGCGAGCTGCGACTCGGTTTGTCAATGTTGGTCTTGCGCGGCATGAATCCTATTTGATTTCCCGGTGCAACGTGTGGCGACGGAGGAACGGATTGTACTTCTTGAGCTCAATTTTCTCGGTCTTCAACTTCTTGTTGCGCGTGGTCAGGTAACGGGACGGCGCTTTGCCTTCCTTGCGCGCTTCAGTGCATTCGAGCGTGACCATTTCTCGCGGCATGCTTCTTACTCCTTTTCCTTGGCCGGTTTTTCTTCGGCTTCCTCTTCCTCTTCAACTTCGACGGCCCCCGCTGAGTCCACCGAGCCGAGCGTCCCCAGGCGGCGTTGGCGCAAGGCGCCTTCCTTTTCGAGTTGCGCCTGGGCCTCGACCGTGAAACGCGTCCACGGAATTGCGTCCAGCCGCGCCTTGGGGATCGGCTTTCCGGTCAGTTCGCAAATGCCGTACGTGTTTTTCTCGATTCGCTTGAGCGCCTCTTCGATTTCATAGATGGCGTCCTGATCCGAGGACAGCAGACTGAGCGCAAAGTCCCGGTCGAAATTGTCTGTTCCGGAGTCGGCCATGTGCAGACTGTAACCCGGCATTTCTTCCGCCGATTCCTTGGCCAGGCCGCTCATCTGATTCAGCAGCCGTTCGCGGAGTTCCAGCAGGGTGTTGTAATACTTCAGCCATTCGGGTTTGATCTTCACGGCGCCGTTGCCTGAGCGGCGGCGGGCCGGCGCCGTGGCCTTGCCGAGGATGGCCGCGGCGGTAGCTGACCCCAGTGCTTTGTGGGCCGGTTTGGCAGCCAACTTTTTGATGGGCTTCTTCTTCGTTGTCACAGTTAGTCAATCAGTGCATTCGTACGGCATTCCGTGTTCATTCGCCGGGTTGGTCCAAACCAACGCCATCGAGAGCGCGTGAATGTAGCAAAGGAAACCAAAAGCGCCACAAAAATTTTTGAGAAATTTGATGGCAAAAAAGGCGGGCGCGTTCAAACCGATTTGCTTGGAACTCAAACCCTTGTCCGTGCGGCACGCCCTACCCGTTTTCGATGCTGGCGTAAGCGTTGTGGTTGTGGATACTCTCGTAGTTTTCCGCTTCGACTTTGTACCACGTCACATCCGGATGGGTATTGAGTTTGAGCGCCACGTTGCGGACGAGGTCTTCCACAAAAACGGGGTTCTCATAGGCCCGCTCCGTGACCGCTTTCTCGTCCTGGCGTTTCAACAACGAGTACAACTCGCTGCTGGCCGAACTTTCAATGACCGAAATCAAATCTTCGATCCAAATGGCGCGGCGCGAACGAATCTGTACAGTCACGATGCCGCGTTGATTATGCGCCCCATGCCTGGCGATCGCCTTCGAGCACGGGCACAGAGTCGTCACCGGCGTCTGCACGGTCAGGACGAAGTCGATTTCCTTCCCGCGAGCGGTCGCCTCGAAGCGGGCCGTGTAATCCATCACGCTTTCCCGGCCCGACACGGGCGCTTTTTTGACGAGGAAAAAAGGGAATTCCATCTCCAGGTGGGCCGTCGCCGCCCTCAATTTTTCCTGCATGGCGTAGAGTATGTCCGTGATGTTCTCCACGTGCACCACGCTGCCGTGGGCGTGAAGCACCTCAATGAACCGGCTCATGTGGGTTCCCTTGAATTCCTTCGGCAAATCCACGTACATACCGATGGTAGCGATCGTGTTTTGCAGACTGCGAGCCTTGTCGCGCACCTGAATCGGAAAGCGCATCCCTCGGACGCCAACCTTGTCGATACGCAGGTCGCGATAATCCCGTTCGCTCTGTTTGTCGTGTAGCTTCGCCCGTTGTTTTCCATCCGACTCCGCAGAGCGAATCGCCGCATCAGTCTCGTTATTCCTGAACATGGTTGAAGAGTAACAATCCCTGCCGGTTTTGCAAAAAATTTTCCGGGGCGCGCTGTATCAATCGAATTCCGCAATCCGCGCCTGGCGCCGATAGCTCTTTGACTTTGGGCCGTCAATGCCTGATAGGTTGACGCCATGATGAACGCCCGCGGCCTTGTCACTTGCGGCGCAATCCTTTTGGCTTTGGCCCGGAGCCCCCCGTCGTTCGCCGCTGAAACTTTTTCCGTCGCCACGTACAATCTCGAAAACTATCTCGACGAACCCACCGGCCATCGCCAGCCCAAATCCGAAGCGGCCAGGGCCAAAATCCGCGAATCCTTCCGCGCCATGAGACCCGACGTGGTCGCCCTTCAGGAAATGGGCAACACCAACGCGCTGCTCGAACTGCGTGCGTCGCTCAAATCCGACGGTCTCGATTTTCCCTACTGGGAACATGTCAGCGGATTCGACACGAACATCCACGTCGCCGTCCTCAGCAACCTGCCCATCGTCGCGCGCCGACCGCATACGAACGAGGTGTTCCTCCTCAATGGCCGGAGATTTCACGTCAGCCGCGGATTCGCAGAGGTGGATATACAGGTTAACACCCACTACAAATTCACACTGGTCGCGGCGCATCTGAAATCGCGGCGCGAAGTGCCAGAAGCTGACGAGGCCGAGCTGCGCGAACAGGAGGCAATCGTTTTGCGCGAGATCATCGACGCCCGCCTGAGGACGAATCCAAATGTGAACTTGATCGTTCTCGGGGACTTCAATGACCTGAAGGACTCCAGGTCCGTGAGGACCGTTATCGGGCGCGGGAAGAACACGCTGATTGATACTCGACCGGCTGAACGCGATGGCGAAGATCCAAACGCGCTCAATGGCCACGGTGCGCCGCGCAACATCACCTGGACCTACTACTTCGCGAAGGAGGACACTTACAGTCGAATTGACTACATCCTTCTGAACCACGGAATGGCGGGCGAATGGCAGACGAACGGAACGTACGTGCTCGCTTTGCCGGACTGGGGCGCTGCTTCGGACCATCGGCCCATTATGGCGAGCTTCGTCGCGGAAGACCGCTAACTGCAATCCGAACTCCACTCACCGGATGAGGGAAGGCGGTGGCCCGGGTGAGGGCTCCGGCACTGCTCCGGTTCTCTTCGAGAAATGGTATCAGCCCGGAATGACCGGCGGTTGGGTCGGCCGGGGCCGGCCCTGTGAATACAACGGCGCGACCGGCGCGTAGCGGGGGCTGCTTAAGGCGCGCAGTTCGCGATACAACTTGTCGCGCGCCCAAAGCAACAGGGGCAGACTGATGATCACGTCAGGAATACAAATTGCGGCGACGGGAAGAACAACCGTGTACAGCACCGTCAATCCCGGCGCGAAATTCGACTTTTTCGCCGTCAATCCGACCAGCATGCCCACCCACGCCGCGGCCAGAAGATCGCAAATCAACTTCGGAACCGGAAGCAGGCCCATCATGATCCAGGCGATCCAGGCGGGGAATTCATTGGGCAGATCGATCCGGAAGGTAAAGATCAGCGGCATGATCCCCGCACAGAGCAGGGCGATGGTCGGGACGGAAAAAAGCCGTCGCAATGCCATCCATTGACCACGCAGGATTTCCTCGACCGTCAGAGGCGTGCACAACAATAGCTCCAACGCGCCGGCCCGGCGGGCTTCGGCAAAGAGTCGGCACGCATACACGCCGACAGAGATTCTCAACAGACCCAGCAGGATCGGCCATCCGTATTGCCCGGCGGCGACGGCGATAGTTGGATCGCGGCAGGAGAACCAGGCGAACCCGACAACCAACGCCGCCCACAGCACCCAAGAAGCCCAGGTCAGTTGGCTTTTCCGGGTCGTGAGCCAATAGACCGGATTCCGGTCCAGCAACGGCCTTCGTCCGGTTGCTCGCCGCCACAGCGCGGTATCCGACGCGACCGCCGACCTTCGGCCCGTCAGTGAAATCAATTCCGAGCCCCTCCGCCACCGCCGCGACAATTGAACACCGGCCAGAATGAGAAACAGCCAGCTCAACGCCTGAGTCAGCAGCAGTGAGTACCCGAAGCTTCGTCCCCACATCCGAAAGGGCGCGTCGAACGCCAGTTGCCAGGCGGTAAGCGGGCTGGGCAGAGAAAGCGCGAAACGAACAGCCAACCCCGCTTTGTTGAGAACGAATTCAACGAGCGGCAGCGCGCCGCCGATGAAAACGATCAAACCCGCCGCGCCTGCCGTCGCTCGATTGTCTTGCTGGCTCAGGGAGGAAACGAACATCCCGGCCGCGAGGGAGAAGAAAATGGTGTTGAGAAACACCAGCGTTATGCGCCAGAACTCGCCTGCGGTCACCCCACCCATCGTCAACGTAATTGCCAGTACGGGAAAAATCGCGAGCAACCCGTAAGCCGCGCTGAGGGAGCGTGCCATCAGCTTGCCGAGCACGACATCGTAGCCTTTGAGATCGGTGAGGAACAGCAACCCCAATGTGCCTTCCCGTTTCTCTTCGCTCAGGCAATCGGCCGTCAGAAATACGCCGGCGAAAGCGCTGAAGCCGAGCGCCAGGAGACTCAAAAAATAAAAGAGCCAACCTCCAATTCCCGACGCGCCGGTCTGCGCCGCTGCCGCGAAGAGCAACGCCAGGCTCACTATTCCCGCGCCGGCGATGGCGAAGAGCAGCCGCGTCAAATACGTGGCCGGGCGCCGGGCGGCCACGCGCAGTTCGCGGTCAACGATGGGAAGAAATGTCATTCAACCGGTCCAAAGGCCAGGAATCTCGCGCGGCAGGAAACCGTATTCGCCGACGTATGGGGGCGGACCTGTAGCCATTCGTTCTCCGCCTCGTCACGATGACGACGGCAATCAGCGACCGCTGGTACATTCACGTCTCGCTGGTGACGGCTGTCGGCAACGCCGGGCTTGACTGGGTGCGGCCCGGTTTCATCCAGGCAAAAAACATCCGTCGCGGCACGAACCGCTGCGTCGCCACCGTGCGCAAATCGCGCAACAATCGAAATTTCGCCCAAAGGCAAAAAAAGATATCGGTAATCATTCCCAGCCCAAACCAGAGGAGGAGATAAAACGGCCACTTGTCCTCGACGCGGTGCCAGAAGGGCGTGAAGGTCGTAAGAATGAGCAGTCCTGCCCACACGCCGCAAGGCAGAACCAGGACGCGGGCGATGGTCGCGCCGGAAGCGCGGTTGGGACGCTTCGAGATGAGACCAACCCACATGCCAACCCAGATGAGCGCATAAACGTCGGCCGCCAACAGCACCATTTCCGCGCCACAAAACGAGACCCAGAAGTTGTCCCCCGCTGAGCTGAGTCGCCTGGCTCCGGCCAAGAGGAACAGGAAATCAATTCCTACGACCGCCAGGAGCGGCCAAAGAAATTGCCGTTTGAGCGCGAGCATCTGGCCGCGCAAAACCTCCCTCACGGTGAGCGGCGTCGAGAGCAAAAGTTCCAGCGCGCCGCTGCGATGGTCAGGGCCGAACCGCTGGCAAGCCTCCGAAGCGACCCAGAGTTTAAGGGTGAGGTGCAGGATGAGCGCAGTCGCCAGGTAAGTGCCCTCCTGCAGCCAATCGTCGCGCCATTTGAAAGCGCCCCAGGCCCAAACGCAGCCGCACAAGCCAAGAAACGCCCAGACGAGCGTCGGTTTGAGCCGCTGCCGTGCACCCAGCCAGAAACAAGCGCTGATATTCAACAGTCGCGTGCGAAAGGCCACTCGTTGCGCGGCGTTGCCGTAGCTCCATCGCTGCCAGCGCTGGCGCCAGCGGGCAACCGCCGCCCCGGCAGGCTTGTCCTGCCAGGAATTGCGTGCGGCAATACTGGCCAGGGCGAGAAACAGCCAGGCCAATCCATGCGTGAGAAGGACCGACCATCGGAATTCATCCGGGTAGACGCGGTACAGCGTGTCAAACGCCAGCGCATACGCGCGTCCAACGCTCGGAAGCAGAAAAACCGTGTTCACGGAATTGGCTGGTCCGTGTCGGGCGAGCCAGACGCCCAAGGTGGGCAGGCCCGCCTGGATGAGCAGGATCAAAACGAACGTGCCCGCCATCGCCTTCCGCGCGACGCGGCTCGTCGCTGACACGAACACTCCCGCCGCCAGCGAGAAAAAAAGCGCGTTCGCCAGCACCAACGACATCCGCCAGAACTCCCCCAGCGACACGCCCCCCAGCAGCAGCGGAATCGCCAGCACGGGGAAGATCGCCAGCAAACCGTAAAAGCAATTGACAGATGTGGCCGCCAGCTTACCCAACACGACGTCGTATCCTTTCAGGTCGGTCAGGAACAAAAGTCCGAGCGTGCCTTCGCGCTTTTCCTCGCTCAGGCAGTCGGCGGTGTAACGAACGCCCGCTACCAGGCTGCTGAACAGAAACAGTCCTGCCAGCGCGTTAAAGATGTCTTTGCCCAGTTCTTTCGGCGGCTGGTGCGCCTCAAAAAAAAGTGCCCCGCCGAAAATGAGGATGGCCGCCAGCGCCGCCACCGCGCGATTCCAGTACGTGCCGCGGCGGCGCGACGCCGCGCGCAACTCACGTTCAACAATCGGCAGAAAGATCATGCAAAGGTTTCCCGTATTCGGCAACACCGGCCAAGGCCGTTCAATGCTGAACTGCCGCCAGCGTTTCCCGCGCCGGCGCCTCATCCTTGCCGCGAAACAGGCGCTTGAACCAGCCGGATTTTTCCATTTGGTAGCGCTGGGCCGCCACCAGCCTGAAATCATTCAGCAAATGGCGCCGCGCCCACCAAACACCAAAAAGAAAATTGTTCGCCAATCCGATTCCAAACCAAAAATATACGGTGAACTGGTCCCCAGGCCGGAATGGACCGCCCCCGCACAGCGGCCAGAAAACCTCGAGCGCCAACGTCGCCGCGTAAAACGCGCCCCAGGGCAGAATCAGCACTCGGCCGATCGTGCCAAGAATGGCACGATTGAGGTTGCGGGCCGTCAGAGCGAGCCACATACCCACCCAGCCCAAAGTCACCAGGTCAGCGACGAGCATGACCAGGTTGACCAGCACCATGCGAGTCGAGAATTGTTGCCGGAGCAAAACGAATTCCAACAGCAACACGACGACGAGCGGCCTGGCGAACTGGCGCCGGAACGCGAGCCATTGGCCATGCAGAATCTCCCGCGTCGTCAGCGGCGTGGACAGCAGCAGTTCCAGCGCGCCAATGCGACGGTCTTCCGCCAGCCGCGTGCAGGCTTCGGAAATTACCCAGAGCTTCAAAAACGTTTGGAACAGCAGCACGGTGGTAAGCGTAACGCCCTTATCGAACATGATAAGGTCGTAATTGAACCATCCCCACAGCCACGTGACCGACACCGCTGCGACATAGCCCCAGACATAGGACGGTTTCCAACGCTCGCGTCCGGCCAGCCACAGGAAGGGATTGATGTCCAGCAACCGCGCGCGATGCGTCTTCCTGGCCTCAGTGCGGCCAAAAGCCCACTGCTCGATCCGCTCGCGGTGGCGATCGAGTTTCGAGTTCGCGACGCGCGCCTGCCAGATGCCCGGCAGGATGCGGCTGGCCAACAGCAGCAGGACCCAACCCAGTAAATGTACCGCCAGCAGCGACCACCAAAAACTTTTCGCGGGGAAAAGCGCAAGCGTTGCGAGAGGAGTGGAGTTGGTCACCACGTAACCGAATGCGTAGGCCGGGCTTAAGGAAAGAAACGGCCAAACGTCTTCCGGGCCGTTGAACAGTCCTGGCAAAGTCATCCCCAACACGAATGCCAGCACGAACGGACCAAGCATCAACAGCAATACCGCAAAAATCGTGGCGAACATCGCCTTCCGCTCGTTGTGGCTGAGCGTGGACACGAAAATGCCCGAAGCCAGCGAGAGGAAGATCGTGTTGACCAGAACCAGCGACGATTGCCATAACTCCATCGCCGTTACACCGCCTAATTGAACAGGCAAGGAGATGACCGGCACGACCGCGACCAATGCGTAAATGGAATTGACTGATGTCGCCGCTAGTTTGCCGAACACCACGTCGTAACCTTTCAAATCCGTGAGAAACAGCAAACCGAGCGTTCCGTCGCGCTTCTCTTCGCTCAGACAATCCGCCGTCAGCCGCGCGCCGATGAACAGGCAATAAACAAACGCAAAACCGAACAAGGCGCGAAACAGATAACGCCCCTGCCAGGTGGGCGGAATCGGCTCCAGGAACGTCAGCATCATCCAGCCGAACATAGCAATCGCCACCAGCGCGGCATTGACGCGCATCCGGTAAGTGGCCCGCCGCCGCGAGGCCACGCGGAGTTCACGTTCGACGATCGGAAGGACAGTCATAAGCATCTTCCAGGATCGGGCACCTCGATCCGCCACGCCAACGGGTTGGGGCGGGAAGCATACTTCAGCAGCTTGACTTTCGTGCCGGAAGCAAGCGTTCGGAATTGGCTCAGCAACCGTCTTTTCGCTTTCGCCGCCGCGGTCAGACTGATGATCGCTCCTCCAACTGTTCAGTAATGATCTTTTCCGACATTCCCTGACGCACAATGCCGAGCATCACGAATACGAAGATGCCCGCCCAGGCCAGCAGCATGACGCGCCGGAACAGCCCGCGCGCTGCCGTCCGCCAATTTAACGCTTTAACATTTTAACGTTTCAACGGTTCCCGGCTACTGCGTTTCGCCGCGCGTCACGCGCATGAACACTTCCTCCAATCCCAGCTCTTCCTCCTCCAAACCGATCAGCTTCACGCCGCCACGAACGAGCGTTTCCGCCACGCAACCGGGATCGGTCTCATGGTCGTTCAACGTGACTTTAAGGCGACCTTCCGTATGTTCGACCTGGTTGACTTCGGGGCGTGCCTTCAAAAGTTCCACGGCCCTCGTTTCGTCACCGATGATCTTCACCCAGAAAACCCGGCCGACCGCCATTTGATCGCGCATACCCTGGGCCGGTCCGGTGTAAATCAGTTTCCCCTTTTCGATGATGGCGACGCGGTTGCAAAGCGTTTCCAGTTCGCTGAGGATGTGCGAGGAGATGATGATGGTTTTTCCCATCTTCTGCAGTTCCTCCAAAATGGCCATCATCTCGATGCGTGCCCGCGGGTCGAGGCCGCTGGCCGGCTCATCGAGCAGCAGCACCTGCGGGTCGTGAATCAGCACGCGCGCCAGGCCGAGCCGTTGCTGCATGCCGCGGCTCAACGCGCCGATCAGCGCCCCTTTCTTTTCGCTCAGCCCGACAAGTTCGAGCACGTCGTTGACCGTCTTCTCGCGTTGTGACGATGGAATTTTGTAACAAGCGCCGAAAAAATCGAGATACTCGGTCACTTCCATGTCCTTATACACGCCGAAGAAGTCGGGCATGTAACCGATCACGTGACGGACGGCGTCGGCGTCACGCGCGACGTCGTGGCCGAGCACTTGCGCGGTGCCGGAGGAGGGCGCCAGGAAGGTGGCGAGGATGCGGAGCGTGGTCGTTTTGCCCGCGCCGTTCGAGCCGATGAAACCAAAAAGATCTCCGCGATTGACCGTGAGGTTCAGGGCGTTGAGGGCGACCATCGGGCCGTAAACGCGCGTCAGCGCGAAGGTCTGAACCGCGGGCGCGTTGTTGTTGTGATCGGGGGCGATGGACATGACTGCAAGTTATGAGTTATAAGTTCAAAGTTTGTTCTGATCAACAGGAACGGCCAGTCTCAACAGGGTGTTGCGATGGCTGCGGATGGTTTTGAACCGGTTCATGGAACCGTTAGCCGGCGCGTGGCCGGCATCCCACGCCAGTAACACGGCGTCGCCTCGCTCGACGACGGGCGTCAGGTCCATGCCGAAGGGACTGACAAAGCCGCGCTGCTGCTGGTACGGAGCGGCGTTCACATTCATGATTTGAGAAGCGAAGGAGACCGCGGAGAGGTGCGCGGCATCCAGGTCGATCCACCGGGACGCGTTATCGCCAAAAGCGTGCTGACGGTTTTGGACCGCCATCACGAATTGGTTGCCGTTTTGTTGCGCGAAGTCCCGCAGTGGCGTTCCGCTTTGTTGGTCCACGGAAAATGTGGAGGTCTTGCTCGCGGGCAGATTCCCCAATCCATAAACGCGGCCTCGGACGATCACCCGCGCGTCCTTCAACTCGTGGTCGAGACGGTTTTCGATGGTCACCTCCCACTTCGCGCCCTGCGGCGATCCTTTGAGCCTGACCATGGCCGTGAAAGGATAATCCCCCGGCTGCATCCAGTCGCTGACGAACAACTGGCTGGTCCAAACCGGCACAAAAATGTCGGCGTCGAAGCCCTTGTCCCGCTGCAGCACCTCAGCGCGGCTCGCTTCCTGTCCGCCGCTGTAAGCACCCATAAACTCGCCCCGCAACGTCGCCTGCGGTTGTTCGCCGATGACTTTGTAGCGGGCGTTTACCGGCGAATAAACGGAGGCATAAGTGCGTCCGCGCCATTCCGCCGTTTCGCCGTGCGGCAGAATGTCCACCAGATGGAGTTCGTTCCATTCGGTCTCGCCGGCCCGGAGTTTGTATCCGATGTAGTAAATCAGCAGGGAAAAAAGTGCGACGTAAACCGGAAACGTCAGCCAGGTGAGCATTTGTTTGTTGGCGCGTTTCAGACAATACTGGTCCACCGGGCCGATCACGAGCAAATAAACGATCAGCAACAGCAACAGCCATTGCACGGGCAGTTTACGCACCTGCCGGCTGTCGATCATGGCGCCGAAGACACCGTCAATGCTCCAGCCGCCGTAGGCATTCAGATTTTCCGGCCCAAACCAACCCGGCGGAACCGACAGCAGCTTCGCCCAAAACCATTCACGGTTTTTCCAGGAACGGAACGGCTCGCGTTCGGGGCTGAACATGAGCTCGGTGATTTGACCGCGACCGCGTTTGGCGGAAATGACGAGCGGGGTGTTCTGCAGCGAAAGCAAAACTTCACCGTCGCGAACCGTCCCGATCGCCACGGGAAAATCGACCTGCTCAAAGTCGGCATCAATCGCCAGAAAGTTCGCAGGGTAACTCACGCCGCCCGGAGACCTGGCGGCCGGTTGAATTGCGGCTCTCCGGGAACCAACACGTTGCCCCGTTCGGGAAGCGTCGAACTCCTGCGTCTCGCCGGAACCCAGCCATTGATCCATTTCGCGGCTCGACTTGAGTGACCCAACGCCGCTCAGTTCGCACGGCAGCAGCGGGCGCAACCACGGCGTGGCGTTGATGTCGCCAGGTTGTTCCACGCCGATGATCAGGTGACCGCCCTCATGCAGCCATGCGAGCAAAGCCGCCGCCTGGTTCACCTTCAGTTCGAGCGCCTTTTCCGAGTTCAGATAAATCGCGTCGAGGCTTTCCAGCGCGATGGGCGTGTCGGGAAACTGTTCGACCGGCAAGCGCGCGACCAGCGGTTGCATCGGCGAACGGTTGTTGTTGTTCTTGAGTTCGGGCAGTTTGGGCAGGCCGCCGAAGGTCCGCGGCGTGGCGCCGAGCAAAATGCTTTCCCACGCCAGAGCGCGCGGACGCAAGCCGTTCTTGTAGGCCCGCACCTTGCCGCGCTCGTCCACCAGGTGGGTGTCCCAGGTGGAGTAAGCAGCCGAACCGGCGAAGGCGGGAATGACGAACCGCTTCCGCGTATTGGTCGGCAATTCCACCACGATTCGACGCGTCTGGCCGCCGCCCATCTGACTGGAGGACAACTCGAACGCCGCGTTAAACGGCGGGCCGTCGTTTTGCACCTCGACAGCCACCGGAAACCAGCCCGCTTCGCGCACAATGCCATCAAAGCCGGTCGGCTGGCCGCCATATCCGATAAAAACATCGAATTGCAACGCCGCGCGCACCGATGCCGTCAGGCCAAAGCAGACAACGGCCGCGCCGAGCCACGCCCGCACGAGGGGAGGAAAACCAGCGGCAAGACAACTTCGGACTACTGCCCTCGGACCTCGGACTTCGGATGGGGTGTCTGGCTCCATACTCTGTCAGCGCATTCCTTCAGCGTATAATCCGGCCCTAGACAGAAGCAATGAAGAACTGTTTTCATGCGCCGGAGGTGGTTTGAGGGTTCGACTCTTTCCCATGATCTTTTGCTCAATCTTAACTGCTTTGACAATCGCGATATGGTTTTCCTCACGCAGAGCTGGAGCGCCGAAGTCTATTCGGAATATGAACGCAAGCATTTGATTCGCCTGCCAAGCGTCGTCGGCTACCGACTTCAACCGCCGAGCAACAAGTTCGGCTTGTTCTGGTCATCGCCGAGTTTGAAGCGCGGGATAGCTTTCAAGGAAAACGTCACTGCTACGCCGTAATCGGTAGGGCCGATGCGGCTCTCGCGGACGCGAAACGTCAAGGCTGCCGTCCAGCTCCGGAAATCGCGATAGAGCGTATAGTATTGTTCTTCCAGCGTGCCGTCGCGCGCCTCGAAGCGATGCTGCAGGCGTCCGGCCCAGTTCTCGCTGAAGCGATAGTAGAAACTGCTGAGAATGGTGTTGTTTCCGGAATCCGGTCCCAGCGTCGGGTCGCTGCGCAAGTAGCGATGGCCAACGGACCAACTCCAGGTGCTGTTCGGTGTCAGCGTGAGGGTGTGATTTGCCTCGCGCCACTGCCGGTCGTTGAGGCTGTAGCGCGTCTCGGAATTGACCGTAATCCACGAACGCGGTTTGAAGTCGAGGTCGGAGTAAACGTCCGTGAACGTTCCCTGGTCCGGGCGCGGTTTGAGGCGCCAATCGGCGTAAACGGCCCACTTGAACAGGTTCTCGACCCTGTTCTTTCGCCTGGTTTGCAACGTGTTTCTCAAGCCCAGCCGCAGAACGTTTTGGCTGTCGATGGAATCAATCGAATTGTAGTCTGGAAAATCGACCGGTAACAGCCGCAGCGTGGGCAATTGGCTGTCGAACTGCGGCAGCTCCGGAGGCGGCTTGTTCGGCGTGGGAACGAAGACGTAATTCACGGATGGTTCGACGACGTGGCGGAGGCCATCCGCGTCGACAAGCTTGCTGTGCGCGCCTTGCCAAATCCGTGAAGCCTTGAAGGAAACCTCGGCGCCGGTGTTGAACACCCAACGCTGCTGCTCCTGGTTGGTCGTGCCAACGCCGTGGGTTTCGCCGTAATCGGTAAACCGTCCGCCGACACGCGGGGTCACATTCAACCAGCCGAAGAAGGTTTGGGGCAGCAGCAACTGGTGAAAAGTGTCGGCCCGATACGCGGCGAAAGAATTGGTGAGGTCGTTGGCGAAGGTGTGCCGAAAGTAGCCGACGGAGCTTTCGCTTTCGTAATAGAAGGGCGAGACGCCGAGCTGCTGTCGTTCCCCGGTCAGCTTCACTTCGGGCAGGCGCTCGATCGTTTCAAAGAAATCGTTGATGCGCGGCTGGGCGAGGACGTCGAGGCTGAAATTCGACCAGCGTTGGTTGACATCCAGGAAGGAACCCGGCTGTGTATTGTCCCGGTATTCGCTCTCGAAGAAGTCCCGACCGACAAAAGGATCACTTTCCTGGCGCAGAACGACGGTGGCGGTGAGGTTCGTGCGGATGTTTACCTGGTGCGTGAAGGCGAGACGATACCGGTCTTTCTCGATGGGCACACCGTTGGTGGAGGAGGTCGGCAGACCGTTGGTGAAAATCAGAAAACCAGGCTCATGATCGCGCAGGTAGTAATATTTCACCGTTCCCTCACCCAACACGCCCGCGTCGTAGTAGGCGTCCGGCCCGCCGCCAAAACCGCGTTTCAACCGGTAATCCGCGTGAAGTGATCCGTAAAGCTTTTCGTTCCAATACCAGTTGTAAGCGCCGAGCAAATACGGTCCGTAAGAGCTGCGATAGCCGGGGGTGAACTCAAAGCTGCCCTGCCGCCGGTCAAAGTTGCGGCGGTAATAAGGAAAATAGAAAACCGGCACGTTGCCGAAGTAGAGCACGGCGTCACGCGCCACAAAATACTTTCCCGGCACGATCGTCAGGCGCCTCGCGTGCACGCGGAAGCCGGGCTTCTCCACGTCGTCCGTCGTGACGAAGGCATTGGTCGCGGCGTAGGTATGGTTGGTCTGGTTCGCACCAAGGCCATCGCCGGTGGCAAAAAACGGGCTCTTGCCAGTGCGGAACCTGGCCGTGTGAATCTGATGGCTAAAAAAGTTGTATTGCAGACGATCGCCGCTCCAGACCTGGTTTTCGTACTGCAAATTGACCGCGCCTTCCGCTTCCATCTCGCCGGTTATTCGATTCCCTTGGGCGCGGTGGGCCGTCAACACGGCCCCCTGGTAACGAGCCACGAAATCGTTGGTGGTCACGAAGAAGCCGGTCTCGTAGTTGAATTCGATCTGCCCGGGACCGATCCCCTGGATGTCAATCCCTTCATCTTCCGCCTCGGCCGCGAAAAGGGAACACGCCGCGCGTGCCAACAGCAGAACAAGGCAAAAGGGGCGAGAGAATTTCATTCGGCGCGCACAGCTAAACAAAATGAGCTCTGACTTGCCAAGCGGGATTTCCTTTGTTTTATCGCCCGGTCTCCCATCGGAACCCGAAACCGAAGCCTGCCGCCCGAACCGATCATTATTTGTTGATCACGAATTCGACTTCGAGGCCGAGTTGGTGGAAAAGATTGGTCAACTGCAGCCGCGCCCGTTCTTCGGCGTCGCCGTTGATTCCATTGAAGCGGGCCGAAATGCTCAAATCCTCCACTGCCTGGCGACGCGCGCTTTGTTCGAGGTCTTTGTCAAACGCGCGCAACAGGCCGGTCGTCCGGTCCACCACGCGCGTTTTCTTGTCGTCGAGGTAAACGTCCGTGATCCTGGCAGGCGGCAGTTTCACGACCACCTTTTTGTCATCGACGCGCACGTCTTCCGGCTTGATTTCCTGCAAGTCCACGCCCGCCTTGACGACGCCGTGCGCGACCAGCAACACGCGGTTTTCACCGTACCACTTGATGTCCTCCAGAATGACCACTTTTTCGAGCACATATTTGACGGTGACCAGTTCGGAGAGCGTCTGGACCCGTTTAAGCATTGTCGCGGTGTTTTGAATCCTGGGCGGCGCGCTCGACAGCGGCAGCGGCACCCAAAGCAATGCGACGAACAGCGCCACACCCGCGCCAATCGCCAGCACCAATCCGAGGATGATCAAGCGTGTCTTGAGCATGCGCCGAATTTAGTCCGCTGCGCTGATTTGCAAAGTCGGAAAGTGGGTAAGGCGATGGCGGCTTTGGAGCAGTGGAGTTTGGGAGTGATGTGCTTGTTCCAGCGCACTCCTTCCTTCGCATTCTCCACCGAAACCGGGCCGTACCTCCACCTTTGGGCGCCCCTTGCCGCCGCGGTTAAGCTTGGTTAGGCTGGACTGCATGAGTCCACCTTTGACCGGTCAGTTCCCGGTGTATCGCCCGCGTCGCCTGCGCCAGTCTCCCGCCCTGCGTCGGCTGGTCGCCGAAACGCGATTGAGCGTTGAACAACTGGTGCTGCCGATGTTTGTTCGTCCTGGCCGCAAAGTGCGTCGGGCGGTCCATGCGATGCCCGGCGTCCTCCAACTTTCGCCGGACGAACTGTTGCGCGAGGCATCGCAAGCGCAGGAACTGGGCGTGCCGGCGGTCTTGTTGTTTGGAATTCCGGACCGAAAGGACGAGAAAGCCTCGGGCGCTTACGCCCGAAAGGGAATCGTGCAGCAGGCCGTGCGCTCGCTGAAGAAAGAGTTGCCGGACCTGATTGTCATCACCGATGTCTGTCTTTGCGAATACATGAGCCACGGGCATTGCGGGATTGTACGTCGCGACAAATCCGGCGTGCACATCCTGAACGACCCGACGCTGAAACTACTCGCCCGGGTGGCAGTCGGTCACGCGGACGCAGGCGCCGATGTCGTGGCGCCCAGCGACATGATGGATGGGCGTGTCCGGGCTATTCGCGCGGCGCTGGACGAGAATGGTTTTACTGAAACGCCGATTATCTCCTACGCCGCGAAGTTTGCCTCGGCTCTCTACGGGCCGTTTCGCGAGGCGGCGGAATCGGCGCCGCAATTCGGCGACCGGCGCAGTTATCAAATGGACGCCGCGAACGCCAACGAAGCGCTGCGCGAAGTGGGCCTGGACATCGAGGAAGGCGCGGACATTGTCCTGGTCAAACCCGCGCTGCCCTGTCTCGACATTATTCACCGCGTCAAAACGGAGTTCGGTTATCCCACTGCCGCCTACGCCGTGAGCGCCGAGTACAGCATGATTAAAGCGGCCGCAGCCAGGCGTTGGATTGACGAACGCTCGGTCATGTTGGAAAGCTTGCTGGCGATGCGTCGCGCCGGAGCGGACATTTTGATCACTTATGCCGCAAACGATGTGGCGCGCTGGTTGAAGGAAAGCAAAGGTTGAGGCGCGCTCAGGTCTTCAGGTGCAGGTACGAAAGGATGATCAATGCGATGATCAACACGCCGAGAACAACCGCAACCGCGATGAATATTTTATTCGCCTTGTTGCTTTTTTTGGAGAAAGCGGCGCTGGTTTCGAAATTCACCGGACGCGTCCCTCGATCGAGCGCCTGGGCCTGAATGCCGATCACCATCGTCTTTTCCAACGGCTTTTTGAGGGGCGCAGCGGCAGCCGTCGTCCCCGTGCCGGACTCCAAGCGCATTTCCACCTGGCCCAGGCGCAGGATTTGACCGGGCTTCAAAGCCGCTTCGGTGATTTTTTCCCCGTTGACGAAGGTGCCGTTGGTGGAGTTGAGATCTTTGACGACGATATCGCTGCCGCGCTGAATCAGCTCGCAATGGTGGCTGGAGACCGAAGGCTCAGCGATCTGGAAGGCATTGTCTTCGAGTCGTCCGATCGTGGTTTTGTCCACCTTCAGTTCGTACGTCAGTCCTGTCAACCCTTCGCTGAGCACAACAAGTTTGACCATAGCCTGGTTGGTTCAAGGCATTATTGTCACCGTCTCCGTCAAGTCAAACTGTTTATCGGTCTGACGACGGTCACGAGGTCAATGTCGCTCAATCAGCGCGCGGAATTCATCAAATAACGGAGCGGAATCATGCGGTCCGGGCGAAGCTTCCGGATGATATTGAACGCAGAAAATCGGCTTGCTCTTGTGTCGCATGCCTTCGACGGTCCGGTCGTTCAGATTGACGCGATTGACCGCAACATCGGAAGGCAGCGTGGCTGGATCGACCGCGAAGCCATGGTTCTGCGAAGTGATTTCAACTTTGCCGGTCTCCAGGTCCTTCACCGGCTGGTTCGCGCCGCGATGGCCGAATTTCAATTTGAATGTCTTGCCGCCAAATGCCTGCCCGAGAATCTGGTGCCCCAAACAGATACCGAAAATCGGAATGCCGCTCCTGACCAGCTCACTGACCGCTTCCACGGCATAGCCGAGCGCCGCCGGATCGCCGGGACCATTTGAAAGAAAAACACCCGCGGGCTTGTGTTTCAACCCCTCGGCAGCCGGAGTGGCCGCCGGCACGACCCGCACCTCGAATCCGCGCTGGCGCAGACGGCGAAGAATGTTGTATTTCATCCCGAAATCGTACGCGATAATCGGAATGTCCGCCGGCCGCAAGGGGTCGCGCATATTACGCGCGTCGCCGGCGGAGTTTCCATGGGCGAGTTTGAAGTTGCCGCTCTGCTTGTTCTCCGGATCCCAGAGGAAGGGCTGCTGGTGCGTCACCTGCTTAACATAATCCACCCCGATGAGCCCTTCCCAGGCCCGCGCCCTTGCCACGGCTTCGGCGGCAGTGGTTTTCTCGGTCGAAATGAAGCCTTTCAGCGCGCCGCGAACGCGAAGGCGTGTGGTCAGCGCCCGCGTGTCAATTCCCTGGATGCCAGGAATGCCGTGTTTATCCAAATATTCGGCCAGCGAAGAATCCGCTCGCCAGTTGCTGACCACGGGCGAGAGTTCACGAACCACAAAACCCGCCACGTGCGGCCGCCACGATTCCACGTCCTGGTTGTTCACTCCGTAATTGCCGATCAACGGATAAGTCATGGTTACAATCTGCCCTTTGTAGGACGGGTCGGTGAGGATTTCCTGGTAGCCGGTCATCGAGGTGTTGAAACAAACCTCCCCGCACGCCGAGACGCGCGCGCCAAAACCTTCGCCGTGATATACCGTGCCGTCTTCGAGGGCCAGAACCGCTTTCATCGCTGCTTGCACAAATTGCGCGCGATGCTAGGGCTGCGCCCCGCACGGTCAAGTCTTAACCACGGAAACGAAAAAGCGCGGTCTGGAAGACCACCTCGCAAACGCAAGGCAATCCGTTGGTTCAGGACTTCTTTTTGAACCCTTCCAATTTGGAAATGAATGCCTTCGGCCCGCCTGCTCCATAGCCCTCCTGGCGGCCGACTTCCTTGCCGTCCTTGCCAAGCACCATAAAAGTGGGAAAGCCGTCAACCCTGTATTTTGCCTTGAGCGATTCGTCGGCTTTCTTGAGTGCCGGGTTATTCCTTCCAGACAATTTTTCCAGCCACAATTGTAGCCGTCGCTTTCCCCTTCAATTGCCAGCCGTAGAACGGACTGTTAAATGATTTGCTGGCGGTTTGCGCTTTTTCAAAAGCCCATTCGCGGTCCGGGTCGAAGACAGTCACATCCGCGTCGGCGCCGATGCTGAGCGTGCCTTTGGCCAGGCGCAGCAGCCGGGCCGGAGCGACGGTAAATTTCGCGATGAGGTCGGACAATCCGAGGAGCTTCGTATGACACAACTGCATCAGCGAAAAGGCGAATTCGGTTTCGAGGCCGGTGATGCCAAACGGCGCGTAATCGAACTCCACTTCCTTTTCGTAGTCGCAATGCGGGGCGTGGTCGCTGCCAAGAACCTCCAAAGTGCCGTCAACGATTCCTTCGATGATCGCCTCGCGATCCCGTGCCGAGCGCAGCGGCGGGTTCATTTTCAGATTGGTGTCATATGCCAGCCAGGCTGGCCTGTTCGATTCGCGGTTCCTGCAATCAAAAACACCTTTGCCATCGCTGCCCCAAAATTTCTCGCTCCCGGCGATTGCCGCATCGGTCAGCACGAAGTGATGCGGACACGCTTCGCCGGACACGGGCACGCCCCGCTTGAGCGCCTCCCGGATCAACCGCACGCTCCCCGCCGCGCTTAAATGCTGGCAATGCAAGTGCGCTCCCGTCAACTCCGCGAGCTGAATGTTTCTGGCGACGATCATCTCCTCGCCTGCCGCCGGCCAGCCATGCAAGCCCAGCGCCGCGCTCCAGTAACCTTCATGCGCCACGCCGTCGCTGACCAGCGAATAATCCTGACAGTGGTCCATCACCGGCAGATTGAACATCCTGGCGTATTCGAGAGCGCGCCGCATCAGCTCGTTGTTCTGGACGCAATGACCGTCATCCGTGATGGCCACGACGCCGGCCCGCTTGAGAGAACCGATGGGCGCCAACTCCTCGCCAGCGAGGCCTTTGGTGATGGCACCCGTGATGAACACATTCACCACGCCGCTCCGGTCCGCCCGCTCCCGAATCAGCGCGACCGTGCCCGCGTTGTCAACGGCCGGCGACGTGTTCGGCATGCAAACGACTGAGGTGAACCCGCCGCGCGCCGCCGCCGCCGTGCCGGTCGCAATGGTTTCTTTTGCAGTCTGACCCGGCTCGCGCAAATGCACATGTAGATCAATCAGTCCCGGACAGACGATCAGTCCCTTTGTGTCAAGTCTCTCACTTTCAGCGGGCGCTTGCTTTTCGGCGTCGGAACCGAGGGCGGCAATTTTACCCTCCACGATCAACAAATCGGCGAAAGCGTCGAAACGGTTGACAGGGTCGATGACGCGACCGCCCGTGAGGAGCAGCGAATTCATGCGCGTCGGAGGATACACGGATGCAGATTGACAACGCAAGCGCGGCCGCTACGATGGAGGTGATCCTGCGGGTGTAGCTCAATGGTAGAGTTCCAGCCTTCCAAGCTGGCTATGCGGGTTCAATCCCCGCCACCCGCTCCACTTTCCAAAAAACACAGCGCAGCGGAGCCGCAACCGAAGTAGCGCAGACTTCCAAGTCTGCTGTGTCGCGGGTTTCCAAACCCGCCAAGCGCAGCAACGCCCCGCCGATTGGGAAATCGGCGACACGGCAGGTTTGGAAACCTGCTACGGTACGGCGTTGCCTCGCTGCAAAATTTGCCCAGCCTGCGAAAGTTTTGTAGATAATAGTTACAATGAAATCAATGCTTTCCATGCGTGCTCACGAAGTCCACGAACTCTGTTGAGGCGTTCAGGGTGCCGGACGAGTCTGAGCACCAGTCTGCTCGTGGAAACGAAAAAGCGGCTCTACGCGGAGCCGCTTTCCACTAAATTTATTCGCGAGTTACTGAATCAGGATTCACCTCAAGCAGAGAACACTCACGTCATCCGCCCTCATCCTTGCGAGCCGCGGTTCCACGACTTCGACGGGGGAGACCAGGTGTCCAGGATTGCTACGTCGGCGTCTCAAGATGAGGCGCACGCCCGACGTCGCAGCTTGTCATCGGGTCTGCGTTTCTGGCAAACCCTGGAGAAGAGCCTTGAGCCATCAGAGTTTGGCCTGTAATGATTGGCATTGACGATAACGGGCCCGGCCCCGCACGAAATGTGCTGTAATGCCCGAAGCTATGTTCGCAGGACGGATAGGCGAAACGGTCGTAATGTCAAACCATCCGGTACTGGCGGTTGATGGGGAGCAGATTCTATTCGCCTTTGACAATGTGGACGAGGCCACTGGTTTTCTTCTGAGAGAGGGGAACGACACCACGACGATCTTCAGACACAACGGAAGGGATTGGGACGAAGTAGAAAAGCCCCCGCAGCAATAGTTCTCCTCTTCCGGCGAGGGAATTCCCCCCTTAAAACTGCATTGCAGCCCCGTTGGTTCGCCACTTCTCTTCCGTTGCCCAAAGGTCCACTGGAATGAAAGATTTGCCGAATTTGAGAAAGTGAATGCTTCCATCGGCAAAGGCGTAATCAGAGCCGCCGCCGCGAGAATTCCTGGCCACGGTCGAATGGCGGCTCTGATCCACCTCGGTCACGTCGTTGCCGACACCCTCCAAAAAGTCCATGTAAAAATGACCGTGTTGCGGTGTGTCGCCCCGTTTTTCACCAAACACAATGGTTTCGCTCGGTTCCTTGATCCCGCTCTCAGGCATGGACTTGTCAACGATCGCGTTGAGACTGAAGTTGCCGCCCATCTGCGCGTCGAAGTAGTCGTTCCACCCATTGATGATATAGCTGCGGTTCGTCGAATCGAAAGGATAGTTAATCGGGTCCGTGCCGTTGGAGACGGGGCTGGGAACGTCACTCGGGCATTTCAAAATGCGATAGTCCTTGTAACCGTCGCGAAGCTGGGTCGGCCAGCGGCCCTTCGCAGTGCGTGACGGATAATTCCCGTTATTCTCGTCCAGGTACATCACGGCCGCCAAACTGAGTTGCCGCAGATTGTTGACGCAAGCAATTCGGCGGCCTGCCTCTTTCGCGCGGGCAAGCGCCGGCAAAAGCATGCCAGCTAGGATGGCGATGATGGCGATGACGACCAGAAGTTCGATTAAAGTAAACGCCAACCGGCGTGCCCCGCAGCGGTTCTTGGAGGTTGAATCAGACTGTTCAATATTCACACGGACACAATCAGCTGTTTGTACCTGCATAGGCTTTCTGCTGTTTCAGTTTCTTCCTGCGCCGCAAAACCAGTCGTGACGCCAGGGCAAGGTCACGTGGGGAACTCACAGTCTAAATTCCCTCGAATAAGTCACGACCCACCTCGTCCACTCTACGCATGTTCTCAAAGCAAAACGTTTTGATTCTCACAGCCGTCGTGCTGGCTGGACTTTACGTTTACTACTTCACCGACTGGATCAACCTTCCGCGTATTCAAATCATTGCACAGACGCGGCCCATCCAACCCAGAGGCCCGGTCGCCCAGGTTTATCCGGTCTCCTTTTTACTCGACGGCCAATACCAACTCAAGTCTGTGAAAGTTGTCGCTGTCGGCGCCTACGAAACCAACAAACTCACGCCGCCGCTTTGGCATCTTGTCGCGTACACGAATGTCCCGCCAACCGAAGGGTTCCTTTACGGTCAGCGGCTCCCGGGAATGCGACCTTGGCTGACCAACGCCCGCCCTCAACGACTCGAGCCAAACACAGTTTACCGGCTGTTTGTGCAGGCTGGCCGTGCCAAAGGCCAAATTGACTTCCACACGAGCGACCTCGTCGAGCCGAACAACTGACGCGCAGGTCACTTCGCCAAATGGCAGGCCGCCCAGTGGCCGGGCGCCACTTCGCGCAATGCGGGAATCTCCTTTTTGCAACGCGCTTCAGCCACCGGACAGCGTGGATGAAACGGACAACCACTCGGTGGATTGATCGGCGAAGGAACATCACCCGGCAGGACAATCCGCTGCCGCTTTGAGTCGGGATCAACCACCGGCACCGCCGAAATCAGCGCTTGAGTATAAGGATGCTTCGGCGCGCGCACGACCGATTTAGCGTCGGACAACTCCACCACTTTGCCCAGATACATCACCAGTACGCGGCGGCTGATGTGTTCGACCACAGCCAGGTTGTGGGCGATGAACAGGTAGGCCAACCCGCGTTGTTGCTGGAGGTCATGCAACAGATTGACGATCTGCGCCTGCACCGAAACATCCAGAGCGCTCACCGGCTCGTCGCAGACGATCAGCTTCGGTTCAACAGCCAATGCACGGGCAATACCGATGCGCTGGCGCTGTCCGCCACTGAACTCATGCGGATAGCGCAGCGCGTGTATTGGGTCGAGACCGACGGCTTTCAGCAATTCCGCGATTCGTTTTCGGCGCGCTTCGGTGCTGTCCGCCAGGTTGTGAATGTCAATGGCTTCGCCAACGATTTCGCCTGCGGTCATGCGTGGGTTCAACGAGCCGTAGGGATCCTGAAAAATCATCTGCAGCTTTCGCCGCCGTGCCCGTAACTGCGCGCCGGTCAGCCTGGTTATTTCTTCGCCTTCAAACAAAACACTGCCCGCGGTCGGCTCGAGCAGTCGCACAAGCGCGCGGCCCAATGTCGTCTTGCCGCAGCCGCTTTCCCCAACGAGTCCCAAAGTCTCACCCGGCTCAATGTGAAAGCTCACGTCGTCCACCGCTTTCACGAATTGCCTTGCGCGTGAAAACAGCCCGTGCCTGACAGGGAAGTGGACACGGAGGTTTCTGACTTCAAGCAAGCTCATGCCGTGCAATCCGGAAGTCGAAGTTCGAAACGCCAAAGCAAAACGTCACCCAAACGCCTTGCGCCTCTTGCTTCGGAGTGTAGCCAGGTCGCTTCATCGAGTTCTCCAGATGCCTGACGCTAAAGGGCGCGCCCTGTCGGCGTCAATCTGCCTTGTCGCGGGGAGTACGAGTGGCACAGTTTGGTGGACGAGGCTTCCCATGAACCGTACCCCCTCATCCCGTCCTTCTCCCCCAGTGGGGGAGAAGGTGCCCGGAGGGCGGTTGAGGGGGATTCCGACCGGTTCATGGCCCCGATGCGTGATTCTGAAATCGTGGAGGCTCTCCATGAACCGAGCAAGCTGCGGGTCGCAGACCCGCGGTCCGGACCGCGCCTCTGTGAGGCGCAGCGGTTCATGGTCCCAATGCATGCGAAAAACGAAAGGGGGCTTTCCATGAACCTGGTGGGGCGAGCGTCCTCGCGAGCCCTAATTTCTATCCATTGGATCAGGGCTCGACGGAGTCTCGCCCCACCGTTCATGGCCCCACTCACGTCCACTTTTGGCGGTCGGTGTTTTCACTCCTGGTTTGGCTTAGTCGCGTTGGTTTTAGACGATCCGAGCCTTGACGATTGGGCGGGCAAGTGGTTCCGATAGTTGGCAGACGGCGCGGACAGCCTGTTTGTCCCGCACGCCAAACGGATGCTGGAATCGACTAACCAGAATATTGAAGGGCAAGAGTTCTCCCCCGAAGCGGTGGTGAGGCGCTTCGACTCGTGGGCCGCCAGCTACGACGAGGACAGGTTTGGCACCTCCTACGGGCGCTACGTCCACGCTCAGGAAGAAAAGCTGCTACGAATGTGGCTGGCTCCAGCGGCGCGGGGTCGCGTCCTTAGCCTGGCTTGTGGCACCGGGAGATTCATGGATTTTGCCACCCACGGCATCGATGCCAGCAACGAGATGGCTGAACTGGCTCGCAAAAAACACCCGACCAAGACGATTCGAGTGGGACGCGCAGAGGAACTTCCTGAACAGGGCCTCCTGTTCGACGCCATTTTCTGTCTGCACCTGTTCATGCACCTGACGCCGTCTCTGATGGCGCAAATTCTGGCGGGTTGCGCTCAATGTGTTCCGGCAGGCGGCAGGCTCATTTTCGACATTCCGTCCGCGCGGCGACGCAGTTTGACCGGCTTCCGCCCTTCCGGTTGGCATGCCGGCAACGCCCTGACACATCCTCAAGTCCTCGATGTCCTTGGCGCCCGGTGGAAGTTGAGAGCCTGGCGCGGCATTCTCTTTTTTCCCATTCATCGAGTGCCTGTGAAGCTCCGGCGTTTGCTTCGTCCCTGGGACGACGCCTGCGGCGCCACACCGCTTAAGCAATGGGCCTCCTACCTGATGTATTGCGCCGAACGTCTGCCGTGAGAAACCTCGTCTTCGAGCTGCGTCGTCAGGTAACGCATGTCCTGCGCACGGTCCGTGACAGAACCTCAGGCTTGAGGAGACGAATTGTCGAGAGGCGAAATGCTGAATCAGGAGGAGCCGATAACTTTCCATCACAGGTAACCATTGAACAACCAATCCTGCCAACGGAATTTGTCGCAGCCAAAATCCACAACATTGAACTGGCGCGAAGACAAATCCAAAACCTGCCAATTCCCCCGAATGCGGTCTTCTCCTTCTGGCATCTGGTGGGCCGGCCGACGCCCGCGAACGGGTTCCAGATGGGACGCTCACTGCTGGGTGGCGAACTTCGCGCCGACTATGGCGGCGGCCTTTGCCAGCTTTCCGGAATTATCTACCACGCCAGCCTCGTGGCGGGCTTGCGCATCCGGGAGCGCCACCCGCACTCACGTGACATCTACCACGATTCAACGCGCTACACACCGCTGGGGGCGGATGCCACGGTTGCGTACGGATTCAAAGACCTGCGCGTGGAAAACTCCCTGAGCGTGCCGATTTGCTATCGCGTGATGCTCTCTGAAAACCGCGTCGCCTGTTCGGTCTGCGCAACCAGGCCGATCACGCCCTGCCAGGTCGAGTTCGCTTCGATTTCTCAGCCAGCTTCAGCCGGCGTCATCGAAACCCGGCGGCAGCGACCGGGCGAAACGCGATTCGAGGTCCTCTCTGTCTCGCGCTATCAGAAGCAAGATCGTTCTTGATCGCGTTGATGGTTCGAGTCACGCCTCAGGACTGCGGCAGCCAAGTCCATTTCCAATACGGACACCGCACCCAGCGATTCGATTCCACTTCGATCAAGCCAGGAACCTTTTGCGAGCAATCAGCCTGGGCTTTCGGACAACGCGGATGAAAGCGACACCCACTCGGCAGCGCGTCGAGTTGCGGCACATTGCCGGGAATGGCGCGCAATTGTTGCGTCTCGGCGCCGAGTCCCGGCACAGAGTTCATCAACGCCTGCGTGTAGGGATGCAGCGGACGCCGAAGCAATTCCTTCGCCGGCGCGACCTCGACGAGTTGGCCGGCATACATCACCGCCACGCGGTCGGCCGTCTCGGCGACGACCCCGAGATCGTGCGTGATCAGAATCACGGCCATCCCCATCTCGCGCTGCAGCTCCTTCAACAGCTCCAGAATCTGCGCCTGGATGGTCACGTCAAGGGCCGTGGTCGCTGTATGGGTATTTCTGCGACATGACACGAGTCAGAATTAGCATAGAGCAACTCCCCTCCAGCAACATCGATTGCTCTATGCTAATTCTGACTCGTGTCATGTCGCAGAAATACCCATACAGCGTTCCGCTGTCCTCTCACCCGGCCTTCGCCTCCCCATGAACCTCGTAGCCGCCGACGTGAGTCGGCGCATTTGTTTGTTTTCGAGGCAAGGATTAGCGCCGACTCACGTCGGCGGCTACGGTTCAGGGGTTTAATGCGCGAAATTTTTCGGGGAAATCTCTCCCCATCCGATGGGGAAAGGGACGGGGTGCGGGGCTTGTGCAGTTTGAGCGCTTCTTTGATCTGGTTGCCGACGCGAAAGACCGGGTTCAACGACGCGCCCGGTTCCTGAAAAACGTAGCTCACCACACCACCGCGGATATGGCGCAACTCCGCTTTGGACATTTTCAAAACGTCACGGCCGTCGAGTCGGATTTCTCCGCTCAGGTAACGCGCCGGCGGCGACGGGACGAGCCGCGCGATGGAAAGCGCGGTGACGCTCTTGCCGCTGCCGCTTTCGCCGACCAGACAAACGGTTTCGCCGGCTTCGATGCTCAACGAAACATCGTCCACCGCACGGACGGCGTTTTCGCCGGTGCCAAACTCCAGTCTGAGATTTTTGATTTCGAGCAACGGCATCGAGTGAATATCCTCATAACGGATGGCGCAGGAAGTTGAAAGCACGAACCGGAGAGAAGCCCGGTTGGCCTCACGGGCGAGCAGATGAAACGGACGGGAGAAGATCAATTTATCGTGCCTGCCCTTAAGTCCTTCCCAAAGCTGGACACCTGGCACGATTTTCTTTACACCGTGTGAAACCAAATCCACATGCGTTCTGATCGAATGAGCGCCGCCGACCGCTGGCCGGCACAAATCAAGTTTATTGTCGGCAACGAGGCTTGCGAGCGATTCAGTTTCTACGGGATGAAAAGCATCCTTGCTGGCTACATCGCCGGTGAGGTGGCCAGAGGTGGTCTCGGCCAAGACGTGGACACGGCGACGAGCATCATCCACACGTTTGTCTTCGCCGTGTATTTCATGCCGTTGTTCGGCGCCTGGTTGTCGGACCGAGTCATTGGCCGCTACCATACCATCCTTTACGTCTCCTTGTTCTACTGTGCCGGGCATGGCGTATTGGCTTGCAGTGATATGCTGACGACAGTGAACGCCAAGCTGCTTTGTCTCTATACTGGTCTTTCACTCATCGCATTCGGCTCAGGCGGGATCAAACCTTGCGTCTCGGCTTTCGTTGGCGATCAGTTCAAACCAGAGCAATCGCACTTGCTGCAAAAAGCCTACGGCGCGTTCTATTGGTCGATTAACTTCGGCTCGTTTTTTTCGTTTCTGGTAGTGCCGTGGGTCAAGGACCATCACGGCTATGGTTTGGCGTTCGGGGTGCCGGGAATCCTAATGGGTATGGCGACTTTCATCTTCTGGCTCGGAACGAAACACTACATCCGCGTGCCCCCCACCCGCGAAACGAAGACAGCGAGTTTCATGAAGGTATTTTGGCATGCGCTGACGAGCGGCGACAGGAAGCCGGGCCAGTCGTTCTGGGACGCTGCGCGGGGCCGCTTCAGCGAGCGCGAAGTGGACGCGGCCAAATCCATCGGCCCCATCCTTTCAATCTTCTTGCTCATTCCGCCGTTTTGGGCGCTTTTCGATCAAACAAATTCCACGTGGGTCTTGCAGGGCCAAAAAATGGTCTCGTTTCGGTTATTCGGACTGGAAGTCGGAGCTGAGCAGATGCAATCTGCCAACCCCGCGCTCGTGATGATTCTTGTGCCTTTGTTGACGCTGGTTATTTATCCAATGCTGGGAAGATACGCGACGCCACTCAGACGTATGAGCTTTGGGCTGTTTCTCACCGCGTCGTCGTATCTGATCGTGGCCGAGTTGCAGAGGCAGATTGAAGCCGGTGCGCGCCTCGGCGTAGCGTGGCAGGCGCTGCCCTATCTCGTGCTTACTACTGCGGAAGTGCTGGTCTCTACAACCGGACTAGAGTTTGCTTTCACTCAGGCGGCGCCGGAGTTGAAGAGCACTATCATGAGCTTCTGGTTGCTGACCGTCGCTTTCGGCGACTTGCTTGTTGTCGCAATCACGAAATTCCTCCCCGGTTCAGGGGCCAGGGCACACAGTGCGTCGGTGAGCACTTCCCGTTTCCTGCTCTACGCGGCCTTGACGTTTGTAGTGGCAATTCTCTTCAGCATCGTCGCCTCTCGCTACCGCTACCGTGGCGAAGCGGCTATTCGCAGTAATTAAGCGGAACGTCGCTTACTTTGCGCCTGATCTTGGAATCTTGAGTTTCTGCCCTGCTTTCAGCCGATTGAGATTCACCCCCGGATTGGCCTCGGCAATGTCGCTGGCGCTGATGCCGAGGTCCTGGGCGATCTTGGCGGCGGAATCGCCGTTCGATACCGTGATGATGAGCGGCGGAAGCGACTGCGGCGCGGAGTCGGTCGCAATCGGCGGAGGCGCCGGCCTGGTTTCTACCACCGGCGCAGTCTTCGGCTCAACCGTCGCCGGCGGTTTCGATTCGTTCGTGGGCGCGGACTTTGTCAATGCAAGGTCCGTGTAAAGCAAATATTTCTGTCGCCTTCGGCGAAACGCTTCTTCGCCCGGCGCCCACGACTCCACGACTTCCGCCGCCGACTTCCCGGCCTTCAACTGCCTGCGAATCTCGTCCGTGCCGCTGACCTTGTCGAACATCTGGAAATTTCTCTTCCGCTTCACCGCCTCGGCGAACAAGTCGCGTCCGCTGGCCTGCTCGAGGCCGTCGAGCAGGTAAAAGTTGATGGCCACGAGCGGCGCGTGCGCCGGGTCGTTGACCTTCAACAACACGCCTTGGAGCCGCTGGCCTTCATGCGTGACGCTGAACGTCGGAAAACCTACGCCGCCCAATCCGAAACTCCTCATCGCCGCGCTCATCCTGGCCGCATCCAGCCACGGCGCGATGACGCACTCGAAGGGGCGCTTCAGCTTCGTGCCGACGCTCGCCCCGCTGCCGCCGGCCAGTTCGCCGAACAACCCGGTCGCCGCGTAATAAAGCGGCGAATCGCCGCGCGGCACGTTCGGCGAAGTCGGCGTCCAACGCAGGCCGGTGTCGCGCCAGACCATCGAGCGGCGCCAGCCGTTCATGGGAATGACCGTGAGCCGGCACGGTTTCCTGATCCAACCCTCGCCGTTGATCATTTGCGCCAGTTCGCCACAGGTCATTCCGTAAGCGTAAGGGATGTTCCATTGCCCGACGAACGAGCGGAACCGGTCGTCCACCATCGGCCCCTCGACGCGTTCGCCACCGAGAGGATTCGGCCGGTCGAGCACGACGAACTCGACACCCGCCTCCGCGGACGCCTCCATCGCCAGGCCCATCGTGCTGATGAACGTGTAAGAACGCACGCCGGTGTCCTGCAAATCATAGACCAGCGCGTCGAGGCCGCGCAGCATCGAGGGCGTCGGCTTGCGCGTCGCGCCGTAGAGCGAATGGACCGGCAGCCCGGTGCGCTTGTCCGTCCGCTCCCCGATCAACTCGCCCGCCTTCACATCGCCGTAAACGCCGTGCTCCGGCCCGAACAACGCGACGAGCTTCACGCCCGGCGCGCGCCGTAACAGGTCAATCGTGGACTCGCCGCTGCGATTGACACCGGACGGATTGGTGATCAGCCCGACGCGTTTTCCCTGCAATTCCATGAATCCATTCGCGGCGAGCACGTCGCTGCCGAGTTGCACTTGCGCCGACACCACCGGCACCAGCGGCAAAACTGCCGCGAGCAAAACAAAACGTATCAAAGCTTGCATGGGTGGAGAGTAAGCGGAATCGGCGAACGAGCCAAATTTTTAATCCGCGCTCCTTGCGCAACCGAGCGCTTGGACACTGCGAGGACACTCTCCGTGAACCGGGTGGGGCGAGACTCCGTCGAGCCCTAATTTCTCTCGTTGGGAGGTCAAGGGCCCGACAGAGTCTCGCCTCACTGTTGAGGGTCACAATGCGCGGTG
>QHNT01000162.1 GCA_003218515.1 Verrucomicrobiota bacterium | reverse complement strand
GATGATCGACACCGGCCTTAATATAGATGGTGTGCTGAAGCGGAAGCTCTTCAAGCAGGCGTTACGAGCACAGCACATAACGGCTGCACAAGCAGAATCGAACGGCGCCAAGGGCCTTTGGGCTTTGTTCCCAGAGACGGAATTCAGGGGGCAGAGGTATACAAATCTGATGATTGGGGAAATGCCACGCAATGCGCCGCTGCCTCCCAATCTTATCGGATTGCAATTTCTCGCGCGGCACCTGGTCACGTTCAACTTTCCCAAACGAATAATGTATCTCAAGCGCACGAGCGTCGGACCTCTCGCGGTCGAGGGCAACTCTGGGAACGCTCGATGAGAACGATTCTTGTCATCTTGGCTTGCACGGGAAAGGAAGCGTGAAAAGTTTCGTCGGATTCTTTCGACCGCAGAGTTTCACTCCCAGTCCCCGGCGCGATCGAGAATTTACTTCGCCGGCGGCTTGAACAGTTCAATCACGTGCCCGTCCGGATCGCGGAGGAAAAGTTGCGAAGCACCATCAGGCCGACGCTTGCGCGGCAAATGTTCGATTTTGAGTGAGTCAAAGTGCCGCTCCCATGCGTCGAGGTCTTCCACTTGCAGCGCGAAGTGATTGCCGCGATTGTGCGAGAACACGGGTTCGGCGCGATCACCGATGAGGTGCAGTTCCTGATTCGCGCCCAGCCGGAACCAGGCGCCCGGAAACGTGAAGGCCGGACGCGGAATTGCTTCGAGCCGCAGCGCCTCGCGATAAAACTCGCAACTCTTCTCGACATCACTGACGTGAATCGCGATGTGGTTCAATTCCTGAATCTTCATCTTGAATACCGCGGCCGGGAAAACCGACGAGTGAAGAAAACCACAGATGAACACGGATGGACACAGATTTTTGGCGCTTCATCGCGCTCAACGGTTCGGCAAAAAGGTCATCAGAGCTTCTCATCCGGACTACTATGCCCAGAAGTTTTCGTAGCTTGCGCAAATTTTGTGACGAGGCAACGCCTTGGTCGTAGCGCAGGTTTCCAAACCTGCTGTATCGCCGATTTCCAAATCGGCGGGGGCGTGCGACGGGGCGCGGTTGGCGGGTTTGGAAACCCACGATACAGCAGACTTGGAAGTCTGCGCTACGTCGGTCGCGGCTTGGCCGCGCTAAGTTTATACCTGGTAAAATTCCGATGCTCAGGTTCCTTGGAAAATATTGGTCACTCCGGGGCAAGCAGCAACGGTTTGCGCCTGCACAGTTTCAAACCAGCGGCGGCTCAAGGCTGCCGTCCGCACGCACGGACTTGCCACGCCGCTCCAATGCCATTGAAATCGCCTTCAGGGCTCAGGGCGTCCTGGCAGATGCGCGGCCCAACGCGTCAGGCGCCGGAACATCTCCCAGTTGTCCTGTCCTTTGAGGGCGACACCGCCGATGCCTTCCTCGGTGAACGCCCAGTCCGCCAGCCAGCCGGAGTCTGTCACGACGACGACGCGCCCCTTGCCCGGTTCCGCCGTGGCGAGCAGGCAGCCAGCCTGGTCGCGCGTGCCTTTGGGCGGCTTTTGATTCAAATCGTTCATCACAAGCGCGCGCGGTTTCGCCGGACTCGCCGAATCGAGCAGCAACAGGTTGCCCGTGTAGTAGGCCCAGCGCAGCCCGCCGATGATCGGTGTTTCCTTCGGCAACACGAGTTTCTTGGCGTCGGTGTAAAGGTTCGTGGCCTGGATGCCAAAGCGCGCGAGCAGCTTGTTCATGTCTTCGACTTCGAGGTTGTGATTTTCCTGATTGCCGGACACGATCAGACTGCCGCCATTCTTAACGAACTCGCTCAGCACATTGATATCAGCGGCGGAAACGTGCGGAGGCGGAGGATTGTTGCCGAAGGCTTTGTCGCTCGGATTGACGATGAACAACAGCTTCACGTCCGCGAGCGTGTCGCGCGTGAGCGGTTTATTGTGAATGCGCACGTCGAAATCCTCGCGCAGGCGTTGAATGACCTGCTTGTAAGTGCCTTCGGGCAGATATCGGTGTTCACCTTCGGCGTTGTAGTAACGGCTGTAAAGCAGGACGGGTTTGGTGTGAGGCTCGGCGGCAATGCCGGTCGGACCGGACACTGTTTCGACTCCGAGCGCCAACGTCAGTGCTCCGATAAGAAGATTTGTTTTCATAGCGTAGTTGAACCGGTTGTTCATTTCTGCTTCAAAACCGCGCTTTCGTCAAAGATTGCGTGACGAATGACCTTCCGTTCGTCCGACGTGAATACAACATGGATTCTGGCGTCACGCGTCTGCACCGCTGTCGGATACCCAAAGTCGCCTGGTCCTTCGGCAACGCTTCGACGATACGGAAACGTTCTCGCGTTGTCAGTCGAAATGGCCACGGTCAGCGGTGCGCGATTAGTGAAACTGTCGTTGTAAACGAGGAGCAAATGATCGTTACGCAGCTTGATGAAGTCCACCGCCGCGTTCGGGTTGGGGAACTCGGAATCTTTCCCTTCGCTCCAGGTTCGCCCGCCGTCGTGCGACTCGGCGCGCACCAGCCAGCCGTCGGGCCGACCGTTGTAATCGCCTCCGCGCCGGCAGAAGGCGATGAGATGGTCCGGCGTGACCTCAACCGCAGCCGGCTGAATGTTCCCCAAACGTGACCGGACGCGGTTGCTCGGCTGCCAGAGTTTGGTCGCGGGATCGAGTCGGAGAAAAAGCGAAGTGCAGTTGGCATCCACCGACTCCGTGTCGCGTCCGACTTCGTGGTAAATCGGCAGCAGGTAATCGCCGTTGCGCAAAACAATCGGGTGCGCCCGCACCATCATCCCTGCGTCAAAGGCGACCGTGAACGAATCGGACCAGGTCTTCGCGCCGTCGCGCGAGACTTTCGCGGCGATACGCGAGTCGGACCAATGCGTTCCGTAACGCGAAACGTAGAACAGCCAGATGAGTCCATCGGGCGCCTGCCAGACTACCGGATTGCCGAGCGAATGAAACGGGTCGCGCGCGATTGCGACCGGCGACGACCAGCGGCGATCGCCATGCTTGAGACGCGAGCCGAACACGGCCGCGCGGTTGTCATTGTATTCGCCTTTGCCGCTGAAGAAAACCAGGTAAATGTCGCCGTTCCTCAATTCGTCAAAACTGGCCGGATGTTTGTAGTCGCCGGTTTTGATTTCTGGCCCGAAGACGCGTTCGACGTGAATCTCGTCACCCGCGAACAGGTTACCGACGACTCCTCCAGCCAGGAGCAGGCAAACAAAATAATTTCGAAGCGTTCCACGGAAGTGTCGGGGACTGTTCATGCGTTGCACCATTAACATGGTGCGCTGCCGCCCTCCAAGGCGCAATTCACCGGTGCGAACACATGACGCCCCTGATGGCACTGCCCCCTTGCAGCGTTCAGGTGTCGCGCCAGTTTGCATTCGGCATGAAAAACCCTGAGCGCATTTTTCCCTCTCTCCCCGCGAGGGACGAGCGGGGAGAGAGCTGGAGCGAGGGGGAACTGATGAAAAACGGCCTCCTCTCCCCGACCCTCTCCTCCTTTTTTGGGGAGGAGAGGGAGAAGCAAACTACTTGCCGAACGGTATTGGCATCCCGCCTGACGTAGAGGGCGGCATCCGCGGCCGCGAAGCGGCAAGTCCACACTCCAGTTCTGATTTCCCGCCCCGGATTAGAGCGTGGACGTTTCTGCGACTGGTGGGATTCCATGGCGCTTGCTGTATCGGAGTATTTTTGTCCGCCGGGCAAGCTGCCCGGCCCTGCGTCAGGCGAGACGCCTGGGGCCACACTCAGGAGCAGTGCACGGGTGCGGCCGGAACCGCGAAGCACAGCAAGCAAATAGCTTTCTTTCCCGGCGATTCTTTGGTAACGAGCGGACACTTTATGACAAAACTCCTCCCGCTGCCGATTCTGGTGGTAGTCGGCCTGGTTCAGGTGCAAGTCCAATCTGGCGCTCCACGATCAAACGCGGCGGAAACGGAATTCAACAAACTGTGCGAAGAGTTTATCGCCGGTTACCTCGCGTGGCGTCCGCAAACCGGCACGACACTCGGCCTGCACGAATACGACGGCAAACTGACGGAGTACAGCCGCGCTTCCCTTGATGCGGAACTGGCGCGACTCAAACGCTTCGATGAACAACTCGCAACACTCGACGAAAAGTCGTTAAGCCCGCAGGCGCATTACGATTTCCGCATTCTGCAGGCGGCCATCAAAAGCGAAATCTTCCAGTTCGAGGACGTGGAGGGCCACCTGAAGAATCCGATGACCTACGCCGGCGTCCTCGATGTGAACATTTACATCAAACGCAACTTCGCGCCGCTCGAAGCCCGCCTGCGCTCGATCATCGCGATCGAGAAGCAGGCGCCAAAGGTCATCGCGGCGGCGAAGGCAAACCTGGAAGCGTCGCTGGCAAAGCCTTTCATTGAAACGGCCATCGAAGTCGCGGACGGGTCGGCGGATTTTCTGAGCAAAGACCTGGTGGAAGCCTTGAAAGAGGTCAAAAATGAACAACTATTGACAGAATTCAAGGCGGTCAACCAGCGGGCCATCGGCGAACTGCGCAGCTACGTGACGTGGCTGAAGGGCGAGAAGCTGCCGAAAGCACACACCCGTTATGCCCTCGGTCGTGAGAAGTTTCAGAAGATGCTGCGCTACGGCGAACTGATCGACCTTGCGCCGGAAAGAATCCTGGAAATCGGGATGCGCGAGTTGCGACGCGAACAGCAGGTCTTCGCGGACACAGCGAAAAAAATCGACCCGGGCAAAAAGCCCATCGAAGTCTTCAAGGAAATACAGAAGGACCATCCGAGCGAGGAGAGTTTGATTCCGGACACGAAGAAGGATCTGGAGGCGATCCGCCGGTTTGTCGTTGACCGCCGGATTGTCGCGGTCCCGTCCGAGGTCCGGGCCAGAGTCGAAGAAACGCCGCAGTATCTGCGCGCGACCAGCTTTGCCTCGATGGACACGCCCGGGCCGTTTGAGGCGAAAGCGACCGAGGCGTACTATTACGTCACACCGGTCGAAAAGGACTGGCCGCCGCGGCAGAAAGAGGAATGGCTCACCGCGTTCAACTATTACACGACCGACATCGTCACGATTCACGAGGCGTATCCGGGCCACTACGTGCAGTTTCTCTGCCTGAACGCGTCGCCGGCAACGAAGCTTGAGAAAATCTTCGCCAGCTACGCGTTCATCGAAGGCTGGGCGCATTACTGCGAACAGATGATGGTCGATGAAGGATTCGGGACCGGCAAAGGTGATTCACTCCAGACGGCAAAATACCGGCTGGCGCAATCGGACGAAGCGCTGCTGCGACTCTGCCGCCTGTGCGTCTCCATCAAAACGCACTGCGAAGGGATGTCGCTGGACGACGCCACGAAGTTTTTCGAGGATAACTGTTATTACGAGCACAAGCCGGCGCACCAGGAGGCGTTGCGTGGGACATTCGATCCGCAGTATCTCTATTACACGGTGGGCAAACTGGAGATTCTCAAGCTGCGCCGTGATTATCAGCAACAGGAAGGCGCCGGTTTCTCGCTGAAAACATTTCACGATAAAATGTTGCGGCATGGCGCGCCGCCGATCCGTTTGCTGCGCGAGTTGATGCTCAAGAACAGAGCAGCATGGAACGAGATTCTATGAACCGCCCATTGGTCACGAGGAACGGCCCGGCTGGCCGGAAAAGTTTGCTGGAGGAGGCGCAGCTGGTCTTCGCCTCCCTCCTTTTTGCATGGTCACTTTCTTCTCTGCGCGCGGCTGAATCCGGACCACCCCTTGAGGTCGGCATCTCCGTTCGCGACATCACGCCGGAAGGACCGATCTGGCTGGCCGGCTACGCGGCGCGGAAGCATCCGTCCGAAAAGATTGACTCGCCGCTCATGGTCCAGGCCATCGCGTTCAAAGGCGGGAACGAGCGTGTCGTGCTGGTTTCACTCGACAACTGCGAAGTGAGCCACGCTTTCATCGCGCCGGCAGTTCAGGAGCTGGGCGCCAAACACGAGCTGAAACCCGGCGCTCTGGTGGTGGTTTCCAGCCACACGCATTCGGCGCCGGTTCTGGAAAATACGCTGACGTCAATGTATAACCTTTCGCCGGCGGACGAGGAACAAATCCACCAATACAGCGCGTTCCTGAAATCGAAGCTGGCCGAAGTCGTCGGCGCGGCCCTGGCGGATTTGAAACCGGCGCGACTGGAACATGGGGTCGGTCGCGCGAGATTCGCGATGAACCGCCGGGTTTACAACGGCGACAAGATTGATTTCGGGGAGAACCCGGACGGGCCAGTGGACCAGGACGTCCCGGTGTTGAAAATCATGGGAACGAACGGAGCGATACGCGCGATCCTGTTTGGTTACGCCTGTCATGGCACCAGCATTGCCGGCGATGACTTTTACATCGTCTCCGGCGATTACATGGCTTACACGCGGCAACACCTCGAAACGCATTATCCGGGCGCGGTCGCGATCTATTTGACCGGCATGGGCGCGGACTCGAATCCATCGCCTCGGGGAACGCTGCTCGATGCCAAGCGCCATGGATTGGAGCTGGCCGGCGCGGTAGCCGGTGTCCTGAGCCGTCCGATGCGACGGGTCCAGGGCGCGCTGAAGCTGGCTTACGATGAAGCTGAGTTGCCGTTTGCGGACCCGCCGCCTCGCGATCAGATCGAAAAGGACTCGCGGAGCGACGACGTTTACATTCGAAATCGCGCGACAGGTTACTTGAAGCGGCTGGATGCGGGCGTGCCCTTGCCAGCTTCGTTGAAACTTCCGGTCGCGGCGATTCGCATTGGCGACGAACTCACGTTCGTCGCGATGGGCGGCGAGGACGTCGTTGATTACAGCAAACGGTTCAAACGCATTTTTGCGGCGGACCATCCGTGGCTGATTGGTTACGCCTACGAAGTTCCGTGTTACATCCCGTCCGTGCGCATTTTGAAGGAGGGCGGGTACGAAGCGCAGTCGTCGCTCATCTACTACGGCATCTACGGTCCGTTCCGCGCGAGCATCGAAGGAATTCTGGTCAAGCAAGCGACGGAGCTGATGGACAGAGTGCGAAATCAGTAATTGGAGCAGCGATTTTATGAATGGATTTCCAAAAGAAATTCGCAATGAAGTTCGGAATTTTGCGCGCTTTCGTTTGTCATGTATGAGACCTCTTAGGGTTCCTGCCGCTGTCTGCCTGGCCGCCGGTGTTGCGTTTGGGCAAAACGCCGGCAGCCCGTCTGCCTCACTGCGCGAACAGATCCAGTCGCGTGTCAACCGGGAATATCCGGGTCTGTTTGAGCTCTATCGCCATCTGCACACGCACCCGGAGCTTTCTCTCCACGAAGAAAAGACCGGCCAGAGGGTTGGCGAGGCGCTGAAGCAAGCCGGTCTCGAAGTCACCGCCGGGGTCGGCGGCTACGGCGTGGTGGGGGTTCTGCGCAACGGCAACGGCCCGACGGTCCTCGTTCGCACGGACCTCGACGCGCTGCCGGTCAAGGAACAGACCGGCCTTCCTTACGCCAGCCAGGCCCGCGCAGTGGATGACAAAGGAAACGAAGTCGATGTGATGCACGCCTGTGGCCACGACGTTCACATGAGTGTGTTGGTTGGCACGGCAAGGTTGCTGAGTGCGTTGAAGGACAGGTGGCAGGGGACGCTGGTGATGATTGGGCAACCCGCGGAAGAGAAAGGGTCGGGCGCGCGGGCGATGCTCAAGGACGGCTTGTTTACGCGCTTTCCCAGGCCGGATTATTGCATTGCACTGCACGACAAAGCGGACCTGGAGGCGGGAACCGTCGGATACATCGAAGGATACGCGTTGGGCAACGTGGATTCGGTGGACATCACGATTCGCGGCATCGGCGGGCATGGCGCCTGGCCGCACAAAACCAAAGACCCGATTGTGCTGGCTGCCGAGACGGTGCTCGCGCTCCAGACCATCGTGAGCCGGGAAATTCCGCCCGGCGAACCGGCGGTGGTCACGGTCGGCTCGATCCACGGCGGCACCAAGCACAACATCATTCCCGACGAAGTGCTGCTCCAATTGACGCTGCGTTCCTACACCGACGACGTGCGCCAGCAAACCATTGCTGCCTTAAGGCGCATCACGCGCGGGTTGGCCGAGGCCGCGGGTCTGCCGGAGGATCACATGCCCATGGTCACGCTGCGGGAACAGGAATTCACGCCGGCGACTTACAACGACCCCGTATTAACGCGCCGGCTGGCCGCCGTGTTGAAAAACTGGTTCGGCGATGCCAACGTCCGACCGATGAAACCGGTCATGGGCGGCGAGGACTTCAGCGAATATGGTCGCACGAAGGACAAGATACCTATCTGCCTGTTTTGGCTCGGCGCCGTGAAACCGGAAAAGGTCGCAGAAAGCGAAAAGACAGGCAAACCCCTGCCCTCGCTGCACTCCAGCCAGTTCGCTCCGGAGCCTGAGCCCACCATCAAAACCGGCGTCATGGCGATGACCGTGGCGGTGCTGGAACTCGCCGGCAGGAAATAATTGCCTGAAGCGTTAGCGACACCAGACTGGCTCATGCGAATGATCGGACACCTGCCAGCCGAGCCCAGCGCCCGCGAGTTCGGCGACTACCTTTACGCGCAAGGCATCGGCAATCGAATCGAACCGGCCCGGGACGGAACGTGGGAACTGTGGGTCGAGGCGGAAGACCAGATTGCCACCGCGACCGTGCTGCTGAAGGAGTATCAGGGAAATGCAGGGGACCCGAAATATCAACAATCCGTCCGCATTGCCCGCCAGAAACGGGAACAGGAACAACAGGCGAACGAGGCGGCTCAAAAACGGTTCTTCGATCGGCGCAAACTTTTCCCGTTCGGCGGCGCCGGCCTTCTGACCGGAATCCTCATTGCCATTTCCGTAACCACATCACTCGTTTCCAGTTTCGGGGAGCATGAGAAACCGATTCTCTGGATGTTTATTTCCGAGCGGATCATCGAGGGGGGTGTGGTCGAGCGGCTGAAGGATCTGCCGGAGATTCGACACGGGGAAGTCTGGCGATTGTTCACGCCCATTTTCATTCACTTCGGCATCCCGCACATACTTTTCAATATGCTGTGGCTGCTCGACCTCGGCACGATGATCGAGCGCCGGCAGAGCACGCGCGTGCTGGCCGCCCTGGTGCTGGTCATCGCGGCCCTTTCCAATTTCGGTCAATATTTGTGGCAAGGGCCGGACTTCGGCGGGATGTCCGGCGTCGTTTACGGATTGATCGGCTACATCTGGTTGCGCGGAAAATTTGATCCGGCCTCCGGACTGTTCCTCCACAGCAGCACCGTGACGATGGCGGTGATTTGGTTCGTGCTCTGTCTGGCTGGAGTTTTTCCGTACGTGGCCAACGCGGCGCACGGCGTGGGCTTCGCCGGTGGCATCGTCTGGGGATATGTTTCGGCGCTTCTGGCCGTCCGGAAAAGGTGAAGGGAAATCAGTTCGCCAAGGCTCAAACCGCGGCTGCTTCAATTATGCACGGCGACGGCGGTCTCCTTGTTTGACAACGCGACGAGGTCCAACAGGATCCGTTTAGTTTCCTTCAAAGTGACGTCCACGGCGGGGACCTTGTCCGCTGGATCGACATCCTCATCTTCAGAACTGGCGTCATCTTTTTTCGTTTCTGCTCCGGATAAGTCGGTGGGTTTGGCCGGCGGCTGCTGAAGGCCGGGCAAATCCACCTGTTTCAACGTCAATTCGTAAACTTTTTCCTCCGGTTCGTGGCGCGCCTTTCGTTCCTTCTTGCGTGCCTGGACCTTTTCCTCGTTCTCCTTCATCTCCTTGAGCCGCGCTTCCTCGTTCAACGAGACGCTCTTTTCGGCGAGATATTTCCTGAAGGTTGCGATGTCTTCCTGCAAATAAGCGAAGTCCTTGTCGATGGCCAGGCGCTCGGTTGAACGCTTGCGCAGTTCCGGCAGGACCGGCTGGATCAGGTCCAGCTTTTCATATGCCGCGCTGGGAATCTCGTCCCACGCCAACGGGTACTCCAACGCGGCCTCGCCGACTTCCTCGTAATTACTCACCGACGGCAGCACGATGTCGGGAACCACGCCTTTCAATTGCGTGGAGGAACCGCTGGCGCGATAAAACTTGCGAATGGTCACCTTCAGCGCGCCCGGATTGTTGGTGGAATCGCTGAACCGATGGACAATCGGCTCCAGTTGAATGAGTGACTGGACGGTTCCCTTGCCGTGCGTTGAGGAATCGCCGACGATCAGCGCGCGGCCGTAGTCCTGCAACGCGCCGGCGACGATTTCCGAAGCCGAGGCGCTGAAGCGGCTGGTCAGCACAATCAGCGGCCCATCATAGAGCACGGAGGGGTCCGTATCGTTGTCCTTGATGATATTGCCCTTCGCATCCTTGACTTGAACCACGACGCCCTCCTTGATGAACAAGCCGGTCAGGTTGATGGCCTCCTCCAGCGAACCGCCGCCGTTGCGGCGCAGGTCGAGAATGACGCCGGTCACGTTTTCCGCTTTCAGTTTTTTCAGCAATTTGGCCACGTCTTCAGTCGTGCTTTTGTGCGTCGCCTTGCCGTTGGCGTTGGCGACGTCGAAGCTGGCGTAAAACGACGGGAGATCGATGAGGCCGAGCCGCACCGTTGCTCCCTCCCTGCCCGGAACTTCAACAACCTTCGCTTTGGCCTCTTCGTATTCCAATTTGATTTCGTCGCGGATCAACGCCACTTCCTTGCGTGTGGAAGGGTCGGACGCATCCGCCGGGATGATCGTGAGACGAACCTTCGTCCCTTTCGGCCCGCGGATCATGTCCACTACTTTGCTCAACTTCATGCCCACCACGTCCACCGGCTCACGTTCGTCGCCCTGCGCCACGCCGACAATGCGGTCGCCCGGCTTCAGTTGCTGGCTCTGCATCGCGGGGCCGGGCTTCAGCTCCTTGATTTTGCAATAGCCGTCCTCCGATTGCAGCAGCGCACCGATGCCGAACAGCGACAGGTTCATGGACATGGCGAAGTTTTCGAACGTGGATTTGCCGAGATAATCGGAGTGCGGATCGTAAACATTCATCAACGCCGTCAGGTAAAACTGCAACACGTCCCCGCCGTCCTCCTCGAGCGTCCAGAAGCGGAGAATCCGCTGGTAACGGCGGGTGAGGGTCTTGATGATCTCGTCACGCGCATTCACCGGAGCAGCGTTGGTTTCGTTTTTCCTCTCCTTGGTCCCGGGCCGGGTGGCATCGGCCACCTTCGGTCTTTCGAGGTTCAGCTTCTCCTGCAGATACTCGTAACGCAGGTGCAGGCGCCAGAGTCGTTTGGCTTCGTCGAGGTCCTTCGGATAAGGCGCCTTGCGGCGGTCGATATAGAAGCGGTCGTTGCCCATGAATTCAAATTGCTCGGTCTTGAGCAATTCGGCGACATAAGCGACACGCTGATCGACGCGCTGCAGGAACCGTTTGAAAATCTCTCGCGCCGGGCCGGTCTTTCCGGCAATGGTCAGGTCGTCCAACACGGTCCGATACTGGTCAAACTCTTGCAGGTCGGATTGGAGGAAGTGCAGGTGCAGATTGTCGAGCGTTGCCAGGTAGCGATCGAGGAACCTGGAGGAGATTTCGTCATTCAACGGTTGCTGCAAATAATGCACTTCCGCCAGAACCTTGGCCGTCCAACGGGCGATCGCCCCTTCATCGGGCACCGCCTCAACCGGCGGCAGGCTGCGCGACCGGCGCTCCAGTAAAATCAAATCGTCCAGCGCAGCCAGGACATTCGTCGAGCTGGCTTCCGGCGCAACGAGCGCCGGCGTCCTCTTGCCAGCCGACTCCGTGCCGCCGGGACTTTGCGCGGTCCTGCCCGGCTGTTCCGCCCCGAGGGCAACCGTCAGTTTGAAACAAAGCAAAAAAAAGATCAGGATTCTCACGTCTGGTGCCCTTTCGTCGCTAACATGCGTTCACCATACCACAATCCGGCTGAAAGACAGCCCCACTTTCGGCGGGCGTAAGCTTTGAGGCTCACACACGGACTTTCTACCCGAACCGCTAAAGTACCCAAGCTTAAAAAGGTGCGTCAGAGACCACGGGTTGGAGAATTCGGCCTTGATTTTCAATTGAAAATGGACGACTGAAATCATTACTTGAGAACCCCTTTGCACAGTTCATTCGCGCGCCTTGGCCGCGCAGTCTCCAGCGTATTCGGGCGGCTGATCGTGGCGCTCATCCTGCAGGCGCCAGCCCGCTCCGCCGATCCGTCGGCAGGCAAAATCTCCTTCCACAACGACGTGATGGTTGTGTTGTCCAAGGCAGGTTGCAACGCCGGTCAGTGCCACGGCAACGCCAACGGCAAGGCCGGTTTCAAGCTCTCACTCCGTGGCGAAGACCCGGAATGGGATTACCAAGCCCTGACGCGCGACGCGTTTGGTCGCCGCACGAATCCGGAAGACCCGGACCAAAGCCTCCTCCTCCTCAAGCCCACCGCGCAAATCGCGCACGAAGGCGGCCAGCGGTTCAAAAAAAATTCCGAAGAATATAAGGTTCTGCGTGACTGGATCACCGCTGGCCTGCCGCCCGATCCGCCCGGGGCGCCCACGCTGGAACGACTCGAGGTTTCGCCGACCGATAAAATTCTGTTCGAGCCGACAAATGAAATCCAATTGCACGCCCGCGCCGTTTTTTCAGACGGCTCCATCCGCGACGCGACACGGATGGCCGTTTACGAAACAGCCAACGGCCTTGTCAACGTCACGCACGATGGGGTCGTGCAACGACAGAGTTCCGGCGAGACGACCGTGCTCGTTCGCTACCTCCGGGCGCAAGTGCCGGTGCGGCTCGCGTTCATGCCCGCGCGCCCCGGCTTCGTCTGGAAAAATCCGCCGGCGAACAATTACATCGACGATCAAATTTTCGCGAAGCTCCGCGCGTTGCGCATCAACCCGTCGGACCTGTGCACCGACAATGAATTCATCCGGCGCGCTTATCTCGATTTGCTCGGTATTCTCCCCACGGCTGAGGAAGCGAAGAGGTTCGTCAACGAAGACCTAGCGCCCCTCGCCCCGTCCCTCTCCCCATCCGATGGGGAGAGGGTGGCCGCATGGTCCGGTGAGGGGAAGTCCTTGGGGAGGCTCATTCTTCAAAATCCGAAATCCGAAATCCGGAATCCCAAATTGGCCAGCGCCTCCTCACGTCGGCGGCTACAGAAACGCGCCCGCTTGATCGACCGATTGCTCGAACGCCCGGAGTTCGCCGATTTCTGGGCGCTCAAGTGGGCCGACTTGCTGCGCGCCGAGGAACGCCTGCTCGACCGTAAAGGCATCGAAGCGTTTCACCGCTGGATTCGCCAGAGCATCGCCGAGAACAAGCCGCTCGACCAGTTCGCGCGCGAACTGATCGCCGCGCGCGGCAGCAGCTATTTCAATCCGCCGGCGAATTTTTATCGCGCGATTCGCGAGCCCGTCGCCCGCGCCGAGGCCGTGGCGCAGGTTTTCCTCGGAACGCAACTGCGCTGCGCCCAGTGCCACAATCATCCGTTCGACCACTGGACGCAGGACGATTACTACGACTGGGCGGACGTGTTTGCGCGGGTGAGCTACAAAGTTCTGGAGAACCGCCGGCGCGACAACAACGACGGCCACGAGTTCAAGGGCGAGCAAATCGTTTACGTCGCGGACAAAGGCGAAGTGAAGAATCCACGCAGCGGCAAACCGGCGCATTCGCGGTTTCTTGGGGTGACGAACCCGCTGACGCTTTCTATCGAAGAACTGGCCGGCGAACCCACCCCCAAGGCCTCCGAAGCAGGGGAGCGTGATCAGCCGCGATCGAACGAGGTTCGGGTAGGGGTCAGGGGTGGGTTGGACAATTCACAATCTCGCCACGGCGCAGAAGCCGTTGATGAACTCGCCGCGCTGGCCGAGTGGGTCGCGTCGCCGAGCAATCCATTCTTCGCCCGCGCGCAGGTGAACCGTGTTTGGTTTCACTTGATGGGCCGCGGCATCGTTGACCCGATCGATGACTTTCGCGCGACGAACCCCCCGTCGCATCCGGCGCTGCTTGACGCGCTGGCCGCTGATTTCGTGAACCACAGGTTCGATTTGCGCTGCCTGATCCGGTTCATCGTGACTTCGCGCGTATATCAGTTGTCGGCCATTCCGAACGAAACAAACGGCGAGGATGACATGAATTTTTCTCGCGCTTATGTGCGCCGTCTCACGGCCGAGCAACTGCTCGATTGCCAGAGCGAAGTCACGGGCGTGCCCGTAAGATTCTACGGCTATCCCCCCGGCCTCCGCGCGGCACAACTGCCCGGCGCTCTGGCAGAGCGCAAGCGCGACCAGAAGATGAGCGAAGTGGACACTTTTCTCGAGACCTTCGGCAAACCGCCGCGGCTCTTGACCTGCGAATGCGAGCGCTCCGGCGACACCACAATGGGCCAGGCATTTCAGATGATCAGCGGCCCGGCCATCAACGAGCTGCTCGACGACGCGGACAATCGCCTCACGAAATTGCTCGTGTCGGGAAAATCAGACCGCGAACAGGTGGAGGAGCTTTACTGGACCGCGCTGACTCGTTCGCCGACCGGAAAGGAATTGAGCAAAGCCGTGACCCTGTTGGAAAAATCAAAAGACAAGCGCCGATCGCTCGAAGACCTGGCTTGGGCAATGTTGAACTCGAAGGAATTTGTGTTGCGAAAATGAAACCACAAATAGACACATGAGGAAACAGAAACATTCCTTCGCTTGTTGCAGTTTTCACGAAGCCCGCTTCACGCGCCGGCATTTGTTGAAGGTCGGCGGGCTCGGTTTGCTCGGTTTGACCGTGCCCGGTTTGTTGCGCGCTGAGGAATGGGCGAAAGGGAAGGGCCCGAAGCCGCGCGCGAAGTCGGTGATCTTTCTCTACCAGTTCGGCGGGCCGAGCCACCTCGACATGTTCGACATGAAACCGGACGCGCCCGAAGGCATCCGCGGGCCGCACAAGCCGATGGCCAGCAGCGCCGACGGCATCCAGATCAACGACCGACTGCCGCGCCTCGCGAAGGTCATGGATAAAGTCACGCTCATCCGCTCCATGCACCATACGATGAAGAACCACAACTCGGCGTCGTATTACGCGCTCTCAGGCCACGCGCCGCCGGTGGACGACATTCGCCTGCGCGATTCGCTCGACCTGTTTCCCGCCTACGGTTCTGTAGTGGACAAACTCGCGCCAACCACCGGAGAAGTGCCGACCTTCGTCGCGTATCCCTACGTCATTCGCGACGGTTCGGTGACACCCGGGCAGCACGCCAGTTTTCTGGGCAAGGAACACGACCCGCTGCTCTTCACGCAGGACCCGAACAACGCGAATTTCAAACTGCCGGAACTGAGCCTGCCCGCGAACCTGACCTACGAGCGACTCGAACAACGCCGCGAATTGCAGAAGCTCATCGACGAACAATCGCACCTGCTCGACATCTCCGCCGCCGCGCGCGGACTCGATGCCTATTACGACAAGGCGCTGGCGATGTTGAATTCGGAGCGGCTGCGCAACGCGTTTGACCTTTCGTCTGAGCCGGAAAAGTTGCGCGATGATTATGGCCGGCACACTTACGGCCAGAGCTGTTTGCTCGCTCGGCGGCTCGTCGAGGCGGGTGTGAAGTTCGTCACCGTCTATTTCTCCGGCAACATCGGCGGCCAGAGCACGACCGAGGGCGGCTGGGACACGCACGGGTTCAACAACACGCGGATGTTCCCCATCATCGAGAAGTATCACCTGCCGCTCACTGATCAGACGCTGCCGACGTTCCTCGCGGACCTCGACTCGCGCGGTCTGCTCGAGACCACGCTGGTGGTCTGGATGGGCGAATTCGGTCGCACGCCGAAGATCAACGAAAACGCCAGTCGCGACCACTGGCCGCAGTGCTACACGACGTTGCTGGCCGGGGGCGGCGTGAAGCGCGGGTTTATCTATGGCGCCTCCGACAAAAACGGCATGTACCCCGCGGAAAATCCCGTGCGACCGGACGACCTGGCAGCAACCATCTTCTATCTGCTCGGCATCGATCCGCACACGGAAGTGCGCGCCGTGGGCAACCGCCCCGTGCTCATCTCCGAGGGCAAACCGGTAATGGATGTCCTGGTTTAGCCGCGGACCGCACCCACCTTTTCCCTGCCAATGAACCTCCTCTGTTTGGCGATTCAGAAGGCGTCCGAACTCCCCCTCACCCGCCCTTCGGGCGCGCTCTCCCCCTCAATGCTCGAGAACTCGTCCGCCTTGTGACTAACCGATTTTTGCTTGTCTCGATCGCAGCCTTATCGTCCTACGCTGCTTTTGGTAAAAATCCAAACTTGCATTACGCCTCTCCTTCCGCTGTGTCGCCTGGTAAAACCACCACCGTCACTTTCTCGGGCGAAAATCTGAACGGCGCCGAGGAGTTGTGGACCAGTTTCCCGGCAAAAGTGGCCCGCGTCTCGTCTGACAAAACAAATGACCCTGTCTCCGGCAAAGTCACATTCCAACTTTCGATTCCGAAAGATGTCCCGCTCGGCGTCCGCGCGGTGCAGCTTACGACGACGAACGGCGCTTCCGACCTGCACTTGTTCATGATCGACGACCTGCCAAACGTGACAAAGAGCGGGACGAACAAAACGATTGCCTCGGCGCAGGAATTGAAACTGCCGGTGGCCGTCGATGGCAACTGTGAGGAGACGAGTTTTGATTACTATGCCTTTCGCGCGAAAAAAGGCCAGCGCGTGGCGGTCGAGGTCGTCGCGAATCGTCTGGGCTCGCCGCTCGACCCGGTCGTGCGCCTGCTCGACGCGGCCGGCAAGGAACTGATTTACTGTGACGACGATCCAGCAATCGGTTCCGATGCGCGCTTCAATTTCACAGCGCCGTCGGCCGGGCGATACCTCATCGAGTTGCGCGACATCGGCTATCAAGGCGGGCCGAAGTATCACTACCGCTTGCGCGTTGGAAGCTTCCCACTGGCCAGCGCACCGTTCCCTCTCGGCGCCCGACAAGGCGCAGAGACCAAACTTATTTTCGTCGGCCGCAACATCGAAGGCGTGCGACCGGTCAACCTGCGCGTGCCGGAAAACGCGACGCGAGTGCCGTTGAACGTGAAATTTCGCGGCAGCCACGGCTCCGGTTTCGTCACCCTGACGGCCAGCCAATTCCCGGAGTTGCTGGAAGTCGAACCGGACGACACGCCGGAAACGGCGACGAAGGTCCTAGTTCCCTCGGTTGTCAACGGGCGCTTTGCCAGACCAAAAGACCGCGACTGGTTTGAATTCCCGGCCGCCAAGGACCAGCGCCTGGTTTTCTCCGGCAGGACTCGCAGCCTCGGTTCGCCGTGCGATTTGTTCATGCGCCTCTTCAACGCCGATGGCAAGCAACTGGGCGAGGCCGATATCTCCGGCGCAAACGAAGGCACGCTTACGAACAAGTTCAGCGAGGACGGCACATACCGTCTGCTTGTCGAAGAACTGAATCGCCAAGGCGGGCCCGATCTCCTGTATCGCATCCAAATTGAGCCGTTCCAGCCCGGCTTCACGCTCAGCGTCGAGACGAACCGGGTCGAAGCGGCGAGCAACGGCAGCTTTGAAATCAAGGTCACCGCAGCGCGGCGCGAATACGATGGTCCCATCACCGTCTCGCCCGTCGGTCTCGTCGATGATTTCGCTCTGGAAAACAACGTCGTCGCGGAGAAGAAGACCGAGACGACGCTCAAAGTGAAGCTGCCGGCGCACGTTGAAGCGGGACAATTGTTGCATTTCAATATCGCAGGCAAAGCCAGGGTCGGCGTCGCCGACTTTGAAACGACTGCCAGTACGATGCCGGCACTGAAGAAATTGTTTCCGCTGCTGCGTTATCCGCCCGCGGACCTGGACGGAATGATCGCGCTGGGTATCAAAGCAGCCGCGTCCAACTCCGACGCCGCAAAGAAGCGGGAATAATTCGGCCGCGTTCAGCTTCGCGATGTCTTCCGCCGGGATATCTTCGTCCTTCATAAACGCGCCGCATCCGCGTGCCCGGGAAAATGTCGGAATTTCTCCATTGTGCCTTGGCGTGTCAGTGCTAGATTCACATCATGCCAACACAGCTTCTCTCTCACGACGATTGCGAGTGTTGCTCAGGCATAACTCGCCGAACTTTCCTCAAAGCCACCGTGGTCGGCGCCGCTGCCGTCGCCGCCAGTCCGCTGCCGTCGCTGGCCGTTTCGCAGGCTGAAAAAGCCGCCACAAAGAAAGCGACCTCAGAAACGCTCGTCACGACGCTCTTCAAGAGCCTCAACGAAGAACAGCAGAAATCCATTTGCTTCCCGTTCGACCACCCGCTGCGCTCGAAGGTGGACAACAACTGGATGATTACAGACAAAAAGATTTCTGAATTCTACACCAAAGACCAACAGGCGATGATTCGCGAGATTTTCACCGGTCTGCACAGCCCCGAATACGCCGAGAAAGTCGCGCAACAGGTGGAGCACGACGGCGGCAAGGAAGGGTTCGGCGGCTGCTCCATCGCCCTGTTCGGCCAGCCGGGCGCGGGCAAATTCGAGTTCGTGCTCGCCGGCCGGCACGTCACGCGCCGTTGCGACGGCGATTCCGTCCAGGGCGCGGCGTTCGGTGGCCCGATCTTCTACGGGCACGCTGCCAAGAGCTTCAACGAACCGGCGGATCATCCGGGCAATGTTTATTGGTATCAGGCCAGGCGCGCGAACGAGGTGTTCAAAATGCTCGATGGCAAACAGCGCGAAATGGCGTTACTCAACGAGCCGCGCGAAGAAAAGGGCACCGCCACCGTCAGGCTTACCGGCAAAACCGACTTGCCCGGAATTCCGGTCGCCGCACTCTCGCGCGACCAGAAGCATCTCGTACGCAAAGTCATGGCAGACGTGCTCGCGCCGTTCCGCAAAGCCGACGCCGACGAAGCGCTGAAGCTGATCGAAAAAAACGGCTTCGATAACCTGCACATGTCCTTCTACAAAAACGAAGACATCGGCCACGACGGCGTGTGGGACATCTGGCAAATCGAAGGCCCGGCGATGCTTTGGTTTTTCCGCGGCGCGCCGCACGTGCACACCTGGGTGCATGTCCGGGAAAAAGCGTAAACGCCGCTCCGGCGTGTGCGTGGTGATGCCGGCAGGCCCCGGCTGACACAAAGGAAGGGACGCCACCTGGCGTCCCTTCGCTTACCGTTAACCAACAGCCCATCATCTACGACGATTGTCTTCGCCAGGTCCCTTGGCCGCGGTCGCGTGGCACGGTCACTGTCACTTCGCGCGTGGCTTTGTGCGTCAGGTGCTCGTCACGAATCCGTCGTCACAGACAAAGCCGAATAGTTACGGCATGACAATATCCAAACCCATGAGCCTGACAATGTGCGTCTGGCTGCACACCCTTCAGGACCGCAGGCAAAACTTGCCGTCCGCGCAAGCCGGACGCTAAACTGTGTTCAACATCCAGGCAACGCTCATTGATGAAAGCTGCCTATATCCGACAAACCGGACCGCCGGAAAACATAATCTTCGGCGAGTTGCCTGCGCCGAAACCCGGACCTTCTCAGTGCCTGGTCAAAGTCGGCGCCGTCGCGGTCAATCCCGTTGATACTTACATCCGTGGCGGCCTCGTGCAAATGCCGCTGCCTTTTCCATTCATCGTCGGCTGCGACCTTGCGGGCACCGTGGTTGAAGTGGGTCACTCTGTGACACGCTTGGAACCGGGAGACCGTGTTTGGGGCAGTAATCAAGGTTTGCTCGGGCGTCAGGGCACTTTCGCCGAATTTTGCACTGTCGATGAATGTTGGTTATATCCGACACCCAACGGCGTCAGCGACGAACAAGCCGCGGCCGTCGCACTGGTCGGCATCACCGCACGCCTCGGCCTGCTGCGTGACGCGAAACTGCAGAAAGGCGAGACCATTTTTGTCAATGGCGGCAGCGGCGGCGTCGGCTCGACCGTCGTGCAAATGGCGAAGGCCGTCGGCGCCCGCGTCATTGCCACCGCCGGAAGCGACAGGAAACTCGAGCTCTGCCGCAAGTTGGGGGCGGATTTTGTCGTCAACTACAAAACGCAGAACCTGGAGACGGAGCTGAAGAGAATTGCTCCGGCGGGAGTGAACGTCTGGTGGGAAACGTTGCGCGAGCCGAACTTCGATCTGGCTGTGGGCGCGCTGGCGGCGCGAGGTCGTATGATCGTCATGGCCGGGCGCGAGGCGCGACCGCCGTTTCCCGTCGGGCCGTTTTATGTGAAAGGGTGTTCGCTCCACGGCTTTGTCATGTTCATGGCCACGCCCGAAGAACAACAGGACTGCGCCGAGCAGATCAATCGCTGGCTCGTCGAAGGAAAATTGAAGGCGAACATCGACCGTGTGCTGCCGATGTCGCAGGCCGCGGCGGCGCATCGGTTGCAGGAGGAAAGCACGGTTGGCAAGACTGGCGCGTTATCGGGGAAGATTGTCCTGAAGCCTTGATGCGTCCTCATCGCGCGCGAAACGTTTCCGACTCAAAACAATCTGCTCGTTGACACGCAGGTCCGCGCCATTACATTCCGCCTGCATGTCAAAGCCGTCCGGCCAGAATGTGATTCGCCTCCGCGGAGTGCGGCACAATAATTTAAAGAATTTCGATCTCGATCTTCCGCTCAACCAGCTGATTGTCATCACGGGATTGAGCGGCTCGGGTAAAAGCTCGCTCGCCTTCGACACTCTTTTCGCCGAGGGGCAGCGCCGGTACATCGAGACTTTCTCGCCTTACGCCCGCCAATTCTTCGATCGTATGGACAAACCGCAGGTGGACAGTATCGATGGCATTCCGCCCGCCATCGCCATCGAGCAACGCAACGCCGTCAAAACGACGCGCTCGACCGTCGGCACGATGACGGAGATTTGCGACTACATGAAAATGCTCTGGCCGCACATCGCGCAGCTTTATTGCCGTCAATGCGGCCGGCCCGTGCGCAAGGATTCGCCGCAACGGATATGGGAGAAGATGTTGAGCGTGGAAGGCGGAACACGGAACGCGGAACTCCTCATTACCTTCGACCTGCCGCTCACCGAGAAGCTCTCGCTCGAGGAATCGCTTAACCTCGTCACCAAACAAGGCTATCAACGACTGTTGCTTCCTGTTGGAGAGGCTTTTGTTCGTGTCGCCAGCGATCCGCAATTGGAACTAAACGAAGCCGCCGCGCCGTGGGATGGCCCCGACGCGCCCCCAGCCCCTTCCGGGGAGAGAACGCCCCGAACTTTGAACGCGCATTGCCCCCTTGAACCCCAAGAGGCCCCCTCACCCGGCCTCCGGCCACCCTCCCGGCCTCCGGCCACCCTCTCCCCCAGTGGGGGAGAGGGAAGGGGTGAGGAGGGTCAGGGACAGGAGCGAGAATACGAGAGCCGTGCCCCAGTTCCCCTCCTGGGAGGGGTCCGGGGCGGGTTCGCCGTCCGCTACCGCCGCACGCGCTGTTGATTTTGAAATCGCACGCATTGAGCAGGCCATGGAACGGCTGGGCGCACTGAAGCCACGCTCACTCACCGTCATTCAAGATCGAATCAAATTGTCTGTCGCAAACCGCGCCCGGTTCGTCGAAGCGTGCGAACAAGCCTACCATTTCGGCAAGGGCAAACTGGCCGTGCGCCTCGGTGATCCGAAGTCCGATTCAACGATTCAACGATTCAACGAGTTAACGTTTCATTTCAGCAACCGCTTTCACTGCGCCCAATGCGACATCGAGTACCGCGAACCATCGCCAGCCTTGTTCAGCTTCAACCACCCGCTCGGCGCCTGCCCGACCTGCCGCGGGTTTGGCCGCACGATCTCGATTGACTACAACCTCGCGTTGCCCGACCGCTCGAAAACCCTGGCCGAAGGTGTTGTCAAACCGTGGCGCAGCGGCCACGGCATCGAGTGCCAGCAGGACCTGATGAAGTTTTGCAAAATCCGCAAGGCGCCGACCGATCTGCCGTTCGATCAGCTTTCGATAAAGTGGCAGGACTGGGTCATCAACGGCGATCCCGATTACGGCAAAGACGCCGGCCACGAATGGCCGCGTGCCTGGTATGGCGTCAAAGGCTACTTCCGCTGGCTGGAGTCCAAAGCCTACAAGATGCACGTCCGCGTGCTGCTCTCGCGCTACCGCTCCTACGCACCCTGCCCCGATTGCCGCGGCAAAAGGTTCCAGCCCGAAGCGCTGCTTTACAGATTGGCGATTGACGATTTACGATTTACGGGCAGCGAGAATTCCACCGGAGCGGCGTCAATCGTAAATCGCCAATCGCAAATCACCCTCGCCGATTTCTACCAGCTTCCCATCCGCGACGCTTTGCGGTTCATCGAACAGACCGCCGCACAACATCGCCCCGCAACTTCCGATCCGATCGGCCTGGTTCTGAACGAAGTCCGGTCGCGCCTCGGCTACCTGGTGGAAGTTGGCCTCGGCTACCTCACGCTCGATCGTCCGACGCGCACGTTGTCCGGCGGCGAAACCGAACGCGTGAATCTGACCACCTGCCTCGGCACGCGCCTGGTCAACACTCTCTACGTCCTGGATGAGCCCAGTGTCGGTCTGCACCCTCGCGACACGGGCCGATTGATCAAAATTTTGGAGCGGCTCCGCGACGTGGGAAACACGGTCGTCGTCGTCGAGCACGAAGCCGGCGTCATTCGCGCGGCGAACCGGATTGTTGACCTCGGCCCCGGCCACGGCGAGTCGGGTGGCCACGTCGTTTTCCAGGGCGCGTATTCAGAAATCCTGAAATCGAGAGGCTCGCTCACCGGACAATACCTGAGCGGAGGCAGGCAGATTGAAATTCCTCAGCGCCGCCCTGTAGCAGCCGACGTAAGGAGGCTCATTTCAAAATCCGAAATTCTCCCTCGGGACGGGACGCAATCTGAAATCGAACAGAGCCTCCTCACGTCGGCTGCTACGAATGGTTGTCTAACCGTCGGGGCAGCTTGTTTGCATAACTTGAAGAACATCTCGGTGGAAATACCGCTGAACCGTTTTGTGTGCGTCACCGGCGTGAGCGGCTCGGGCAAGACCACGCTCGTGCGGGAGGCCCTCTTGCCCGCGCTCGAGGCCAAACTGAAATCTCAAATTGCAAATCTGAAATCAGCGAAAACTGCAGACCCAATCGAAGAGGAGCATGACAACGACGACTCCCCATCAACCATCAACCTTCAACCATCAACCACCCTCACCGGCTGGGAGCGCCTCGGCCGCGTTGTCCTGGTTGACCAATCGACGCTGGGCAAAACCCCGCGCTCGAACCCCGCCGTTTACATCGGCGCGTTCGACGACCTTCGCGAACTGTTCGCCCAAACCGACGCGGCCAAACAACGCGGTTTGAGTGCCAGCGCTTTCAGTTTCAATTCCGCCCAGGGCCAGTGCGAACGTTGTCGCGGCGCCGGCTTCGAGAAGATCGAGATGCAATTCCTCAGCGACGTTTTCATCCGCTGCCCCAATTGCGATGGCCGCCGCTACCGCCCGCACATTCTTGAAGTGAAGATCAAGCGTCCCGTGGGAGGGCGAGCGTCCCCGCGAGCCGTGACTGGTTCCGCGCTCCGCGTTCCGCGTTCCGCGTTGGAATGGTCCATCGCCGATCTGCTCGAGGCCACGGTGGATGAAGTCGTCGATTTTCTCGCCGCTTTTTCCGAGTCGCGTCCAGCGCAACGCGCGGCAGAAAAGTTAAAGCTCTTGCAGGAAGTCGGTCTGGGCTATCTCCGGTTGGGTCAGCCTATCAACACGCTCTCCGGCGGCGAGAGTCAGCGGCTCAAACTGGTGAGCCATCTGGCGGAAACGGCGGTGACAAATCCGAAAACCGAAAACCGAAAACCGAAAGAAATTCGAAACGCGAAATCCGAAATCAGTTCCGTTGCGAGCGGAACTCGGTCTTCGGATTTCGGGATTCATTCGGATTTCGGATTTCGAACTTCGGATTTGAAAGGCACATTGTTCCTCTTCGACGAACCCACCACCGGCCTGCACTTCGACGACGTGCGACTGCTGCTCAAGGTTTTCCAGCGTCTGGTGGACGCCGGGCATTCCGTGCTCGTCATCGAACACAACCTCGACGTGATCAAATGCGCGGATTGGGTCATCGATCTCGGGCCGGAAGCCGGGGACGAAGGCGGGCAAATCGTGGCGACGGGAACGCCGGAGCACATTGTAGCGTGTGAAGCGAGTTACACAGGACGAGCACTAAAGGGAAACGGGCTTCTCGCCCTAACTTGGTTCGGTTGATGATCGAATAACTCCGGTTTGCATAGCTCGATTCTGCAGATAAGAGTATAGAGTGTTTGACGCTAACGAAGTTTCTTTTCAAAGAGGTGACGCGATCCACATCCACGGCGCGCGCGAGCACAATCTGAAGAACCTCTCGGTAACTATCCCGCGCGGGAAGTTCGTCGTCGTCACGGGCGTGAGCGGTTCGGGCAAAAGCACTTTGGCGTTCGATCTGATTTTTGCCGAAGGCCAACGGCGTTTCCTCGATTCGATGAACGCCTACGCGCGCCAGTTTGTGGAGCAACTCTCGCGGCCGGACGTGGATCTCGTTACCGGCATTCCGCCGACCGTCAGCATCGAGCAGCGCAACTCGCGCGGCGGGGGCAAGAGCACCGTCGCGACCGTCACCGAGATTTACCACTTCCTTCGGCTGCTCTTCGCGCGGCTCGGGACTCAGCATTGTCCCGCTTGCCGGATTCCGGTGGAAGCGCAGACGCGCGACCAGGTCGGCCGCCGCTTGCAGAAGGAATTGAAACGGCGCGGTGATCTGCTTTTGCTCGCGCCGGTGGTGAAAAACCGGAAAGGCTTTCACACGGACGTTGCCGAGTGGGCCGCCCAACATGGCTACGCCGAAGTCCGCGCCGACGGGAAAATGTATTCCACCAACGAGCGGCTTCGCCTCGACCGTTTTCGCGAACACAACGTGGAGATTGTCCTGGGCGTGTTGGAGAAAAAGGTAGCGCAGGCGTCCCGCCTGCGAAACCAGGTCAAGCGCGCAGGAGGGACGCCTGCGCTACGTTCCTTGCAGCAACTCATTGACGAGGCGCTGGAACTCGGCCACGGCACACTGTTCGCCCTGGACAATCACGGCGAACTCACCGTGCATTCGACCGAGCGCTCCTGCCCGAAGTGCGATCGTTCCTTCGAGCTGCTCGACCCCAAAAATTTCAGCTACAACTCGTCGCAAGGTTGGTGCCCGAGGTGCCGCGGTTTCGGCGAATTGTTTTATCTGCCGGAGGACGTGGACCGCGGGGCGCGCGCGGATGCGATTGAAGAGAGTTGGTGGAGTTGGCAGGAAGGTGAACGCGAGCTTTGCCCGGAGTGCGAAGGAATGCGTTTGAATCCGATCGCGCGCGCCGTGCGGCTTAACGTAGGACAGGCGTCTTGCCTGTCCTCTGCGTTCATGAGGAGTCCGGATAGAAGAAACAAGGCGAAAGACAGGCGAGACGCCTGTCCCACCATCGACGCCTTTAACCGCGCCTCCGTCCACGAAGCATTCGACTATTTCCGCCGGCTCAAGTTCAAAGGCCACCAGGCGCAAATCGCGCGCGATATTCTGCCGGAGATTCGCGAGCGACTGCGGTTCCTGCGAGAAGTCGGGCTCGGTTATTTGCAACTCGGTCGCGGCGTCCCGACGTTGTCCGGCGGAGAGGCGCAGCGCATCCGTCTCGCGGCGCAGCTCGGCTCAAACCTGAGCGGCGTGCTCTATGTGCTTGACGAGCCGACCATCGGCCTGCACGCGCGCGACAATGAGATGCTGCTCGCCACGCTGGCGGTTCTGAAATCACGCGGCAATTCGTTGGTCGTCGTCGAGCATGACGAGGAAACCATGCGTCACGCGGATTTCATCGTTGACCTTGGCCCAGGCGCGGGTGTGAACGGTGGTCAGGTCGTCGCGGCGGGAACGTTGGAGGAACTGCTGCGTCACGACGATTCAATCACGGGTCAGTGCCTTCGCCAAACGAAGAGGTTTCCGAGCCGCGGCCAGCGAAGGCCGGTTTCAATTGCAAAATCCGAAATCCGAAAACCGAAGGAAATCCGAAGCCCAAAATCCGAAAAGCACACCGATGCCGCAGGGCTTCGGGAATCGGATTGGGGGCATCCTTCGGAAGCCGGAATTCGGAATTCGGATTTGAAATGGCTCACTCTCCACAACGCTGCGGCCAACAACCTGAAGAACCTCACGGTGCGGTTTCCCTTGAACCGCCTGGTGGTCGTCACGGGCGTCAGTGGCTCGGGTAAAAGCACACTCGTTCGCGAGTTTCTGTTGCCTGCGCTTGAAGGCGCGTTAAAACGGCGCAGGTCCAGTCGAAGCGGCCCATTCACGAATCACGAATCACGAATCACGGGTTACGAATCCCTGAAAGCGGTTTACGAAGTGGACCAGTCACCGATCGGTCGCACGCCGCGCTCGACACCGGCCACCTACGTCGGATTTTTCGACGAGATCCGCAATTTGTTCGCGCAAGTGCCGGAGGCCCGACTGCGTGGTTACACATCGAGTCGTTTCTCGTTCAACAGCGCGCAGGGCCGCTGTCCCGAATGCGAAGGCGCGGGCACCATCAAACTCGAAATGAACTTCCTGCCGCCCGCTTATGTACGTTGCGAGACGTGCAATGAAATGCGGTTCAGCCGCGAAACACTCGACATCGAACTGGGCGGGAAAAACATCGCGCAGGTCCTCGAACTGAGCGTCGCCGAAGCGATCGGGTTTTTCAACGCGTTCCCGCGAATTCGCCGCCCGCTTGAAGCGTTGCGCGACACCGGCCTCGATTATTTGAAACTGGGACAGACCAGCCCGACGTTGAGCGGCGGCGAGGCGCAACGGGTAAAGCTCGTCACGCACTTGCTTGGCGGAATAAAAGACGCGCAACAAATGACGTTCGCTCTGGATGAGACTCCCCTCACCCGGCCTAAAGGCCACCCTCTCCCCATCGGATGGGGAGAGGGACGGGGTGAGGGGCGTGTCATCAAGCGCAATCTGTTTATTCTCGAGGAGCCGACCATCGGTCTGCACATGGCGGACGTGCGACGGCTCGTGGAGGTATTGCAACGCCTCGTGGACGCCGGACACTCGGTCATCGTGATCGAGCACAACCTCGATTTGATCGCAGAGGCCGACTGGCTCATCGACCTGGGTCCGGAAGGCGGTGACGCGGGCGGACAAATCGTTGTCGAAGGAACACCGGAAGATGTGGCGCGAAATAAACGCTCGCACACTGGCCGGTTCCTGCGTAACCTTCTAGCTTAGTGGTTTTCCGGCGGATGTCGAAGTTCCAGCGAAGGTACAACCAGACTGCATAAGAGCATGCCGTTAGAACCTCACAAAGGCAAAGCAACCGATTAGCAGTCACCCACGTGAGCGAAACCTACGAAGAAATCGTCGAGGGTGAAACCTATTTGCGCATGCCGCCGGGCGCGCGTCACGAGGTCATCTGCACCCGCCTGCACGAGCTGATCGCCGCCAGCCTGGCCAACATCGCCACGACCCGCCTGCTCCCGCGGCGCTCGGTGGTGCAGATTGCTTCGGGCACACTCGTGCGACCCGACCTCGCTTTGGTCACCGTGGCGACAGGAAAGGTCTGGCTGGCGGCCGAAATCATCAGCTCCGATGACCACCGCCCCGACACGGTCACGAAAAAGCAGATTTACGAGGAACTGAACATCCCGCGCCTCTGGATGATTGACCCGCGCTACGACAACGTGGAGGTCTATCACGGCAGCCAATACGGCCTGATGCTGAAACGCATCCTGGCCGGACGCGAAACTCTCACCGAACAACTGCTGCCGACGTTGCAGGTGACCATCGCCGAGTTGTTCCAGGCTTAAGGCCCATGATCGTCTTGGAGTGGTTGCCGAAAGTAATTTCCAATCAATGTCGTATACGGGCGCTCCTCGAAACAAAACTCCACGCGTTGTGCGCCGGAACCGTAGCAGCCGACGTGAGGAGGCTCACTTTTCAAATGCGGAGTGCGGAGTGCGGAACGCGGAATTGAGCCAGAGCCTCACGTCTGCCGCTACGAAGTTTATTGTTCATGGAGAGAGATTCCTTTCGCTTTTGCGCACGCATTGGGACCATGAACCGCTGCGCCTCACAGAGGCGCGGTCCGGACCGCGGGTCTGCGACCCGCAGCCTGCTCGGTTCATGGGTAGGGGACACCTCCAAAATTCGGACGTGAATCGAAGCCATGAACCAGATCGGCACCCCTCTCCCTGCCCTCTCCCCGCAAAGCGCGGAGAGGGTGGCCGCAGGCCGGGAGAGGGGCGGTTCATGGAGAGCACAGTTAACCGACCACCTCCAGCACTGCCTGCCGGTGAATCTCAAAGGCGCCTTTGCCAAAACAGACGAGCAATACCTTCTCAATCGAGCTCTTCCGTTCGAGAACATTTTTGATTTCCGTTACCGCAATCCGCGCCGCGCGTTCCATCGGAAATCCGTAAGCCCCGGTGCTGATGGACGGGAATGCAATCGTGCGCACGTCGTTTTGTTCCGCGAGCGCCAGCGAGTTTCGATAACAACCCGCGAGCAATTCGTCCTCGCCATGTTTTCCGTCGCGCCAGACGGGGCCGACCGTGTGAATGACCCATTTGGCCGGGAGCTTGTAGCCTTTGGTGATCCTTGCCTGACCGGTCGGGCAACCGCCCAGCTTGCGACATTCCTCGAGCAACTCCGGCCCGGCGGCGCGATGGATGGCGCCGTCCACACCGCCGCCGCCCAGCAGCGTCGTGTTCGCCGCGTTCACCATCGCGTCCACCGTCTGTTTCGTGATGTCGCCTCCGACGACTTCGATCCGGTTCTTGATGTTTTGATTCACCTTAGAGGCGACCGGACTATTGTTTCCTGCGCTCTTCAAGAAGGGCTTGGAGTTCCGCAATGGCTTCCAGGTCCCGCGGACGACCCGCGGCGCGTTTGAGTTGGATAAGCCGTTCCAGCGAGACGCAAAGGAACTTGCATCCAAAGGCGCTTACTTCTTCGGAATGCGGAAGCAACTGCTCATAGGTCCCGCCGCCCGCGACTTCACCTAGAAAATCAATGTCGCCCAGAGTCGTTGTCAGGGTGAAATTTAACCCGTTGCGGACGGTTTTCTCATCGAAGACAAATGGCAGTCCGCGAGGAGCGCCTCGGAGATAGGGCGAGTGCGGTCTCATAGCCTCGACCAGTCGCCCGATGTTCTCACGGTCGCGGGCGTAAACGACATCCACATCGTATGTCGCCCGCGCCGAGCCGTGCGCCATCGCCGCGCCACCACCAATCAAGATGAACTTCACCTGGTGCCTCAGCAGCAGGGGAAGAAACTCCTCGAAGTTGGGGTCGCCCGATTTCATCCGCCCTTTTTTGGTATTCCGTCCTTGCGCGTCGCCGCGCCCCGAATTCCATGCGCAAACTTCATAAAACTTCGGAGCTTTCGGAACCGCTCGTCCACCGTCAGCCTCAGGTTCTCGCGCAACAATGTCCGGTCGATGTCCTTCTTGTAGGCTTCAACGACGGGATCGAAGGCGTCGGGTGGAGCCAACTCAGGCAAGGGGCGATAGACGGGCGGTGATTCCTCGATCTCGTCTGGTGTGTCATTATTCATTCGTCGAAGCCACCATAACGGATTCCCCCGCGTTTGGACAGCCTCTTGCACAGAGTAGTCGCAACAGCCGGGTCACCGTCGCGCGATGGATCACGCCGTCCACGCCGCCGCCCGTGAGCAGCGCCGTGTTCGCGGCGTTCATAGTCGCATCCACGTCTGTTTCGTGATGTCAGCTTCGACGACCGAAATTCGGCTCCTCCTTCGTTCGGCACTCATGGCGGACCATTCTATCGAAGCTCGTGGAACTGAGTCACGGGGCGCGGGCTTCAGCCCGCTTCACCGTCCGCAGTGAGAGGACGCTGGAATATCCCGCCTGCATTTGTTTCGCGCACTGAAGCGGCGTGAACGCCGCGTTCCGCATTCGGCGCAGTCTCGTCATCCATTTGCACGAGCCTCAATAAGCTGGAAAGCCCTTTTTGCCAATCGGATTTAGTTCCCAAGCCACGGGCTATAATTTGTGATGAAGTTGGTCGGATTGAGAATTTGTTGAGAGTCCAGTATTAGCAGCGGCCCTAATTTCGTCGGCAAGTTGTGCTTGAAAGCATAATCAAGCAAGCGTTCCCTCAAAGTGTAGGGTGAAAAGCGCAGGCAAAATCTCCATCTCCCCGCTTCTGATGGTTCACCCACCGCGAGAGCTAAAGATACTCCACGCTTCAGAGTCGGCCCTGTGGACCAGGGAAGACCAGGATTGATCGTCGGCGCTTTTGGGTATTGAACTCCTTCCACCTCGACCCAATTGCCACGCAACCGAATCGTCGCCGAATCCTGATTGCTGACGGAAAAGAGAGCGAAGCGCAGAGTATCGTTCGGCAAGTTAGTGTAACCTGCGAACGAAATCACGATGCTGCGACAGGTCGCAGGACGATGACTGAGGATGAACATCAAGATCGCCAGCCCGCCAACAAGGGCGAGGCCGAACGGCCGGCGATGTCGAAGGCTCGGCAGCTTCATTTCACATTTGCTTTCGCCGCAGCCTCCGGGCTATTTCGTCTCGGCGTTTCCCAAATCGGCCACCAGCCGCGGCCAGCGGCTGTGGATGAGCAATGATTGTATTACGGGGTTTTCCCCCGGTTGAAAGCCCCAGTTCCAGAGGCGTCCGTCCGCTGTCAGCGCCAGCACCGTATCGCCAGAAACTGTTACGGCGATCCAATCTTTGCGGTCGCTCAATTCAACGCAACCGTCGCGCGTCCTAAAACCCCATGAATTCAAGCCGTGGCTGAACAGCATTCCGATCCAGAGCGTGCCGTCAGACCGGATCGCAGCGGAGCCGCCAAACGAAGGCGCGGCTTTTGTCCAATGATGGTTTCCGGCCGCCGGCATCGGCTCTTTGCAAAGAGAATAGCTTCTTCCGTCGGAGCGGGGCAGCGCACCCCACGCCCACAAACTGCCGTCGTTCCCCACCGCCATCGAAGTGACAGAAGACACGTGGTTTCCGCAGAACACGGCGAACCAGTTTGTATCCGTCCCAATCCTTGTCGGCGAAAGCCGCGTCCAGTCTGCCCTTTCCACGGTGTATCCCGGATAGTTCAACAACTCGCCCCACTGCCACAGGCTGCCGTCCTTTTTCACGGCCACGCTATGGTGACTTCCTGCCGCAATTGCCATCCAATCGTTGTCCTGACCGACGTGCACGGGCACCGTACGATTCGTCTTCGTGCCGTCGCCCAACTGGCCGTGATGATTCGCGCCCCAAGCCCAGAGACTCCCGTCTCGTTTCAGCGCCAGCGCATGATCCTGGCCGCACGCCACTCGCGCCCAATCGGAATCGCCTCCCACCCGCACCGGGTCGCGCTCAAATCGGGCGAACTTGCCGCCGTCTATTGGAACTGTCCCCCACATCCACAACGTGCCGTCGGCCTTGATTGCCACGGACGAACTCCACGCTTGGTCGGCCAAGATCCACTGCGAGCGATTGCCAACCAGCTTTGGTTCAGCGTCAAAGCCCGGACCAGAAGCGCCGGTCCCGCCGACCCATTCATACAGCGTCCCGTCCTGCAACAGGACAATAAGACCCGAAGGTCGATAAGCAATGCGCGGCTCGACCTTGCCGGCGACTGGCGCACCGACCGAGTGTTGCGGGGCGGGAAGCACCAACTCCCAAGCGCGTCCCCACACTCCGAGCGTCAACAGCGAGACAAGCAACAGCGCTGCTCCAAGAATGGGCGCGTCCGCGAGGAAACCACGGAGTCCGACCACGGCCCTGGCGCAGTTTCGATAGGACAGAACGAGCAAAAGAATGAAGAGCATCGGCGCAGCCAGCCACCCGCCGAGGACGAGCGGAGAAGGACTGTAACGACCAAATAATCTAACGAACACCGCCACGATCACGGCCGCCACCGCCACAACCAAACCGCCTGCAAGCGTGAGCGACTGCACCAGGTTTTTCGACAACGACGAGGCGTAAAGTCCCAGCGTCGTTGCGACGACAGCGAATACCGCCATCGACCCCAGCGCCATCCGCTCAAACGCGGCGTTGCCAAAACTCGAATACCCGGTATAGGCCCAGACCAGACCGTCAACCAGCCACGGCAACAGCGCGCCCAAAAACAGGCCCAACAGGTAAGTGGCGAAAAGCTTGGTCAGGAATTGCCTGAGCCGCGACGTCGGCAGGCTGAATTGCCATTCGAGCAGTCCCAAACGGCGTTCTTCACAAATGGCGACGGCGCCCGCAAGCAGCGGTATGAGCGCCAACACCAGCCAGGAGATCAGACGAAGGGTCTCGACGACGCCCTTCCATTCGCTGCTTTTCCAGAGAGTGTCCGGCACGAAAGCGGGAGCACGCAGAAGCAGGAAGACCACGCTGCAAATGAAGTTGATCTGCTGCAAATGAAGCTCCTTCCAAAACATCGCTGCCGTTGACCCTCTCGGCCGGCTTGGCCCTGCCGCCTGCCGGCGGAAAAATCGCAATCGAAGCCGGAAAGGATAAAGCGTCCGGTCCCGCAATCGTTGCGTGTCCTGATAACGCAGGAACAACCCGGGCGAAGCCAGGCAAATCACCGCGGAATAAACAACGAGCGTGGCGCCCCACCAGGTGGCCGGGCTCTGCGTCGGAAACCACTTCTGGCGGGCGTATGCCAGCGTCAGCCCCAGCGCGACCGGCAGAATGACGGTCAGCCAAATGGATGAAATCATCTCTCGCGACAGCAAAGTCAGACTTAACCCGCCACCCAAGGCCGTGAAGCTCACCAGCACCGCCCAGCCAATCACTGGATGCCGGATGTAGGCCGGCAGCGAGTTGACCCCTCCGAGCGAACAGTAGATCGAAACACTGAACACCAGAAAAACGCTGACCATCGCCAGCGCCAAAACACCGGCTTTCTCCAGCCAAAGCTGCGCGCGGCTCACGGGTTGGCAGAGCCAGGAGAGGAACGTTCCGTGACTGAACTCCTGGCCGAAAGCCGCCACCGCCAGCAACACCATGCCCAACGCGAAACAGGCCAGACCAAAAACCCTCGCCGCGGTCTCGTCGGGGCCGGGCCGCCACCAAAGCGTTGTTGTGGCGAGCAGCAATGCCAGCACCCACGGCGTCAGCAGCAGCCGGAATTCCTTGCGCAAACGAGTTTCCATGTTCAGTTCCTCGGCAGCGCACCCGAGACCAGGAAGATTTCCTCCAGCGACAGCGATTCGCTGCGGACGATCTCGGCCGAGTTCGCCCGCAAGAGTTCCAACAGCCGGTCCGCGCTGCCGTTCAACAGCAGTTCCATTTCGCGCCCCTCCTGTCGCACGCGCAACGCGCTGGAAAGATCGAGGCGCGGCGGCTCATTCGGGAAACGGACTTGAACCTTTCGGAACCGTTCGCGCGCAGCGTCCGCCGTCATCGTCAGCAGCTCGCGGCCTTGTTCGATAATGGTGAATTCATCAATCAAGCCCTCGAACTCTGAGATGAGATGGGTGGAGACGAACACCGTGCGCTTCTCCGGTTCGCCGGATTGATACGCGCCAATGACCGTCTCGATGAATTCGCGCCGCACGATGGGGTCGAGGCCGGAGGTGGGTTCATCGAGCACCAACAGCTCAGGTTCAGGGCAAATGGCCGAGATCAAAGCCAACTGCATTTTCTGGCCTCGCGACAGGTGGCCGGCTTTTTGGGCGGCCGTCAGGCCGAAGCGCCGGAGCAGGTCGGCTTCGATCTCGCGATTCCACTGCGCGCGGAACGACGCGAAGTAATTCAACACTTCGCCCACGGTCATCCACGGATAAAACGCCACCGCGTCCGGGACATAAGCGAGGCGCGACTTCACTGCCACTTCGTTCCGGCACGGGTCGAGGCCAAACACCCGGACGCTGCCGGCTTGCGGGCGCAACAGATTGAGCAGGCATTTGATGGTCGTGGTTTTGCCCGCGCCGTTGCGCCCGAAAAATCCGTAGCAGCAGCCTGCGCGGACGGTGAGGTTCAGTCCGTTGACCGCCTCGACTTTGCCGTAACGACGTTTCAAGTCTCGGATCTCGATCACTGCCGATTCGCTGTTCATGGTTCGCCTCCGTGTTTCCCGGCCTCAGCCGATTCGACTTTGCGCGCAAAGTGCTTCAGACGGTCCTTCACCAGACCGAGGAAGTCCGCGTCCTCAATCTGCAAGTGGTGCGCGGCCACGATCGCCTGATCAATCTCCTGCACGAGCAGTTTCTGACGCGCCGGCTTTGTGAACGGGGAATTCACCGTTTTCAGGAAGCAGCCCTTGCCCGGAACGGTCTCAATGACGCCCTGGCTCTCCAGTTCCGCGTACGCTTTGGCCACGGTGTTGCGATTGATCCGCAACTCCTCGGCCAGCGGGCGGATTGAAGGCAGCGACTCGCCCTCACGCAACGCGCCCGAGGCCGCCGCGTGCCGGATCTGGTCGGCGATCTGCAGATAAACCGGTTTGCCGGACTTGAAATTGACCTGGAAAAGCATGCCACGTCGCTAACTGTCATAGTACATTATGACAGTTAGGAGAATTGTCAAGCGCTGGTATGTGACGAGGGCAAAAGACTCAACTCGATCCAATGCCAGCGGCCCGTCGGCGAGCCCTACTCGCCGGCCGAGGAGGGTTTGCCCGGCGCGCTTTTGATGGCCGACTCCAAATCATCCAAGGTGGTTTTCCATTCTTGCCCGAGCCTGGGGTCCTCCGGCGGCTTAAAGGGCGACGGCTTCCACGCCTGGATTAGTCGAACTTCACCGACCACTTCGCCTTTCGGAACCGTGGCCAGCAGCCAACTCGCCTCGTCCCCGGTCGCGTAGCCCGCGCGTTGCGCCCATTTTTCGATCGCATCCGCTGTCTGCTCGACGGTGAACTGGGCGCGCACCGATCGATTCAGCCATTTGCGCGGTCCGGAATAGTCGAACATGTCGGCCACACCTAAGGCCATGTAGGCAGCCAGAGCGGCCAGCAGCGCTGTCGCAGTCAAAGCCGCACCGTGGCGCAACGCTGTCAACCAGAAGCTGCCGAACATTTCACGCAGTCGCCACGGCGCAACCAGCGACCACAACACCAGCGCCAGGCACAGGGAGGCCAACGCGCCAGAAAGAAGGATTGGGAGCCAACCGAACGTTGCTTCGTGAGGCCCGCTCGTCCCCCAACCCCATTGCCAGAAACCACTCCAGGTGCAACTCGAGGGAGAGAGTTCCACCGTCGGCACCTGCTCCTTGAATGCAGTGAGTTGGCGCACGAGTATGTGTTCGTGACCTTTGTAGCTCGCGGCGAACTTTTTGAAGGCCCTGCCTTGCCAGTGCGACGGCGCAGCCTCCCAACGGGTTTCCAGGGCGCCAAGGAGAAAGCAATACCCGAGGAATGCGACAAAGACGGTCGTGAGGATGTTCACGCGCTGCTGAGCTCTGCTCAGGTGATTCCAACTGTGCGCCAACGCCGGCGCGAACTGCGCGCGTCGAGACGCCAACGCGGTGAAAAGCGCGCCCAGAATCAGGGCGGCAACAAAGAGGCCGAAGCTGCGAAGATTCCACAGGGCCGCGGGCGCCAACCAACTCGCCAACAAAATTCCAAATTCCGAAGTCCAGAGCCGCAGACGCGATTTGGTTCTCTCCGGGTGAGAGGAAAGGATCGGAGTGGTGCTGGACACAGAATCGTTTTCCATGATGCCGGTGATGCTTTCCACGTCAGTCCTCACTTCGCTGACGTGCTGGTAGCGGCGCTCGACATCCCGCTCCAGCGAGTGCAGCACCACTTCATCCACCCGCACATCCACCTGGACCTTCTGCGAGGGCGGGGCGAAGCGGCCCATCGGCAATTCGCCCGTCAACATTTCGTAAAACACGACGCCGAGGGAATAAATGTCCGCGCGATGATCCACTTCCTGCGGTTTTTCGATCTGCTCCGGCGCCATGTAATGCGGCGTGCCCATCACTTGCTGCGACCGCGTGAGCGTCAAGTCGTTCGCCTCCGTGTCCAGCAGTTTGGCCAGGCCGAAATCCGCGATTTTCACCCGCCCTTTTTTATCGAGGAGAATGTTCCCTGGCTTGATATCGCGATGGACGATTCCTTCTTCGTGGGCGTATTGGAGCGCCTCGCAAATCTTGGGAACGATGCCGAGCGCCTCAGCCGGTGTGAGCCGGCGCGATTGTTCGAGCTGGCGAAGATTCACGCCATCGACAAATTCCATGATGAAATAATAGAACTCACGCGCCTGGCCGAAATCGTAAACCGACACAATGTTCGGATGATTGAGTCGGGCCAGCGCGCGGGCCTCGCGCGTGAAGCGCTCGGCGAAGGACGGATCACGGCTGGCGGCCGGGGGAAGAATCTTGAGCGCGACCAGCCGGTCCAGTTGAGGTTGCCGCGCCTTGTACACCACACCCATGCCGCCCTGGCCGAGCAGTTCGAGGATTTCGAGCTGGGGAAACGCGTTCGCGAGTTCGCCCGGCGTCGGCGGAATGAACCTCGCCTCCGGCGGTGTCGCGGCGGCAGCCGTTTGGGGATTCCTTTCTGTGTCGAAGCCACCTCTCACCAGGCACTCAGGGCACAACCCCTGCGGCGCATCCATTGGAATCGGTTTCAGGCAGCCGTTGCAGAATCTTGCCGTAGCCATATCAATCCTTCCGGTCGTTTCCACCCCTTACAGAAGGATTCCGCGCCGAAGGTTACAGCTCCGTTCACTGCGCCGCCGGCGGTTCGTCCTTTTTGGCCGGAAGACCCTTGCGTGGCGCACTCTCCGGCGGCGGCACGAACGTAGCCCAGGTCATTCCCGACTGCGGCTGGTAGTTGCCTTCCGCGACAACGGTCGGCGAGGGCGGGATAACGATGAG
>QHNT01000021.1 GCA_003218515.1 Verrucomicrobiota bacterium | reverse complement strand
GCCCATATATCAAAAGCCAGGAAAGCTTTAGTCCCCCGTTTGTCATCCGCACCCGAGCAAAAACGGACTCGATAGAAATCCGCGTCTATTGCGGTCCCGGGTCCGTGATCTTGAATTGGGCGGACAATCCATCAGAACTCAGAGTGCGCGATCCATTGACTGTGCGGGATACAGGAGTTCCTGGAAGGGGTCTGATTCTTCCGAATGTATGGCACGACATCGTCTGGGCAATCACCGACACCGGCATGAAGGTATCCGTTGATGGCCAGGTTCGTTATCAGAACCGAAAGGATTATCGCGGGTTGAATGCGTGGGTGGGAATCGGTCCGGTTTGGAGCAAGGTTACAGTGGATTATTTCTCGGTAAGCAAACAGTGAGATGGGAACTAGGAAGACCCAGGAGGCTTTTTGAGACGTTTTGCAGCCGACCTCAAGTTTGAAAATCGCCAAAAACTTGCACCCGACTTGTAACCCGATTCAAAAATATTGGATTTCATGGGATGACGTGAGATAACCTTCAAAAGTGAATTTCGACCAATGAAATCAATGGTTCTGCAATCGTTGCAAGGGGAAAGCAAACGTGGCCAAAACTAGCCAAAATCGGCCTTTTCGAATTATGAGTCCTCTGCTCTACCCCTGAGCTACTCTGGCACGCGGGTGGCTATGCTTCGCGGACGACCGCCGCGCTGTCAAATGGAATGATGGTCCGTTTACCCGCGCGAGCCGACCTTCAATCGGTCCGGTAAAAGTGCTTTACACCTCCTGTCATGAAACTTAAACTCCCCGTTTCTTAACAAAGAAAATTGATGAAATTGACGGACAGCATGGAAGCGAAAACGAAGACGATTGAAGAATTTCGGATTCACGAGCACGACACCGGGTCGGCCGACGTTCAGATTGCTTTGTTGACGCAGCGCATTAACCATTTGACCGAGCACCTTCAGAAAAACGTCAAGGACCACAGTTCGAGGCGGGGATTGCTCAAAATGGTCGGCCAGCGTCGGCGTCTGCTGGATTATCTCCATACCACGGACGCAGATCGTTACCAGGCGCTCACCCGGAAGCTGAAGCTTCGCAAGTAGTCCTCGGTTTGCGGAAAATGTCCTTCCGCATTTCCATTTCATCTTTTTCGAGCAGACAATTCGCTTGAAACATCCGGCGAACGAATCGGGAAAAGCGCGACCTGGGTCGATTCCGCCGGCTCAAAATCACATCGCGCATGAAAACATACCCGTTGGCACTGGGAAATTTCATTCAGCGTCCCTGCGCCGGACATTGAATGAAGTTCCTCCGGGTCAACGGGTATAAGGGAACAGTTATGTCAGAAAAAACATCGGTCCAGGTAGAAGCGCAACGAATTCACATTGAAACCGGCAAACTCGCCAAACAGGCGGACGGCGCTGTTACCGTTCAACTGGGGGAAACCATCGTCATCGTCGCCGCTGTTGCCGCCACCAGCGCCAAGCCCGGCCAGGATTTCTTCCCGCTGACGGTGGACTACCGCGAGAAAGCAGCCGCGGCGGGCCGGTTCCCCGGCGGTTACTTCAAGCGCGAAGGCCGCCCGACGGAAAAGGAAATACTCACCTGCCGGATGATTGACCGGCCCATCCGTCCGTTGTTCCCGAAGGGATGGTATAACGAGGTTCAGGTGCAAAGCATTTTGTTGAGCGCCGACGGCGAAAACGACCCCGATATCCTCAGTATCATCGGCGCATCGGCGGCGTTGATGGTCAGCGATATTCCCTGGGACGGCCCGCTGGGAGCCATGCGCATCGGACGCATCAAAGGGCAGTTCGTCGCCAATCCCACGCACGCGCAGATGGCCGAAAGCGACCTCGACCTCGTTTACGTCGGCAACGAAAAGGAACTGGTCATGTTCGAGGGCTCTGCGAAGGAAATTCCCGAAGCGGACTTTAACGCCGCGCTGCAATTCGGCCACGAGGGTTGCCAGCCGATCATCGCGGCCCAGAAAGAGCTGGCCAAGCGTGCCGGCAAAACCAAACGCGCTGTTTTGCTGAACGCGGTGCCGGACGAGATCCTCAAAGAAGCCAAGGCGCTGGCCGCCGACCGCATGGTGCCGGCTCTCCTCATCCCGGGCAAACTCGCGCGCGAGGCAGCCGTCAAGACCGTCACGGACGAAGTCAGCGCAAAACTCATGGAGAAATTTGGCGCTGAAAAAGTCACCGAGTTCGTGCTCAAGGATGCTTTTTATTACCTCCAAAAAGAGGCCGTGCGCAGTTTGATTCTGGATGGCCGGAAACGGATGGATGGCCGTGGTTTTGAAGACGTTCGCCCGCTTTCCTGCGAGGTGGGCGTCTTGCCTCGCGCGCACGGCTCGGCCTTGTTCAGCCGCGGAGAAACGCAGGCGTTGGTCCTCGCCACCCTCGGCACGTCCGAGGACGCGCAGGAATTCGATTCCTACACCGGCGGAGAGAGCGAGAAACAGTTCATCCTCCACTACAACTTTCCGAATTTCTCCGTCGGCGAAACCGGCCGCATCAGCGGACCGGGACGCCGCGAGATCGGTCATGGCGCGTTGGCTGAGCGTTCGATCGAGCCGATGGTTCCGGTCGATGCCTTTCCTTACACGATTCGCGTCACCTGCGAAATCATGGAGTCGAATGGGTCCACGTCGATGGCTTCGGTCTGCGGCGGCAGTCTCGCGCTGATGGACGCCGGTGTGCCATTGATCCGACCGGTAGCTGGAATCAGCATCGGGATTTGCACGGACACGGACGACCGGGGCGCAACTTCACGGTACCAGTTGCTCACCGACATCATCGGCTGGGAAGACGCTTTTTGCGACATGGATTGCAAGATTGCAGGCACCGAAAGAGGCATCACCGGTTTTCAGCTCGACCTCAAGCTGCCCGGACTTCCCCACAAACTAATGGCGGAAGCGGTGGAGAAGGCCCGTGTAGCGCGCCTGGCCATCTTGAAGAAAATGACCGACACGCTGGCGGCGCCCCGGGCTGACCTGAGCAAATACGCGCCGCGGATCATCATACTGAAGATCAATCCCGAGCGAATCGGCGAGTTGATCGGCCCCGGCGGCAAGAACATCAAACGCATCGTCGAGGAATCAGGCTGCGAAATTAACATCGAGGACGACGGCACGGTGAAGATTTACTCCGTCTCCGCTGATGGAATGAAAATTGCCCGCGAAGCCATTGAGAGCATGACGGCGGAAATCGAAGTGGGCAAGGTCTATCGGGGCAAAGTGGTGACGATCAAGGAATTCGGCTGCTTTGTTGAGATTTTTCCGGGCAAGGACGGCCTGGTGCACATCAGCGAACTGGCCAATTTCCGCGTCAAGCAAACCGAGGACATCGTCAAGATCGGCGATGAAATCTGGGTCAAGTGCATCGGCATCGATGACAAAGGCCGCGTGAAACTCTCGCGCAAGGCAGCGATGGAGGAGCGGGACAAGCAGATGGGCTCGGACGCAAGTTCTTGATGCCAGAGCCATGATAACAATCAAGAAGTTCCACCCGACGTGGGGTTCGTCTCGTCCTCGAAAAGCCTTGATGAACACCTCGTCAGGAGTCTCGCCGGGCCCATCTCGGTTTCTTGCAGGCGCAAGGGCGGCTAGCACCCGTGACAAAGAAATTTCGATATATGTCAGGTAAGGCGCGTCACTCCGTGCGCGCCGATCAGGGAACGGATTCGAGTCTGCGGCGCGCACGGAGTGACGCGCCCTACCCTGCTAGCCTTGCGACGGACGGGAGCTTTGGGATGTAACCAAATCTCCGTGTTGTCGTACTAGCGGCACGAGCGTCCGTCCGTTTGCTCCAAACCAGAAAATTCACGGCGGGACGCAGCATCTCGCCCGTGCCACTAGCACCAAGCTTGCCAAGAGTGCCGTCGCCATTGTTAAATGGCTTCCGTGCTACAGCAACAAACCCTCCGGGAAACCGTCAATTTTGAGGGACTGGGTCTGCACAGCGGCAATCGGGTCAGCATGACTTTTCTGCCTGCGCCGCCGAACACGGGCATTCGCTTTCGCCGTGTTGCTCTCGAAGGCAAACCCGAAATCGAGGCGCGGGTTGAAAACGTCAGCGACACAACGCGTTCAACGACGCTTTCCAAAGGAAATATCCGGATCCACACGGTGGAGCACGTGATGGCGACCTTTGCCGGTTACGGCATCGACAATGTCATCGTGGAACTGGACGGCAACGAGCCGCCGATCGCGGACGGCAGCGCGCGCGCCTATTGCCGGATGATCGAGACAGCCGGCGTCGCCCCGCAGCCGGAGAAGCGCGAGCCGTACAAGCTCACCACGCCGCTCGAGTTGCACGTGGGCGAGTCGCTCCTGTCCGTTTTTCCGCATGACCGCCTGAGAGTCACTTGCACCAGCGCGGACAAACACGGGCGGTTTACCCAATTCTTCAGCGCGGAGGTTTCGCCGGAAACCTGGGAACGCGAGCTGGCGCACGCGCGCACGTTTTGTTTTTACGAGGAAATCGAATTTCTCATCAAGAACGGGTTGATCCGGGGCGGCAGCCTGGAAAACGCGGTGGTCATTCGCGACGACGCGGTGCTGACCACCGAGCCGCTGCGGTATCCCGAAGAATTTGTCCGGCATAAAATGCTCGATATCCTGGGCGATCTGGCGCTGGTCGGACGGCCGTTGCTGGCGCACATCATCGCGGTCAAACCGAGCCACACCGCCAACTGCGAGCTGGCCCGCCAGATCGCGATCCAGATGCGCAAGCCGCTGGTTGCGGCCCAGACTTTTGCTCCGCCTCCGGCTCAGCCTTCGGCGGCGGAAAAGTTGGAAATTATGGAACGCGTTCACCAGGGTGGTTCGCTCGATGTCATGCAGATCATGAAAATCCTGCCGCATCGCTATCCTTTTCTCATGGTGGACCACGTGACGAAAATCGACGGGACCAAAATCACGGGGGTCAAAAACGTCAGTGTCAACGAACCTTTTTTTGAAGGGCATTTTCCCGGCCATCCGATCATGCCAGGCGTGCTGCAATTGGAGGCGATCGCGCAGGTGGCCGGCATCCTTACCCTGCGACAAGCCGAAAACATGGGCAAGCTCGCCTATTTTATGGCGGCAGAAAATGTCAAATGGCGCAAACCCGTGCGGCCGGGCGACACCTTGATTATCGAGGTTGAACTGACCAAATCGCGCGGCAAAGTGGGCAAGGCGAAGGGCGCTTGTTACGTCAACGGCGAAGTGGTCAGCGAGGCGGAAGTCACTTTCATTTTGGCGGAGGGATGAAAGCATTTATGATTTGCGATTTGTGATTTACGATTTACGCCGCGCTCGCCGCGTCGCCCAGCCGTCGCCGCGGGGCTTGGAGACACCTCCCCGAACTTTGATCGCGCCTTGCGCCCTTGAACGACGAGAGGCGCCCTCACCCGGCCTCCGGCCACCCTCTCCCCCCAGTGGGGGAGAGGGAAGGGGTGAGGGGGTTCATGGGACAGCAGGTGGAATGGGTGGGCCGTTTATGCTGCAACACCGAAGCTGAAACCTGGCTCGTTCGATGAATCGTAAATCGTAAATCCTGAATCATAAATTCGATGGTCCATCCTTCCGCAGTCGTTCATCCCAAAGCGCAGGTCGGCGGGAATTGCGAGATCGGCCCTTGCTGCGTCATCGGCGAGCATGTTGTGCTCGGTGACGATTGTCGGCTTCACTCGCACGTCGTCATTGACGGCCACACTACCGTGGGCCGAGGCAACGAAATTTTTCCTTTCGTCAGCCTCGGATTGAAAACCCAGGACATGAAATGGAGCGGCGGAGTCACTCGCACGGAAATCGGCGAGCACAATACTTTCCGCGAACATGTGACCGTTCATAGCGCGACCAGCGGCGGCGACACCACGATCGTCGGCTCAAACAATCATCTCCTGGCTTATTGCCACGTCGCCCACGATTGCCGCCTGGGCAATCACATCGTCATGTCGAACGTGGCTACGCTGGCCGGGCATGTGCTGGTGGAGGACTACGCGGTGATCGGCGGTTTGGCAGCCGTGCACCAGTTCTGCCGCATCGGCAGGATGGCAATCGTCGGCGGCTGCTCCAAGGTCGTGCAGGACGTGCCTCCCTTCATGCTGGCCGACGGCAACCCCGCCGAGACGCGAACCATCAACAAGGTTGGTCTGGATCGGAATGGCGTGGCGGAGGAAGTGCAAGGCGCTTTGAAGCTGGCCTACAAAATTCTCTTTCGCGAGGGGCTGACGATTTCCAACGCCCTGGCAAAAATTGAATCGGAGTTGCCACCGTCGCCGGAGTTTTAAAGAGAAAGACTCGCTGCCCTCAGTGAGCCCGCTAACTCCGAACCGCGAAGAGATATCGGCTTTGGTTAAGATTGACACTTAGGGGACGCCTCTTTAGTTTCTGGGCGTAAATAGAGCGCGCAGTGCCCCGAATTTACGCTTCGGGGCTTTTTAGTGCCGGCGCGCAAATCAAACTATGGCCAATACGATTCTCGTAGGCGCCCAGTGGGGCGATGAGGGCAAAGGTAAAATCATCGATGTGCTGACCGAGCGGGCGGATATCGTCGTCCGGACGCAAGGGGGCAACAACGCCGGCCACACCGTCTTCATCGGCAAACAAAAATATGTCCTGCACCTGGTGCCTTCGGGCATCCTGCGCAAACGCAAGACGTGCGTCATCGGCAACGGCGTCGTCATCGACCCGCTTGGCCTGGTGGAGGAAATCGACGGGCTCCGCAAGCTCGGCATCAAAACGGACGGCAATCTTTTCATCAGCGAAACGGCGCACCTGGTTTTTCCTTATCACCGCGAAATGGACGCGCAACGGGAGATTTTGAAGGGCAAAAACAAAATCGGCACCACCAAGCGCGGCATCGGCCCGGCTTACGGCGACAAAGCGGCGCGGACGGGCTTGCGGGTCGTTGATCTCGTCAACTCATCCCGATTCGAAACGCTGCTTCGACAAAAGATCAAAGAGAACAACGAAATTCTCAAAGCGTTCGGAGCGCAACCGCTCTCGTTTCAAAACGTCCATGCCGCCTATCGCGCGGCAGGCGATCGGCTGAAGCCTTTCGTCACCAACACCGTGGTGTTGTTGCATGAAGCCATGCAGCAGCAAAAAGAGATTCTGTTTGAGGGCGCACAAGGCACTTTCCTCGACATCGATCACGGCACGTATCCGTTCGTCACGTCCTCCAACACGACGGCGGGCGGCGCTTGCACCGGCTCCGGCGTGCCACCGCATCGCATGGACCGCGTGGTGGGCGTGATGAAGGCGTACACCACGCGCGTCGGCGAAGGACCGCTGCCCAGCGAAAGCGCGGAGATCGCCGACCTGCTGCACGCGATGGGACGCGAATTTGGCGCAACCACAGGCCGCGCGCGGCGCTGCGGGTGGTTCGACGCGGTCGCCACGCGCCAGGCGACGATGGTCAACGGCATTGATGAACTGGCGATCACCAACATTGACGGGCTGGATTCGTTGGAGACGATCAAAGCTTGCGTGGGCTACCGCGTCGGAACGACCCGCTACGATTATGTGCCGAACGACATCGAAGCGTTAAGCAAGTGCCAGCCGGTCTATGTTGAGTTTCCCGGCTGGCAGACAGCGACCGACAAAGCGCGTCGCTGGAAAGAGCTTCCCGCGAAGGCCCGCAGCTATCTCAAGGCGATCGCCGAACTGACCGGCGCCAGACTGGCGATTGCCTCCGTCGGGCCGGCGCGGGAGCAGACTATTTTCGTGTGATCGGGGATGCGGGAATGTAGAATGTAAGATGCGGGATGCGGGAACAAACCGAACCCCGGGGTAAAAAGAAGGAGCCACTTATGAGCTATCGAACGTTGGAAATCTGGCAGAGAGCCCGAGATGTGAGCGGGGCGATTCACAAGATGACTCTGACGAAATTGCCGAGGTTCGAAATTTCGTCCCTCATCCTGCATCCCGCATCCCGCATCCATCCGTGAGCAGCCAGGTTGCGCATCTCAGCCCGCAGGGCAAAGCCGTGTTGCCGACGCACGTGGCTATCATCATGGACGGCAATGGGCGTTGGGCGAAGCAGCGTCATCTGCCGCGCGTGGAAGGCCACCGGCACGGTGTCGAGTCGGTTCGCGCCGTCGTTCGCGCCGCGGGCGAAGTGGGCGTCAAGTACCTCACGCTTTACGCCTTCTCGGTGGAAAACTGGAACCGGCCGAAGGACGAAGTGGACACGCTGATGAAGTATCTGGCTCGGTTCCTGAGAAGCGAAATCACGGAATTAAATCGAAACAACGCAAGGCTGGAAGTCATCGGCCAGATTTATCGCCTGCCGGAATTTGTTCAGGAACAGTTAAAGAAAACTCAAGCAGCGCTCGCGAAAAACAACGGCCTTACGTTGATTCTGGCATTGAGTTATGGCGGGCGCACAGAGATCGTCGAGGCAATCCGCGACATCGCCGGCAAAGTCAGGCATGGGAAAATCGAGCCGGCCGAGATCAACGAGACGATCATTTCTGAGCATCTTTACACCGGCCATTACCCCGATCCGGACCTGGTGATTCGCACCAGCGGCGAAATGCGGATCAGCAACTTTTTGCTCTGGCAGAGTTCCTACTCCGAATTCGTCGTGACACCGACGCTTTGGCCCGATTTTCGCAAACCACAGTTCGTTGAGGCGCTGGAGGAATACGCCCGTCGGCACCGGCGCTTCGGCGGAGTCTGACATTTACGACTCGCGATTTACGATTTACGATTGTCGTGACTGATCGGACCAATAAGGCCAGTCGGGCGTGCGGCGCGTAAATCGCAAATCGTCAATCGTAAATCCAACATGCCTGAAGGCACGTTAACCGCTGCTGCCAAACCGCCATCCAAAGCGAAAGTTTTTCTGCGGCGCCTGCTCACTTCGATTGTGCTTTGGACGGTGGTGATCTCGGCGCTGTTTTCGGGCAATAAACTTATTTCGGACGGGGTATTCCTTGTCATCATGATGGCACTGGCAGGTTTTGGTCTGCTGGAATTTTATGGGCTGGTGGAAAAGCGCGGACTGATCTGCTTCAAGGAATGGGGCGTTTTCGGCGGGCTGTTGTTGATCGCGAGCACGTTTTTTTATCTCTCCGGCGTTCTCGGCATTCAAGAGGCGCCCGCCAAGGCCAACGACTTTGAAACCAGCCTGCTGATCATTTTCGTGCTCGGCCTGTGTGTCCGCCAATTTGTTTCCACGCACAACACAGCGGGCATTTTGGCCATCTCGACGACCCTCTTCGGATTGATGTATGTCCCCTGGCTGCTGAACTTCATTCAAAAGATCAATTTCTTTCCGAAGGCAAACGGCACTTACTATGTCCTCTATTTCATCCTGGTCACAAAGTTCAGTGACACGGGCGCTTACGCCGTCGGCTCGCTGCTGGGCAAACACAAAATGATTCCGCGCATCAGTCCGGGCAAGACCTGGGAGGGATTTGCCGGCGCGGTGGTAGTTTCCACGCTGGCCAGCCTGTTGTTCGCCCATTTCACCGGTGAACGGCTGACGGGCATGAACTGGAAACACGCGGTCATCCTCGGCATTCTACTGAGCACATCGGCGGTGATCGGCGATCTGATCGAGTCGCTGTTCAAACGTGAGGCTGGAGTGAAGGACTCCGGCAACTATTTTCCGGGCATCGGCGGAATCCTCGACTTGCTCGACAGTTTGTTGTTTAATGCCCCGCTGATGTATCTCTATTTGCGACATGTGCTCACGCGCCCGTGAGGGATTTACGATTTACGATTTACGATTTACGATTTACGATTTACGATTTGCGATTTACGCGCCTGCAGCCAAACCGACCACCCCGAACCCTTTATGACTCGTGAAGAAATGAAAGCCCGAACCAAGGCGGACGCCAACACGATTTGGGATTTACGATTTACGATTTACGCGCCTGCAGCCAAACCGACCACGCTGAACCCTTTATGACTCGTG
>QHNT01000161.1 GCA_003218515.1 Verrucomicrobiota bacterium | reverse complement strand
CCGCCGCTTTGAGATAGCTGTGGTTCTCGTCGCCGAAACCCTTGAGATGCACGCGTGAAAAGGTCCAGATCAGCCGGCTTTGCGTGACGATTTGTTTTTCCGTAGCCGAGCGCTGGTTTTGAACGTCGTCGGCAAGCACATAGCCGCCGTTAGTCCTGTCGAGCGTTTTGTCGTGCCAATAGGGCAGTATTTTCTCGGTCAGGTCCTCCCGCATGTCAGCGGCATAGTTGGCCAGTTCTCTGGCAAGGCCAGAACTCGACGCCAGCAGGATCAGCGCGAAGATACCCACCCATGCTCGTTGTGACCGGAAGATACCAAGCGACGCAGGAGATGGGTTAACGGTTTTCATGGCGCAAAGCGTTCCATTTCTTTCGTCGGGCATCAAGACCGTTTCGCTGCGGTGAAGCAAGGAAACGAGAAGGCGGATATAATGAGTCCGCGGCTACGAGGTTTCATAGGAAGCCTCCTTTCGCTTTTGCGCATACATCGGGACCATGAAGCGCCCCCTCACCCGCCCTTCGGGCACCCTCTCCCCCTCGGAGGGGGAGAGGGCGGGGTGAGGGGGCGCTTCATGGAGAGCTACGGGTGCGGGGCGCGGCTGCTACAAACAGCGGAGTTATTTGGCGTAGCGCGGTTTCCGACATCGGAGGAAGCACCGGCTAATTTACATTGGGAATCCAAATAATATCCTGGTTGTTGGTGCGGCCCTTGTTGGTGGTGAAATCCCAGTATTCGGTGTTGCGGAAGCGTCCGGAGTGGCCATCGAGGAATGTAAACTGGGCGCCTTTGTTGTGCAGGTTGGTGTGAACGTTGTTTTGTTGAGCGACTGCTGCGCGCTTGCCGTTGTCGAACAACCAGACCACCTGGGTGGGCTTGCCAATCGTCGAGTGCCGGACCGGCGCGTTGTTCGCGCCCGTCCGGTTGACGTGTTCGTTGAGGCAGTAATGAAAGAGGTTGTTGCCATTGCTGCGGTTGGTGTTGGCCGGGCAAATCCAAATTGACTTCTCCGGCGCGATGTTGGCGTTAGTGCGCCAGGACAACTGGTTGTAAGGCCTGATTCCAAGCACGCGAGGCAGGTCGATGTACCAACCCGAATTCACCGATATGCCGTTAGGCGATCCGTCGGGCGGGAGGAAGTCATTGTTGTCCACCACGTAAAGCTGCGTGGCCAGACCCCACTGTCTCAAATTGTTCAGGCAAGCGATGCTTTGCGCTTTGCTCTTCGTTTTCGTGAGCGCCGGCAGCAGCAGGCCCGCCAGAATCGCGATGATGGCGATCACCACCAGGAGTTCAATCAAGGTGAACGCCGCCTGCCTTTTCATTTCGTTGTGCACCAACGTTGGAGATTATCGAAGCGGCCCCGCGCTTGCCAACGCACAATTATCACCGTTGAGGTCGTTCCTCAATTACTGCGGCGAACCTCAGGCCGCGCGTGCTGACTCGCAAAGCAGGAAAACCCAGCCGCGCCATCAGCGCCTCATAAATCGGCACGCCGGTCAAAATCACGTCGGCGCGGTCCGCCGGCAGGCCGACGACTTTTTTCCGCTCGGCAAGCGGCAAACTCCAAAGGCGCTCGCGCTGCCGCTGCACTTGTTCCCGGGTCAAGCGCGCCGCCTCGATCCGGTCGCGATCGAATTCCATCAGCCCCAGTTCGATCCGAGCCAGGATGCTGGTGGTCCCGCCCGTGCCGACGAGTTGCACCGCGCGAGCGGAGAACGTCCGCAGCTCGGACTCAATGACTGGACAGATCTGGTGCTCCAGGAAATCGCTCACCTGGGCGCGGCACGACTCCCACTCTGCGCCTGTGGGCGGATCGGAGTGGGGCAGTTGTTCCAGCAACCGGACCGTGCCGAGCGGGAAACTGTGACGAAATTGTTGACGGTCGCCTTCCCCGAGAATGAATTCCGTGCTGCCGCCGCCGACATCGACGATGAGCAACGGCTGGCCGGCAAAGACCGGGTCCGAGACGACACCGCGAAATACCCAATCGGCCTCCTGTTCGCCGGAGATGATTTCGACCGGCGATCCCGCAGCCTCCTGGATCGCGGCAATCAATTCCGCAGGATTGGCCGCGTCCCGCGTCGCGCTCGTCGCGATAATGCGCGTCGAGGACGTTCCGAGTTCACGGGCTTGAGCGGCGAACTCAGCCACTGCACGAGCCGTGCGCGTGATCGCCGCCGGCTGAAGGCGACGGGTCTCGTAAAAACCGCGGCCGAGACGGGTCTGTTCGCTCCGTTCGACGAGCGGTTCCACGCGGTCGGCCGACACTTCCGCCACCAGCAGCTTTACGGAATTGGTCCCGACATCAATGACGGCGCGGCGAACGCTACCTGCGGAAGGTGACGCGGAGGGGTGGGACGGTGGGGAGTCTGGTTTCAAGCGGTTTCATAAGTCTCACGTCGCTGAGGCGAGACTCCGGTGAGTCGGGGAATTTTTCGGAACTTAAGGAACAGCAGGGCTTGCGAGGACGCCTGGCCCACTTTATGAGACCGGTTTCCGGCATTTTCCATTTGCTGGCCTCCCTGCGCGGCGCCGGGGTTATTCGGTGTGCTTGCGAGCCAGGACGGCGCCGCCGGTGATGCCCGCGTCGTCGCCGAGCCTGGTGGCGATGATTTCGATCCCTTTGGTCGTGCCCGGCATGGCGTAGTCCATTGCGGTTTCCACGATGATGGCCAGCATTTCATCCTCCAACTGCTCCATCAACCCGCCGCCGATCACGACAACCTCCGGGTTGAGGATATTGATTAAATTGGACACGGCGATGCCGGTGTATTCGGCCGCTTCCTCGACGATGTGCTCGACGAATTTATCGCCGCGCTTGATTGCCTTGCGCAGGTCACCGCTGCGCAAGTCTTCCAGCTCCGGTCCGAGCATTTCGGTCAGGAGCGTTTTCTGGCCTTCCTTGACGGCTTCCTTGATCTTGCGGAAAATGGCCGTGCGACTGGCCAGCGCTTCAAAGCAGCCTTTGTTGCCGCAACCGCACTTCGGTCCGCTCACTTCCAGCACCATGTGTCCGATCTCACCCGCCGTGCGATTGAAACCCGAATACAGCTTCCCTTCCAAAATGAGCCCGCCGCCGATGCCTGTGCCGAGGAAAATACCGACGACCTCGCGCGGTTTGGCTTTCAACTCCACTTCGTAAACTCCCAGCGTGCAGACATTGCAGTCGTTTTCCAAAAAGACCGGGCGCTCGAGCAGCTTCTCCAGTTCTTTCTTGAGCGGCACATCGTTCCAGCCAAGATTCGGCGCGAAAATGACTTTCCCGGATTCCGAATCCACGGCTCCGGGCGCGCCGATGCCGATGGTCTTGATTTGCTTCAGGTCGAGGTCGCATTCCTCCACCGCCTCGCGGACGCAACGGGCGATGCGCCCGATCACCTCCTCGGTTCCGCGGTCGGCTTTGGTGCTGACCCGCGCGCGTCCAATGCACTCAAATTTTGCGTCGAACACGCCCGCCAGGATTTTGGTGCCGCCAAAATCGACGCCAATGACGCAGTCTTTTTTGTCATTCTCTCCGGGCATGGCGAGTGGCTGATTGAGTTATCGTTGTGGAAAACTCATTTGCCGACGAGGACCCCCTCAATCTTTTCCTGCAACTCGGCATTGATTTCCTCCGCGGATCGCTCGCCGCTGACGATGGTGAATCCGTAAGTGGATTGCAACCGGCGAAATTGTTTTTCGACCAGCGCCTGGTACTGGAGAAAACAGTCGAACATGTCGCGCGAGAGGCCGACGTCCATGCCGCTTTCCCAGTAATCGAGCGTGTGATTTTTCTGAAAGTTTCGTTGCACGAGTTGTTCCGGTGCGACGTTGAGGTAAAAGACAGCGTCGGGCACCAGCGCGATGCCGTAAACATTTTTCAACCAGGCTTCGTCCATGCCGCGCACCAGGTCGCGCACCATGAGCGTGTAAATGTAGCGGTCGGCCAGCACCATGAAGCCCGCCTTGAGAGCCGGCAAAATAATGTTTTCCAACTGGTCGGCGAAGTCGGTCGCGTAGAACAAACTCATCGTGATATGGCTGAGAATGTTCCCTTGCTTCGCGCGTTCCAGTTCCTCGCTCACCAGCGTGGAGCGTTTCAGGCCGACCTGCACCGTGGCGTGCCCGCAGCCTTCGAGCCATTGCACCAGCCGCGCGATCTGGGTCGAGCGGCCGGAGCCGTCTGCGCCTTCGATCACGATGAGTTTTCCGAACAGTTTCTCCAGGTCCACGCCCGGGATACCATGGCCGTAAAAACGTTTGGGCGTCGGTTTGGGCACCATCACGCTGCGGCTGGCGATGGGTTGAGGCAGTGAGGCGGGGCCGCGTCTGGTCGTTCCCATGCGACTTTTCATCATTTCGGCAGAACGTATTTGGACAAAGCAACCCGGGCCGACATCAACTGGCGCACGAGCGACTGTTGCGCTTCAACCCGCTGATTGGCGTCAATGACCAGAAAGTTGAATTCGGTGCTCATCGCCAGGTACTGCTCGAGGATGCGCCCCTGGAAAATGCGAAAGCTTTCATAGGAGTCGCTGGACAGGCGCAGGTCCATTCCAGCCTCGAAATATTTCAGCTCCGGGCGGCCATCCAGAATGCGGTGGAGCGAAACTTCCAGGTCCGCTTTGAAGAAAAAGGTCAGGTCCGGCAGCGCGGCGAAGCTGTAAATGCCGCGAACCCATTTTGGCGGGCAGCCGCGCACCGTGTCCCGGGCGAACGCGGTGAAAATGTAGCGGTCGCACAGCACGACGTAGCCGGCGCGCAGCAGCGGCACGAGTTGTCGTTCGTAGCGGTCGGCGAAGTCCGTCGCGTGAATCAAGCTGAACGTTGTAGGCGTGAGCAACTCGCGCTTTTTCCCCTTGCTGGTCGCGCTCTTGACGAGGTCGGACGAGTTCCATTCGCTGAAGAAGACCTTGAGGCCCTGCAATTCAAGCCAGCGTTTGAGCAGGTAAATCTGGGTGGACTTGCCGGAGCCATCGAGCCCTTCAACGGCAATCAACCGGCCGGGAAAATTCAGTTCCGCAAAAGTTTTCATCACAATCCCAGCCAAAACTAAAGCTTGCGATGGGGAAGACAAGTCTTTCCAGAAGTAACAATTCAAAACCCGGTCGAACGGAAGCGCGTCGGCAAGCCGCTCGCCTGCGTTAACCCAGCCTCACTTCCTTGCCGGTGGCCGCCGAGGTGTAGATTGCGTCCAACAATTGCTGGACTTTAATCCCGCTACGGTGCCCACCAGGTCCACGCCATATTCGCGGGCATCGGTGGGGTGATGGCCGGCCCAACTGGTTTCCAGGACGACCGTTCGCCCGCTTTTCAGCCTGAGCAAGGCAACACTGTAATCCTCCACGTCAAACGGTTTCTTTTGATTGATTTCGCTTTTGCCCCAATCGGTCTCTCCCAGGCCGCGCGGGCCGAACTTGGCAAAGGTTTGCGCCGAGACCGACTTCACGTCGAATTCGCCGAGCAGGTGCAGGCAGGTGTCGAGCATGTGCACGCCGAGGTCCGTCGTGCAGCCGCCGCCGGAGAATTGTTTCTGCGTGAACCACGAACCAATGCGCGGGATGCCGCTGCGGCGAAGCCAGAAACAGCGGGCGTGATAGACTTCGCCCAGGTCGCCGCGGTCCAGGATCGCTTTGCCGATTTGCGTATGGCGATTGAACCGGAAATTCTGCGCGACCATAAGCGTGCGTCGCATTTTCTTTGCAGTCTCGACGATTTTGGCCGCTTCCCTGGCGTTCATCGCCATCGGTTTTTCGAGCAACACGTGCTTGCGGGCCTGCAAAGCGTCGATGGCGATCCGCGCGTGCAGATGGTTGGGCACGGCGACGGTCAATGCGTCAATGTCCGGCTGGTCGAGCAGGTCATGGTAATCCGCGTAGGCGCGTGAGATTTTGAATCGGTCGGCGGCCTCCTTGAGCCGTTCGGGGTTTGTTTCGGCGACAGCAACCGCCGCTGCGCGGGGACAGTGCAGCAGGCTGTTGAGGTGATCGAGGCCGAACGCGCCTGTTCCTATCACCGCACAACGAAGTCGTTCAGGCATATTTTGTTGGGAAGCTTCCTGTTGGTTGTGGCCGACGTGTGACGTGTTCCTTGTAGGGGTTTCGTTTCGCGGGGTCAATCGCGAAATGGATTCCTGCGCTTCTTTTTTAGAGTTGCCGCAGGTCGGGCGTTCCCGAGGCCGGGCGGGCGCCGGGACATGGCTTGCCGGAAATCCAACCGTCATGCCCGCAACCTGTTGCGAAACTTTTATTGCCGGGCTTTGTCAAATTTCCCGCTGGTCATGAACAGAAAAGTCATTAACATGTCGAATGTTGATTCGCCAAAGAAGACCAGGGACACCCTGTGAACCAGACGACTCGTTATCTGCAATCGGTCTCCGACCAGCAGGCCATTGAAATCGGCGCGCTGGTCAATTACCTGCTCATTGACGCCATCAAAGTCGGCGCCAGCGACATTCACATCGAGCCGTGGGAAAGCACGCTCGTGGTGCGCATCCGCCTCAACGGGGTGCTCAATGAACTGGTCCACCTGCCGCTCGACCTCATGGAGAAAATCTCCGGTCGCATCAAAGTCATGGCCAGCCTGATTTCCTATCAAACCGATTTGCCGCAGGAAGGCCACGCCCCGGCCAACGCCGAACTCGGCGGCGTCGAACTCCGCATCTCCGTTTTTCCAACCGTGCGCGGAGAAAAAATCGTCATTCGCATTTTCGATCCCAGCAACCGCAGCTTTGACCTTGGCAGCCTCGGTTTCGAAGAGGAGACACTGCAAACGTTCATCAAACTCCTGGCGCGGCCGAGTGGATTGATTTTGCTCACCGGTCCGACCGGTTCCGGCAAAACCACCGCCATTTACGCGGCGCTCTACCATCTGGTCCAACGTTCCGGCCCGGCCATCAGCATCAGCAGCGTCGAAGACCCTGTGGAATTCAACCTGCCCATGATCAGCCAGGCGCAGATCAATCCGCACAAGGAATTCACCTATCCGGTCGCGCTGCGCTCGCTCATGCGCCAGGACCCGCAAGTCATCATGGTCGGCGAAATTCGCGACCCGGAGACCGCCGCCATTGCCGTGCAGGCAGGCCTCACCGGACACCTCGTCATCAGCACGATTCACAGTGGCAGCACCGCGGGGGTGTTCGCGCGTCTGATCAATATGGACATCGAACCGTTTCTGCTCGCTTCGAGCGTCAGCGGCGTGATCGGACTCCGGCTCATTCGGAAAAACTGCACGTACTGCGCCCAACCCTATCAGCCGGAACCGGGTTTTCTCCGTTTGGTGCCGCCCGAAGCCATCGAAACCGCCGCCTTTCGCCGCGGCGTCGGTTGCGCGGAGTGCGTTCACACGGGCTATTCCGGGCGCACCGCGGTTACCGAAATGCTGGTCGTCAACGAAGTGTTGCGCGACGCCATCCTGCAAAAGATGCCGACGCGTTCCCTCCAACAGGTCGCCATCCAGCAAGGGATGCAAACGCTCTGGGACATGGGCCTGCGCCGCGCCCTGAGCGGGCAGACGCCGCTGGAAGAAATCCTGCGCGTCGTCGCGGTGGACCAGTTCTGATCCCGTCACTCCGGTGGTCTTGAACATTATTCTGGCCGCGCTCGCGTCCCTCAGCCTCGCGTTGGCGCTCTGGCAATTCGTCGTCGCAATGCGTTTCCCATTGCACCAACGCGTCGCCGACAGGAGTTTCACGCCGCCGGTCACGCTGCTCAAACCGTTGAAGGGCGCAGACGCCGAAACCTTGCGCTGCCTGGAAAGCTGGCTGACGCAGGACTACCCCGGTTCTGTGCAAATCCTCCTCGGCGTGGAGTCGGCGACCGATCCGGTTTGCGAGCTGGTTCGCCGGTTGCTGGCCGCTCGTCCTGGACGCGAGGCGCAACTGGTAATTTGCAGCGAATCGCTCGGCTCCAATGCCAAAGTCTCGACGTTGATCCAATTGCAACGACTCACCCGGCACGACCTGATCATCGTCAGCGATGCCGATGTCCGCGTGGCGCCGGATTTGCTGACCAACATGGTGAGTCCGTTGCGTGATCCCGCGGTTGGTTTAGTGAACTGTTTTTATCAGCTGGCCAATCCCGCAACTCTGGCGATGCAATGGGAAGCCATCGCGATTAACGCCGATTTCTGGAGCCAGGTGTTGCAATGCCGGAGCATCAAGCCGCTCGACTTCGCGCTTGGAGCGGTCATGGCGACCACCCGCCAGCAACTTGAAGCCATCGGCGGTTTCAACGCGCTCGTCGATTTTCTGGCGGACGATTACCAGCTCGGAAACAGGATCGCCAAACGAGGCGGGCGCGTGGTTCTTTCGCCCGTAGTGGTCGAATGTTGGGATTCACCGAAGAACTGGAGCGAAGTCTGGCGGCATCAATTGCGCTGGGCGCGGACCATCCGCGCCTGTCAGCCGCTGCCTTACTTTTTCAGCATCCTAGGCAACGCCACGCTTTGGCCGCTGCTCTGGGTCATCGCCGCCATCGCCACCGCCAGCGAAACCTCCGGCGCAACGACGGTCAGCGGGGCGACCGTGTCCGTTGTCGTCAATGTTCATCCTCTGTCCCAGGCGCTCCTGTTCGCACTCGTGATCTGGCTGGCGCGAGTACTCACGGCGATGCGTCAGGAGTCGAGATTGACGTGTTCCCATTCGCACTGGGCTTTCTTCTGGCTGGTGCCGATCAAAGACTTATTGAACGTCGCCCTCTGGGCGTTGGCGGTTCTAGGCAAAACGGTTGAATGGCGCGGTCAACGCTATCGCGTACAACGCGGCGGCAGGCTGGTGAAGATTCCTAGAGGTAGAGACCGGCGGTAGTGGGTCAGTTTGAAGACCCACTACCCAGACCACCTTGGCATTTCCCGGTGAAAAGGATTGAATTTCAATTCAGTTGCCGAAGTCATTGCCCTGACGTAATAGAACTTTCATGCGATCTCCACGCGCCAATCGATTCGCACTGGTTTTCGCCGCGTTCATCTGGCGCTGTCGCTGGACGGTCAGCCATGAACGCGAAAGGCGCTCCGAAAGCAACCGCAGGCGCGCCCGCAAACGGGCGGAAGAAAAGCAATAACCCTTTCCTATGTCTGTTGTCAGCACCTCCGCGTCACGCGTCAACGTGGACGGGAAATTTTTTCGACTTGGAGGAAAAAAGTTTTACCCCAAGGGTTTGACCTATGGGCCGTTCGCGCCGAACGACCAAAAGGAAATGTATCCCGCGCGCGAACAGACGGCGCTGGATTTTCTGCAAATCCGCGAACTGGGCGCCAATCTGCTTCGCGTTTATTACGTGCCGCCGCGTTGGTTTTTAGATCTGGCGGCCGAGTATGAACTCAAAGTACTCGTGGATATTCCCTGGCCCAAACACCTTTGCTTTCTCGAATCGACAAAATCGAGAAAAGAGGCTCGCGACGCCGTACGCAAGGCGGCCGAGACCTGCCGGTGCCACCCGGCCGTCTTCGCCTACAGCGTGGTGAACGAGATTCCTGCGGAAATCGTGCGGTGGAGCGGCATCCGCGCGGTCTCCGATTTTATCGAGGAATTGATTGATGTCGCCAGGTCGGTTGACCCGGACTGCCTCTGCACGTTCACTTCCTTTCCGCCGACGGAATTTCTGCGTCCGCAAGCCATCGACTTCGTTTGTTTCAATGTTTACCTGCATCTCCGCAAGCCGTTTGAGAATTATCTCGCGCGACTGCAAATGCTCGCGGGCGCAAAGCCATTGATGCTCGGCGAATTCGGCATCGATTCCGTGCGCGAGGGCGAAACGCGCAAGTGCGAAATCCTCACCTGGCAAATTGAATCGGGGTTTCGCGCCGGGTTGGCCGGGATGGTCATATTCTGTTACACCGACGACTGGTTCAAAGGAGAACGGCAGATTGAAGAGTGGGGCTTCGGCTTGACCGGACGCGACCGCAAACCGAAAGAATCTTTTTGGGCCGTTCAGAAGGTGTTTCGTGCAGCGCCGCGTTTTCCTCTGCCGCGCTCTCCGAAAGTTTCGGTCGTGGTCGCCAGCTACAATGGCGATCGCACGCTCAAGGCCTGTCTCGAATCGCTCGCGCGCCTGATCTATCCCGATTTCGAAGTCATTCTCGTCGACGACGGCTCGACCGATTCAACGTCGGAAATCGCGAAGGAATTTCCGCGCGTCCGCTCCCTCCGTCAGGACCACCACGGCCTATCGGTCGCGCGCGACACCGGTATCGCCGCGGCCACGGGTGAGATCGTTGCGTTCACGGACTCCGACTGCCGCGCCGACGAAGACTGGCTCTACTACCTGGTCGGCGATCTTTTGAGCGGTGAATTCGTCGGCATGGGCGGACACAATTTTTTGCCGCCGGACGATTCGTTTGTGGCCGCGGCGGTAATGGTCTCCCCCGGCGGACCGGCCCACGTCATGTTGACCGACCGTGAAGCCGAGCACGTTCCCGGCTGCAACATGATGTTTTACAAATGGGCGCTGGAGGAAATCGGCGGTTTCGATCCGGTGTTTCGCACGGCGGGCGACGACGTGGATGTCTGCTGGCGTTTGCAGGAGCGCGGCGGCAAGCTCGGATTCAGTCATGCCGGTTTTGTCTGGCACTACCGGCGTTCCACGGTCCGCGCTTACTTGAAGCAACAGGCCGGCTACGGCGAAGCGGAAGCCCTGCTGATGCGCAAGCATCCGGAGTATTTCAACTTTTTCGGCGGCGGCATCTGGCGCGGCCGCATTTACACCGCGTCGAAGCTGGGTGTGACCTTGCAGCGGCAGATCGTCTACCATGGTTTGTTCGGCAGCGGATTTTTTCAAAAGCTCTACACCCCGGAGCCAGCGTTCCTGTTGATGTTCTGCACTTCACTCGAATACCATGTGCTGATCACTCTGCCGCTGCTGGTACTGTCGGCGTCGATTTACCCGTTGCTGCCGGTGGCGCTGACCAGCCTGTTGATTTCCCTGGGCGTGTGCGCCGTGGCGGCCGCGCAAGCCGGGTTGCCCAGGAAGAAGCAACGAAGCTGGTCTCGTCCGCTGGTCGCGTTGCTCTTTCTGCTGCAGCCGATCGTGCGCGGCTGGGCACGTTACAACTGGCGGCTGACCGTGCGCTCCGCGCCGCCGGTCTTCAAACGTGCCGTTTCGCGGGAACAGCTCGACGACCTGGAATCATCCGGACAGGTCTGCTACCGGTCGGAGGGCGGCTTGGATCGGTATGCCTTTCTCAAGCGCATTCTCTCCAAATTGGAATCCGAAGGATGGCAACACAAAACGGACACGGGTTGGAGCGATCAGGACGTGGAAATTTTCGGCGGCCGATGGAGCCGCTTGCGCTTGACGACGGTCGCCGAGGAACTTGGCCCGGGCGAAAGAATATTTCGCTGCCGACTGAATGTCACCTGGTCGCTGCCCGCGCGAATCGCCTTCTGGTCCGCGTGCGGCGCGGAACTGCTGCTGATCGGTCTCCTGGCACGGGCGCATCACTGGATTTGGATGGTTCTCCTTTCGCTGCCCGCGTTGGCGTGGAGACTCGAGCAGGAGAAACGGAACATGCTGCTTTGGATCGCTGCGTTGCTGGATGAAATGGCCGGCGAGCAAAAGCTCGTGAAGCTTCAACCTCCACTCCAGGCCCCCAGGCCAACCACGGGCGAGCAATAAGCGATCCCGCTGGGCTTGCCCTTTTTCGGGAACGACGCCGGGGTTCTTCCCTCCGTTCACATCGATGCCGCGACAGTGTTCCGGGCCGTCTTCAATGCGAGCAAAGCCCATACTGACGCGGCCGTCCGAGTCGGACCCGCCGAAGCCTCCTCCATCGCCCCAGGCAGCGTAAAGATGGTCATCCGCTCCCCATGTCAGCGGCCACAAATCGCTACCCGGCGCAGCGTTTGTGTACGTGTCCCAATGCCAGGCGATGCCTTGGATGACCGGGCTGGGCGGGTAGGGCGGCTTCGATGAGTTGTGTTCAGCGGCGGCCAAGCCCACCGCCTGTCCGAACGTCGCCAGTCCGCACAACATGCCGGCGAATCTGGCCGGCGTGTTTCCCCAAACGGCGCTGTGTGGAGGACGCCCGCCGCTACAGTTCAATCCGGGACATTGCCCACCGGAGCCTGTGGCAGCGTTAAGCAGACGCCTGCGTGCGTTTGTCAAAAGTGTATTCGACCCGCCAATACTCAGCGTCAGCTTTGACTTTTACCTGGCTGGGCTGGTTACACCTTGCAAAAATCAGGGCCATCGTCATCGCGCGCGCCCACTCTGCATAGGGCCCCAGGTGTTCCTCATGGGCGTCCGTCCTCACTACCCAACCACCCTCGGTCTTCTCCACACAGAACGTCTGTCGTTTGGCGGACATATTTGTTCTTCAAACTTTGGTGAGAACAGCCTTCTCACGGCGGCTTCCAATCGGGCGGATTAGAAGGCTGCACTTTGCCGTCGCCGACGGCCCAGTCAACGGCGAGTTGTTCACGCCAGACTGTGAATAAACGGTTAATAAAAGTAGGCCGCCTCCGAATCCCTGGCGCGCGCGCCATCAGAGAAGCATGGCTTTGCGTCGGAGCGGGTGCGGGTCATGACAAACGCCGGGCATGTCCAGGCAATGAACGGGAACGAAGATTAGTTTTGACAAGCATACGTTTCCGGCAGACCGTCAGCGCCGCCATGAGTTCTGGGTGCCAAACGAGGCCCGGCGGTCCCGTCGCGGCTTGGTGCTCGCTCGATCCGCGAAGGCGACGAATCCTCGCAGGCCACGGCGAGCGAAGAGGCCCTCGTCCCTATTCGCAGTCGAAAGATTGGAGATCACGATGACTGTTTTTCTAATCCACGTCCGAGACCCGCAGTTTTACGCCCTTCCATCCAGGACTCGCGCCAGGAACGGAAAGATTCGCGTGATGGGGTTTCCTCCCATTGGAATTATGTCGCTCTCGGCGGTACTGAAACGCGCGGGCCACGAGTGCGTGATGTTTGACCAGGCCAATCCCGAAACGCCCGATGGGGTCATCATTGAGGAGATCCAGCGGCAGCAGCCGGCTCTCGTGGGCTTGAGTTTTCTGAGTACGACCAGTTATCCGTACGCCAAAATCCTCGCCCGCCAGATCCGCGCCGCCAACAGCAAGGTGAAGCTGGCGTTTGGAGGCGTGTTTGCCAGTCTCAATGCCCCGTTGGTCAAGCTGCAATGCCCAGAGGTGGACTTCGTTTGTCGCGGGGACGGCGAACAGCTCATTCTTGACCTGCTGGAGCAACTGAATGATCCGGCAGAGGTGGCGAGCTTGACCTGGGCGAAGGATGGCCAAATCGTGAACAACCCGAACCGAAAGACGGAGCGCAATCTGGATCAGTGGCCGTTCCCTGATCGTGAGAGTTTGCCGTTGGATTTCGTGGAATCCATGCCGCTGGACGTGCCCGCGGTGCTCTCCATGGAGCGCTTCACGACGATGCAGACTTCACGCGGCTGTCCCTGGTCCTGCGTTTTCTGCGACATTCCGATCTTCAACGAAGGCAAGTGGCGCTCGAGGAGCCCGCAGCACGTCGTGGACGAGTTCAAGCATCTCCAGGAATTGGGGTACGGTGCGGTTTACTTTGTGGACGACCATTTCCTGCTCCAGCCGAAACGGATCGAGGCCATCTGTAAGGGCCTCAACGACCGGGGCGTCACGATCCAATGGGGCTGTGAAGGACGCGTGGACTCTGTCGCCCAGCACTTGTTTCCGGCGATGGCCAAAGCGCATTGTCGCACGCTCATGTTCGGCATCGAGAGTGGGAGCCAGAAGATACTCGATCGGTTGCGAAAAGAGCAGACGCTGGAAGAGGTCCGGACCGCGGTGACAAACGCCAAGCGGGCCGGCATCGAGATCGTCCACGGCTTTTTTGTGGTCGGCTGCCCGGATGAAACGGTCGAAGACATGCAGGCGACCTTTGACTTTGCGTCGAGGCTGCCGCTGGACACGTTCGGGTTCAACCGGCTCTGTGTCTATCGCGGCACGCCGATGTGGCACGAATATGTCAAACGCGGTTTGGTCAATGAACAAACTGATTGGTACAAGTACTTCAAATGTTCGGCGATCGATCCGACGTGCCTGTCAGGCGAGGTGATCAACGACGTGCGCCGCGCGGGGCTGCGTCGATTATTTGGGTACAAGCTGTTGCATTTTCCGGTGCAGACCTTCCGGCTGTTGCGCCGTTTTCTTCGCTATATGCCGGTCCGAGACGTGGTCTATCTCATCCTCAAGCCGTTTCTGGGCAGGAAAAGGGGTGCGACGAAGGCGGAAGTGTTGTCGCGCGCGGTCGAACATGGAGAGATGAAGGATGCGGCGGCGCTGCTGACGCAGTTGGCCGATGACCGGCTGGAGCATGTGCTCCAGGAGTCGCGGGCTGAGCGCCTCCGCATTCAACAAGAAACAGAAGCGTTGCAGGAGTCAAGCCGCTCACAACACGCGGCGGCGGCTTCACGCTGACAACGCTCAATCCCGGAGATTCCAACAGGAAACGACTCAGGGGTGTAGCGGGCGTTTGTGGATGCCCTTGGGGTCTTCGACAAATCCCTTGGTAATGGCGTAGCGGGTGAGGCCGGCCACCTCGTGAATCTCCAACTTGTTCATGAGCTGCTGTCGGTGTTTCTCCACAGTTTTGATGCTGATGAAGAGTTTTTCGGCAATTTGCTTGTTGTGGTTACCTTCGGCGATCAATTGGAGTACTTCCATTTCACGCGAAGTGAGCCGGCCGCGACCTTTCTTGACGGGTTCGCCTCTCACAACAGCCTGTCGGTAATGTTCGATCAGCCGTTTGGAGATGGCCGGACTGAAGAAGGCGTTGCCTTTCTTCGCTTCGCGAATGGCCATCACTAAATCCTGCGAGGCGGTCGTTTTGATGAGGTAGCCGGTCGCGCCGGCTGCGGTCAACTGCTGCACATACTCATCATCGCTGTACGAAGAGAGGACGACGACTTTGGACTTGGGAATTTGCCTGCTGATCTGCCGCGTCGCCTCCAGCCCGTTGAGCGAGGGCATCCCAATGTCCATGACGATCACATCGGGTCGCAAGCGTTTGGCCATTTGCACTGCCTGGCGTCCATTGTCAGCTTCGCCGACAACGTTCAGGTCCTTTTCAGCTTCGAGCAATGTGCGGATGCCCTGCCGCACTATCGTGTGGTCTTCTGCCAACATCACTGTTATCTTTGCCATACAGCCCGAGGTCAATGTCTGCCTCCAATGGCGACGTTCTATTTCGGTGTCGAACGCATATTCCAGCGCGCCCTTGCGGCTCAATCATCTCTTGTCGATCCTCCCCGACGCTGGCGGTTACTGAGAAAGCGGGCAAGTGGGTGATGACCGTATTTTGGGGATGCGGAGAGGCCCGCTTGGGAGGCAAAAAGTCCGGATTATTGCGTCGGGTAGAGGCTGACCCGGCAGCCTCGTGGTCAGTTTGGCGGCAGAAACAAGTCTGCGGAAACGCTGAAATGCGCCGCGAGCGTGCGGACGTGCGCCAAGGTCAACTGACGTTCGCCGCGCAGAATCATCGCGCAAAGCTTCCAGCAACCGCGCCAAAACTGCCGTCACGCTTTGCGGAGCGTCTTGACGCAATAACTGTTGAGGCTTTCCCCGTCGGCGAGCGCCTTGGCTGCCAAGCGACGGTGCAACGCAGGTTCAACAGCACAAACTTGCCGCTGAATTCCTTTTGAAGCACCGGTCCTCGTCGCTCCATTCCACGAACTTCGTGTATCGCGCCGCTTGCTCTTTGATCTGTGGGTGGATTTGTTGTTACTGGTGGGGATCATTTCGTAAGTCATTGACTTACAAAATGGTGGAGCCGAGGGGAGTCGAACCCCTGACCTTCTCATTGCGAACGAGACGCTCTACCAACTGAGCTACGACCCCATCAAATTCTAGTGCAACAACTTACGATGAATCGTTGGAACGGCGAGATTTCCCCTTCTATCGCTGCGTTTCGCCGCGTGTAACCCCAAGGCCAAACGGCAGCCGAGCGAGCTCACCAACGTAAGGGCCAGTTTCGCAAAGTGGGCCACAATCTCTACCGATATTCATCGAACGACCGTTATTATGGTGTGTTCCAAGTCAACGGCAAGCTGATTTGGAAAAACCTCAAGACGGCAAGGTGCCGCCAGATTTATCATCGCAGCGATCCCACAGAAGAATTGCTGCCAGGAGCGTTCGAAGAAATCGCTTTCCGAGACATAGGACCCTGCGTTGCTTACAACCTTCAGCAGTTCGTCCATCGCTCTGCCTATCTCGCGGGCACGCCGGCGAGCGGCGGCAACATCAGATTCGTGGCCGGGGATGTCCGGAAAGGCCGGTGGTCCGCCAGTGGCGATGATCGCCAGAGCGAAAGCATCCAGCACAGTGAACTTGACAATATTGTACACAACCAATACCGGTGCTCTCAATGCTCTTTGTGTCTGGTAAGCCAATGAACTCACCAACTCGCCAACAGACTTAACTCCCTTATGAAATCATTTCGATCTCCTGGCACGAGGAACCATTCTCAAATCTCCTGCGCCTTTACCTTGATTGAATTGTTGGTCGTGATCGCGATAATCGCCATCCTGGCGGGATTGCTCCTCCCGGCTTTGGCCAAATCCAAGCAACAGGCGCAGTCGATCAAATGTACCAGCAACGTCAGACAGATTATTTTGGCTGGCAAGATGTACACCGATGACAACAAGGGAGAACATGTCGTGTCCTACCTGTTTCCGCCTTACGCAAAGGGCCTGATCACCTGGTTTCAGTTGCTCCAACCCTATCTCAGCACCACCAACATCCTCCTCTGTCCCTCGCGCAAGGGAAAGCCGCTGGATTTGGACAGGTGGGATGGAATTCCGGTGACCGCACCGACCGTCTCCGACTACGCCGTTAACCATGCACTCTGCGGAGAGTTGAGTCTCTACGTGGCGTATCATCGTGTGGCCGAAGTCAATGTCAGGAATCCTGCCCGGACCGTCTTCATCACCGACTCCGGCACGAGACCTGATCCGAGGAAAAATCCCGCCGTCACTCCTTCTTCACAGCCCAAACTAGGGGCCTGGATGCTGGGCGATCCCCAAACAGGAGATTGCCCGGACTGCGTCATTGGCAGTAATCCGAACTGGTGCGGTCCTCAACTTCGCCACAATGGACGGAGTAATAACGGCTTTGCCGACGGCCACGTCGAAAGCATGAAAGGTTTCTGGTACTACACCAACACGCCCTGGCTCGATCCTGCGTTCGGCGGACAGTAGGCTGCGAACCGCACGATTTATGGTGCGAGCACTGCCCGATAGAACCGCCGAGCGTAGTTGGCTGCCTGAACATCCACGAAGCTCCATGTGCTTCCAGCAAGCGTGTTGGTTCCAATGAAATCCCAAGCAGCCAGATTGGTTGATGCCTGCACAATGACCTTCTGACCGGTGAATCCATTGACGGCGAACTGCACCTGCCCGTTATAGTTGACCGGAGAAGTCAATAAAGGCGGCATCAGACTCGGCGTGAGGGTCAATGTTTCCGGCGCGTACAGATAACGGCCTTTCCCACCAGCACTGATCCGGGCGTAGATGGCATACGTCCCCGGCACAACGCTGGTCGGATTTGTGGCCCACTGGAACGTGATGACGTTCACGGCGTTGGTGCCCGTCCCCGGCACGGTCTGCTGGTAAACTTCACCGACATCTCCATTGATCGGATCGAGGTCGTTGTCCAGGAACACCTGCACTTTCGCAGTGGTGTTGGCGTCCGGTCCATATTGGTAATAGAAATTCATCCTGTTCGTCGCGCCCACGGTGAACGTGTTCGTGGTGAGCAGATTGAACTGGATGAGATTGGGCCAGGTTCCGTTGTTGGCCGGCAAAGGTTGACGGTTGGAGGCAAGCCCCGCGCCCAAGTCCCAAACCTTGTTGTATCCGTCGCGAACCTGTCCCGCGCCAGCGCCAGCCGGTTCGTCGTTACTTAGCCGGTTTCCGTGCCCGATCAGGCTCCAATAGACCCCTGCATCCACGCCGCCTGATTCGTAAGTCGTCCACCAAAGCTGGCGTTCCGCGGCGGTGATGTTCGCCTGGGTGTCGGTCGCTGGAGTCACCAGGTCAGTCGTGCCGTGATACCAGAGATGCACGTCGCTGTGGGACTGGCTGTACCCACCGGACAGGTTGCTCAGATACCGGTTGTAAGCGCCAGTCAGCGGTTCGCCACTGGGGTCGATCCCGAAGATGGATGAGTTCTGCTGGTAATAGTTGTCGGCAAACAAAACGTTGGCATAGACGCGGGCCGGGCCATCCACGGTAAACGTAATGGGCCGATCGTCGAAGCCGTCGTTGTTCAGCGGGTGCGGATCGAGGGTGGTCAAATGATCGACCCAGACGCCCTGCGCGCCGAGCAGGCGGGTGATCTCGCACATCATGGAACCGCCCCGGCTGTGCCCGATCAGATGCAGCGGCAGTTCGACCAATGCCCTGCCGCCCAGTTCAGGAATGAAGTTGGTCGATAACAGGGCGGACGCGAACGCCGGAGCAACATCTGTAGTGCTGTAAGGCGCGCCGCCGAACACGCTGCCCGCCAGTTGCGACCAATCGAGTTTAACAATGATTTCGCCGGACTCGGCGTTCGTTGGCAGTACTCCTCCAATGCGACTTTGCGTCGGCACGTAGTTGCCTTGGCCGTCCTGAATGAAATAGATTTCGTAACAGGAGAAGTTGGTTCCGGGAAACCGGTAATACGCTGGAATCTTTTGGGCCATGGGGATGATCCAGTCGGTGACGTTGCCGGAGAATCCGTGGGTGATGAGCGTCACACCAGCGGCCCGCAACCGCGGCTGCGTCAGACAAAGAAGCGCAAGTGGAATGAAAACGCTCCCAACGTAACGCGAAGGCATGTGGCGCACCTTGACGGCAGCCAATCGCAGTCGCTTTGGCCGGTCAAGCAAATTGAACAGCCGCACCGTGCTTGCAGTCCAACAGTGCAGTTCGCAATTCCCACACGAACGGGATTGGGGAGCAACTAATCCGAACCGAGTCATGTCCTGGTCAACAGAACAAACGCATCAGATCGTGGAGCAGTTTTGGCAGGACCGGCTCGTCAGATGTCCTGACGATGCCGTGCCGCTCAAGTTCAAGCTGCGCAAACTCCACGGCGGCGATTACGATTTGCGCGCCGAGTGCGCAGTCTGCGGCAAGCGAAAGGAACTTCGACGCGGCGATGACCCGCAACGGCACCGCTTTCGCCCCTGGACGACGGACGAGATTCAACAAGTGACCAAATCCGTTGCGAACATGGGCGCATCGCATTGTCCCGTATGCACCACGCCCATCGACTGGCAGGCAGCACCAGGTGTACTTCTGCTACAATGTTTTCGCTGCGGCAATTCCAATCAATGGAAGGACGTTTCCACGCCCGATTGAGTTCGTGGTAATCAGCCTGAGTCGATTCGAGTTTGCGGTCAGCGCGCCAGGAACCCAAAATGCCCGGCAAATCAATGCCGCGAATTGAGAGCTATGGTGAGTTGTCCGTCCTCATTTCCTTTCATTCCGCGTTCCGCATTCCGCGCTCCGCGTTCGGTCATTCATAACGCAGCGCCTTCATACCTTCAGCGTTCGATGTTGGATGTTCGATGTTCGATGTTGTTTTACTCATAACGCAGCGCCTCCATCGGATCGACTTTGGTCGCTCGGCTGGCCGGCAGGTAGCAGGCCACCAGCGCAACGGCGCTGAGCAGCGCGATCACGCCGGAGAATGTCGCAGGGTCGGCCGTCGTCACCTGGAACAAGTCCAACTGACTGCGAACCAGCCGAGCCGCTCCAAGACTGGCGAGTATCCCGATGACGATTCCCATACCCACCAGCCTGCCGCCGGTTCTGAAAATCAAGCCGAGGACGTCTCCGCGCCTGGCGCCCAGCGCCATCCGAACGCCGATCTCGCGCGTTCGCTGCGAGACAAGATAGGACAGCACGCTGTAGATGCCCGCCATTGCCAGCGCGAGACCGAGCGTGGCAAACAGACTGAACAGCGCCATCATGAAGCGCGGTTGCGCGGTCCGGAAACCCACTTCTTCCTCGAAGGTGGTCGGGCCACTGATCGGTTGTTCCCTGTCCATCTCCCGCACCTGTGTCCGCAAAGCGTTCATGAGCGATTTCGGATCGCCCTGGGTGCGAACGGCCAGAGTGCGCCCCGGCGGCGCGAGAAGGGTATAAGGCAAAAGAACTGCGGGCTGAGGATCGTTTCGTAGATCGTCGTTGCGCGTGTTGCCTACCACGCCGACAATCGTGACGTACGGTGAGGCATTCGTCGGCGTCAGCACTGCCGCGTTTCCCGGCTTATCCAACAAATCCAGCCGGAGGCGCCTGCCAACGGGATTTTCCCCCGCTGGCCAGAGCTTCGAGGCCACTTCGTTGATGACCGCGACGCTTTGCGAACCGTTGATCTCCTGCTCCGTCAACATGCGCCCTTGCCGGAGTGGAACGCCAACGGTGCCCAAATAATCGGCGCTGACTAGTTGCAGCACAATCTGGCGCGTCTCGGCGTCCGTCTGACCCTCGATGGCGAAGGTGGACTGCGGTCCGCCGAAAGGCAGACCGCCGTTGCCAATGGTCGCGGCCTGCACGCCGGGGAGATGCTTGACCCGCGCAAGCAACTCTTGAGCGAAATGATTGCGTTGTTGCCAGGTCGCATAGCGTTTTGGTGGCAGAGGCAGGCCCACGGTCATCACGCGTTCGGGCCGGAAACCCAGATCGACTCTTTGCAGGGCGACAAAGCTGCGGATCGTCAACCCGGCGCTGACGAGCAGCACCAAAGCCAACGCCACCTCCGTGATCACCAACAACGCGCGCGTTCTCCCGGCCGCCGACACACGGGAACCTCGTCCCTCAACTTTGAGCGCCTCGACCAGATTCGGACGCGACGCTTGAAGGGCAGGCGCGAGCCCAAAGAGGATTCCGGTGAGCGTCGAGACGATTGCGCAAAAGAACAAAACGTAGTCGTTGACCTCAATCCGCGCCTCGTTGGGCACGTAGAAACTCGGCATCAGCGCCACCATCAGGTGGGTGATCCAGAACGCAAACACCAAACCGAACAGGCCTCCCAAAAGAGCAACCAGGACACTTTCAGTCAGCAACTGGCGCACAAGCTGGCCCCTTCCGGCGCCGATCGAAAGCCGGATCGCCATTTCGCGCGAGCGGGACGTCGCGCGGGCGAGTTGCAGATTGGCGACATTGGCACAGGCGATCAACAGCAGAAATCCCACGGCACCGAAAAGCAATCGCAGGCTTCGCTGCATCTCTCCGCTCGCTGCCGTTATGTCCAGATAGTTCGTTAAGCTCGTGGTGAACTCGTCTTTCGGAAAGCCGGATGGATTCATTTTCGCCAGCTCCAATTGCAGAGCGTGCAATTGCTGTTGGGCGACGGCCGACGACACGCCCGACTTCAGTCGTACGATCGGAAAGACCCCTCGTTGATCGCGTGAATCAATCCCCATTGGCAGCCAGATCCCGTCATCGGTCCACCATCCGAAACGCGGGGGCATGACGCCAATAATGGTGTGCGGCTGATCATCCAAGCGTAGCGTCCTGCCGAGAATGTTGGCGTCGTTGCCAAAAAGCTTTTGCCAGCGGCGGAAACTCAGCACCGTGACCAGCTCCGGTTCACCGGTAGAACGAATGTCCGACGGCTGAATCGTGCGACCGAACAATGGCGGCACACCGAGAAACTGAAACGCGTTCCCTGACACCCGGACGCCCCGGATGCTTTCGGGGGCGAATTCACCCGTCAAAAGAACACTCCCCGGACCGGTCGCCATGACATCCGAAAAGGCGGGCAGCCTGGCCATTTCCAGATATTCACTCAGCCGGTAAGGGCGCATCCTCTGGTTGGCGTTGGGGCTGCGAAGGCCCGGCGTCCAGATCTCACTAGGTCTCGCGTAAGGATACGGGCTGATCAGCACGCCGTAAACGACGCTGAAAAGCGCCGTCGTGGCTCCAATTCCCAAAGCGAGGGTCAGCACGCCCACGGCGGTGAAGCCGGGGTTCTTCAGCAATTGGCGGAAGGCGAATTTTAAATCGTTCATGACAGTTGAGAGGGATTGGAGTTGAGAGTTGAGAGTCAGTAATCCGTTGTCAGTTACCAGTGATCAGTCACGCATCACGTTTAACGCTTTAACGCTTTAACCTTTTTAACGATTTAACGAAGACGAAGTCATTCATAGCGCAGCGCCTCCATCGGATCGACTCGCGCCGCCCGGCGCGCCGGCAACCAGCAGGCGAACAGCGCGGAGGCAAACAGGAACACAGGGACGGCGGCGAACGTCAGTGGATCAGTGGCGCTCACGCCGTAAAGGAGGCCAGCCATAACGCGCGTCAACGCGAACGCACCCGCCAGACCAGTGACCAGGCCCGCAAGGGCGAGCCGCATGCCCTGCCGCACGACGAGTCTCATCACGTCGGTCGTTTGTGCGCCCAACGCCATGCGCACGCCGATCTCCTGCGTGCGTCTGCTCACCGAATATGAGATGACACCGTAAACTCCGACGGCCGCCAACAGAAGCGCGAGGGTGGAGAAAATCTCCAGCAGTAGCATGGCAAAGCGCCGCGGCGCGATCGACTGGGAAACCAATTGCTCCAAGGTCTGAACGTCGAAAACAGGTTGCGCTTTGTCGATGGAAAACACCTCGTTCCTGACCGCGCCAACCACAGCCAGAGGGTTAGCCGCGGTCCGGACAACCAGGCTCATCCACTGGTCTGAAGCCTGGAGGTGCGAAAAATAGACCTGCGGGTGCGCCTCTGTGTCCGGCCCGAAATGCTTCACATCTCCGACTACGCCGACGATCTCCCAGAAGTCTGAATTGTTGGAGTCGCCGAAATTCAAACGCTTGCCGATGGGATTTTCATTCGGCCAGAAGCGGCGCGCCATGGTTTCATTGAGGATCACAACTTGCGGCGTCTTCAGACGGTCAGCGTCCGTGAAACCGCGGCCCTGACGAACCGGAATCTCCATCGTCTGGAAATAGCCCGGGCTGACGCCGTCGACGTCCGCCACAAGAAAATTCCCCGCTGCCAGCGGCGGCCGGCCCTCGATGCTGAAGTGCGCCGTCCCCCAGTGGCCGGAAAGCGGGACGTATTTCGCCACCGCGGCCGATTTCACTCCGGGCACAGCTTCGACTCGTTGGAGGAGCTGTTGAAAAAAATCTGTTCGCTGCTCGTCCTTCGGGTATTTCGCTTCGGGCAGCGACAGAGTTATCGCGAGAACATTGCGCGGATTAAATCCCAGCCGAACCTCTCGCAGACGTTGAAAACTTTGCAGCATCAGCCCGGCGCCGATTAACAGCATCAAGGCCAGGGCGACCTCGGAGACGACCAGCAAGTTCCGAAATCGGCCGCTGCGGAATCCGGTCGCCGCACTGCGGCCTCCCTCTTTGAGCGCGTCGTTCAGATCCGGCCGGGAGATTCCCAAAGCTGGCGCCAGGCCCGACAGCAGCGCCGTGACGAATGCGAGAGCAATCGTGAACGCGAGCACCGCCCCGTCGATCCCGATTTCATCCACGCCCGGAACAGGCACCTTGTAGAGAGACGAAACTGCCGGGACCAGCGCGGTCATGACTTGAATGCCATAAAAAGCCAATGCCAGACCTCCCGCCGCGCCCAGTCCGGAAAGCAGCAAAGTCTCAGTGAGCAATTGCCGGGTCAATCGAAGCCGGCTCGCCCCCAGCGCGGCGCGCACGGCGATTTCCTTTTGTCGCGCCGCCGCCCGCGCCAACATCAGGTTGGCCACGTTCGCGCAGGCAATCAGCAGCACAAAGCCGACGGCGCCGAGCAACACCAGCAGCGCGGGGCGCAGTTCCCCCGCGAACATTTCTTTCAAGGGGATAATGCTCGCACCGGCGCCGGTATTGTCCTGCGGATAAAGTTTTTCAAGGCGGCGAGTGATTGTATCCATCTCCGCTTGCGCCTGCTGGATAGTGACGCCTGGCTTGAGGCGCCCGATCGGCCTGAGGAAACGATCGCCGTGGCGACTCATCCTGCTCGCGTCGAGAGCAAAGGGAACCCACACCTCGAACAGGTTGAACGGGACGGCTTGGCCGGCTGGCATAATTCCAATCACGGTAAAACTCTGGCCGTGCAACGTGAGCGACTTACCGAGAATGTTCGTACCACCGCCGAATCGGCGTTGCCACAGACCGTAACTCAGCAGCGCGACTGGATTGGCGCCCGCTCGGTCTTCATCCGCAGGAAAAGTGCGTCCGAGGATCGGCTGCACACCGAGGACTTCAAAAAAGTTCGCGAACACTTTCGCGCCCGGAATGCGCTCGGGTTCGCCTTCCCCGGTCAGGTTGAAACTTTGGCCATCCCAGGCAGAGAGGCTTTCAAAGACGCGGCTTTGATTGCGCCAGTCCATGAGATTGGCGGGAGACGCGGGATTGATGGGAACATTTTTCGAGAGATTGTTCTCCCAAATCCACACGAGCCGGTCCGGATTCTTGAAAGGAAGCGGCCGAAGCAGCACCGCGTTGACGACGCTGAAGATCGCTGTGTTCGCCCCGATGCCCAGCGCGAGCGTGAGCACGGCCACGGCGGTGAAGCCGGGGTTCTTCAGCAATTGGCGGAAGGCGTAGCGAAGGTCATTCACAGGAGAATTATGAAGTATGATTTATGAGGTATGAAAAAGAGAACGTGAACCCTTTGCGTGACGCGATAGTCTTGTTTCATAATTCATACCATCATGCATGACATCTACTTCCCCCATTGTGATCAGCCGATCGGCGCTGCGGCCGGGAATCGGGTTCAGCAAGACCTTGTCGGCGACGCTAAACACGGCGGTCGTTCCTCCGATGCCCAGCGCGAGGATCAACACCGCGAGCAGCGAGGAGCCTTTGTGCTTCAACGATTGGCGGAAGGCGAATTTCAAGTCATTCATGGTTTGTTGTCAGTTGTCGGTTGTCCGTAGTCCGTGGTCAGTGGTCAGTTGCAGGCCAAATTCCCAAAGTCCAAACCCCAAGCGCCAAAGAAATCCCAAGCTCCAAACCCCAAACGGCGCCCCGACACCGCCATAGTGGAGCTTGGAATTTGGACCTTCTTTGATGTTTGGGGCTTGGTTTTTGGAGTTTTCATTCTTTGTCATTCGTCATTCACGCGTCACGATTCAACGGTTCAACGGTTCAACGGTTCAACGGTTCAACGTTCATCGCCTTCCACGCTTTCCTCGACAATCCGTCCGTCAAACAGATGCACGTTGCGCTCGGCGTGACGGGCGAAACGGGGGTCGTGCGTGACCATGCAGATCGTCGCGCCTTCGCGGTGCAGTTCGCGCAACAGTTCCATTACCGCCTCGCCATTTTTCGAGTCGAGGTTGCCAGTCGGCTCGTCCGCGAGCAGAATGGCGGGCTTGCCGCCGAGCGCGCGGGCGACGGCGACGCGTTGCTGCTGGCCACCGGAAAGCTGCGAGGGATAATGTTTCATGCGATGCGCCATGCCGACGCGTTCCAACGCCTCGGTCACGCGTTGCTTGCGGTCGGCGGAGTTCATGCCGCGATAGGTCAGCGGCAACTCGACATTTTCAAACACGGTGAGGTCGCCGATCAGATTGAAGCTTTGAAAGATGAAGCCGACCTCGCGATTGCGAATGCGCGCGCGCTGCGAGTGATCCAGGTTCGCCACCGGCTGGCCGTTGAGCGTGTAGCTGCCTTCGGTCGGCGAATCGAGCAGGCCGAGGATCGAGAGCAACGTGGATTTGCCGCAGCCGGATGGGCCGGCGATGGAGACGTATTCGCCCTTGCGAATATCGAGATGAATGCCCGACAGCGCGTGAGTCTCGACTTCGTCGGTGTAGAAAACCTTCTTGATGCTTTCGAGTTTGATGAGGGAGTTGTCTATTGTCATAGGTCAATGGTCAGTTGATGGTTCGTTAAAAGCGTTAAAAGGGTTGAACCGTTAAATCGGTCGGAGTGCCGTGCGATGTCGGAGAATTCGGTTTTCACGTTTTAACGATTCAGCGGTTCAACGATGGAACGGGCGTTATTCATACCGCAGCTCCTCCGCACATTCGATGTTGGATGTTCGATGTTCGCTTTATTCATACCGCAGCGCCTCCATCGGATCGACCTTGGCCGCGCGGCGGGCAGGCAGGATCGTCGCGATGACAGCGGCGAGGGCCAGAGCGACGACGGCGCCGGCGAACGAAACACTATCTCTGGCAGTGATGCCGAACAGCAGGGTGCTGATCACATGACTGAACGCGTAGGCAGCGACTGCGCCGATGACAGTTCCAGTCACGACCAGCATAAAACCTTCCCGCAACACCATGGCGAGCACCGTCACGGGCTGTGCGCCGAGGGCCATGCGAAGGCCGATTTCGCCCGTGCGCCGCGTCACAGAGTACGCCATGACTCCATACAGCCCGATGGCGGCCAGCAGCAGCGAAAGCGTTCCCAGAAATCCGGACAGCATCGCCAGGAGGCGCTCGCGGGCCAGCGAACCATCCACATGCGCCTTGAGCGTCTCCGTTTCGACAAGGACGTCCCGGTCAATCTGTGCCACCGCTTCGCGGACCTGTTTAACCGTCGATGACGTCGTTGCCGCACTTCGCAGCGCCAGAATCATATTTTCGCCCCGGAAAAAATCGGGGCTCTGAGCATAGGGCACATAGAAAACGCGCTGGGGCGCCTCCTTCAGGTTGAAATGCGTCGCGTCGCGAACGACACCGATGATTTCGCACTGGTAGTTGTTTCCGCCGCCGGGATCGATCTTTCTGCCGACCGGGCTTTCGTCTCCAAAAAAGTAGCGCGCCATGCTTTGATTGACCCTCGACGGAAATGTTTCCGTTATTCCCGAAACCGCGGCTGACCGGCGGCGCCCAGGACATCGCTGCGGACTGGACGCCCGGCAAAGAGTTCACGCGGTCGAGAAGCTCGGTAAAGAACTGAGCCGCGCGCGCACTGCGATGCCCGGCGCTGATGGCGTCCGCTCGCACCAGCAGAACGTTGGTCGAGTCAAATCCGGTGTTCACCAGGAGCAGGTGCCGGAAGCTGTTCAGGAACAGGCCGGCGCCCACGGCGAGCACCATCGCCATGGCAACCTGTGAAACGAGCAGCGCCTTTCTGAGCCGCCCTTCCCGGCCGCCGAAAGAGCGTGAGCTCTCTTTCAACGATGAAGCCAGATCGATCCGTGTCGCCCGAAGAGCCGGAGCAAGTCCACTCAGGAGCGCTGTGAGAAAGGTGACGCCGATTGAAAATACCAGGACACGCCAGTCGGGCCGGAGATCGAGGACAACTGGACCCGTTTCGGACGAAATGAAACCCACCAGGACCCGCGTGCTCCAGGCGCTGAATAACACACCGGCAAAAGCTGCAATGACAGACAGCAGCACGCTCTCGATCAGGAGCTGGCGCATGAGACGTCTGCTACTCGCTCCACTGGCGAGGCGGACCGCGAACTCGCGTTGGCGGGCGGCTCCTCTTGCCAGCAGTAGATTGGCCACGTTCGCGCAGGCCACGAGCAGCACCAGGCCGACGAGACACATCAGGACCAACAACGGCGAAGTAAATTCTCCTCGATGATTAGAGAATCCGTTCCCGGCAGGCTGCAAATCGGTCTTCTGACGAAAGAAGTCGGAAGCCGCAGGCGTATCCGGCGGTGCGGCGGCGGCCAACACTTGCGGCCAGACGACCTGGAGCCGCGCATTCGCCTGCTCCAGCGTCTGCCCTGGCGCAAGCCTGCCCATGAGCTGCAGCCAGTGGGCGGATCGTTGCGTGAGAATGCCGGATCGCTCCGCTCGAAGCTGAGGAATGGCGGTGACGGGCATCGTGAAGTCTGTCGCGGCGCCAACCACCACGCCGCCAAACTCAGGTGGAGTGACTCCAATGATCGTTACCGCCAGCCCGCTGACGCGGAAACTTCTCCCGATCACCCCAGGATCAGCCGCGAAAGCGTGCGTCCAGAAACCGTGGCTCAGCACCGCGACCAGAGCCTGCGCTTGATCGTCTTGCGGGGTGATTGTCCGGCCCAGCATGGCATTTACTCCCAAGGCAGCGAAGTAATCTCCGCTCACGAGCATCACTCGGGTTGACTGCCTGGCACCATTCACCTCCGCCGGTAACCGATCCAGATTGAAGGCAACGGTGCTGTCGAACCCAGCCCGAGCGTGAGCACAGCCACGGCGGTGAAGCCGGGGTTTTTCAACAACTGGCGGAGCGCGAATTTCAAATCGTTCATGGTTCGTGGTCAGGAGTCAGTGGTCCGTTGTCTGTTGTCCTTTGTTCTCTTATTCCGCATTCCGCGCTCCGCGTTCCGAGTTCGAGTCATTCGTACCTCAGCGCCTCCATCGGTTCGGTTTTCGCCGCGCGGCGGGCGGGGAGCCAGGCGGCCAACGAGGCCACTGCGACAAGGAGCAGTGAAGTAACGATCAGCGTCGCCGAGTCTGTTGGCTTGAGGTCAAAGAGGAGACTCCCCAGGAAACGCGTAAGGCCAAGCGCGCCGGCGAGACCGAAGATGACCCCGACGGCCGCCAAATTGAGTCCCTGGCGAAGCACCAGCCACAGGATGTTGCCCCTTTGAGCGCCCAAGGCCAGGCGAACTCCCAACTCATTCCTGCGCAACAACGTCGTGTAGGAAACAAGCCCGTACAACCCGATCATCACCAACACCACCGCAAGGGCTCCAAAGAAACCCGAAAGCCATGCCAGCAACCGCTCGCGCGCAAGTCCTTCGCGAATCTGCGTCTTCAGCACGCTGCTCCCGATGCGCATCGAAGGATCCAGTTCGGTCACGCGCTCTCGGACTGCGGCGAGAACTCCCGGCAGCGGCTCCGAGGCGCGAATCACCAGCGCGGTCCAGAGTCCGGCTTTTGGATGTTGCGGAGCGGGCGCGAAAGCGATCGGCGGGATTTCCTGGCGCAAGTTCGAGTATTTGGTGTCCCTCACCACGCCGATCACTTCGTAGGTCGCTTGCGGGTAACCCGGCTCGGCGCCGGTCTGCACGGTTGCGCCGATGGGATTGACGCTCTCCAGGTAGCGTCGGACGAAGGTTTCGTTGACCAAAGCTACCTTCGGAGAATCGGCTGTGTCATGTTCGTCAAAATCGCGGCCCGAGAGCAGCGGGATTTCCATCGTCTTGAAATATCCGGGGCTGACCCAGGTGAACTTGGACGAACCCTCGCGCACTTCCTTTTCGCCGCTCACGCGCACGCCCATCGTCCAACTCGAGCCATACAAGGGAACGTGAGAGGTGGTGGCCACCCCTTCGACTCGCGGGATAGACCTGATTTTCTCCAGCAGTTCCCGTTTGAGGGTTTCGATGCGTTCCGCCGGTTGACGACCGAAGTAAGCGTAAGTGACGACAATGCCGTCCTCCTCGAATCCGGGATAAAACGTGATCAAATTCCAAAAGCTCCGCGTCAACAATAGCGCGCCCGACAACAGCACCAGCGAAACCGCCATCTGCAAAACGGCAAGACCGCGCTGCAAGGCGAAGCGTTCGCGGTTGCCGGCCACACTACGGCCCGCGGCGCTCAACGCAGCGGCGGGGGCGATTCGCGATGAACGAATCGCCGGCGTCAGCCAAAAAAGCACACAGGTCAGAATCGCAACGGTGCTGGTGAAGGCCAGCACCCGCCAGTCGGCGTCCAACTCAATAGCGAGGCGATTTCCTTGCGTGCTGAGAAACCAAACAATGCTTCGGCTTAGAAAGTGGGCCAGGCCCGCGCCGGCCACGGCCCCGGCACCGGCCAGCAGCAGGCTTTCAGAAAGCAATTGTCTGATCAGGCGCGCGCGTGATGCGCCGATGGCCAGGCGCACGGCGATTTCGCGTGCCCGCGCACTGGCCCGCGCCAGGGTGAGATTCGCAAGATTCACGCAAGCAATCACGAGCACCAATCCGGTGATGCCGAGCAGCAACCAGAGCGACCTTTCGTAGTCGGAACGCAACTGGCTGACGCCGGTGCCGGCCGGGAAAGCTGACAAACGGAATTTCCGATACGTTGCAACGGTCCCGGCGCCATAACCGACGGGCAAGGTGGCTTCGATGATGCCGGGACTGATCGCTTTCACGTATTCGGCGGCTTGCGCGAGGGTCGAGCCGGCTTTCAAGCGACCCATGATCCGAAGCCACCACGCGTCGGTCCGATCCAGCACGTTGTCCCACCACAAGGCCCGCGTGGAAATCGGCAGGACCACGTCGAATTGTTTTCCAACTTCGAGGCCGAAAAAGGCCGGCGGCGCGACACCGATGACTTGAAAGACGTGGTCGCCGAGCGTCAGTGATTTGCCGATGACTGAATCCTGGCCGCCGAATTCGCTTTGCCAGAACGCATAACTGAGCACCACCCCGCCGGGGCCAGCGCCGCGCCGGTCGTCATCCGCGTTAAACAACCGGCCGCAAACGGGAGAGACACCGAGCACGGAAAAAAAATCGCCACTCGCCCATAAGCATCTCATCATCCGCGTTTCCACCTCGCTGCCGATGGGAAGATCGCCGCTGCCCCACGCAAAAACCCCGGAGAACGCCTCGCGGTGCTTTTGAATCTGCTCCCAGAGCGGATAAGTCATCTCAGCGTTCGCGCTGTCCGAAATCCCCAGGCCTGGGTTTCCGCCAACAATTCGAACCTCGATCAATTCGTGAGGCTTCGACACCGGCAGGGTTTTCAAACGGACTGCGTTGAGAAGTTGGAAAATCGCGGTGTTCGCCCCGATGCCGAGTGCGAGCGTGAGCACGGCCACGGCGGTGAAGCCGGGATTCTTCAGCAATTGGCGGAAGGCGAATTTGAGATCGTTCATGGTTCGTGGCCAGTAGTCAGTGGTAAGTAGTCAGTGGTCTGTTGTCTGTTGTCCGTTGTCATTTGTTCTTTTATTCCGCATTCCGCGCTCCGCGTTCCGAGTTCGGGTCATTCATAACGCAGCGCCTCCATCGGATCGAC
>QHNT01000020.1 GCA_003218515.1 Verrucomicrobiota bacterium | reverse complement strand
GTTGTAATCATGCTCGCCGGAAAACGAGTACAGCGGATCATAGCCCGCGTACGAAACGCCCAGCGTGTAGCGCGCGATCTCCGGACTGAATCGCTTGATCTGCACATCAAAGTTATGCTGCAACGCCGTCTCCAGGCAGTCCTCGAGCGTCAAATTTTTCGTAGTCACGTTGGTCGTTTGCGCGCGCGCGGCGACCATGGCGACACAAAACCCGGCCAGAATATTTTGTAAGATTCGCATTGGGATGGGAGATTGCTTCATTGGGACAAAATCGTCAAACAAACGTCGTTCTTTCATGACACGGTTTTTCGCGGTGGAGTTACGGTTATTTTCCGCTCTTTCGGCATCCTCGATTCGTCATTCTTTCACCAGCCAACCGTCCCGCAAACGGATGATGCGGTGACCGTAGGCGGCGTTGGTTTCGGAATGCGTGACTTGGACGATGGTCGTCCCGGCGCCATTCAGCTTCTTGAACAGTTCCATGATCTCGCGGCCCTGGTCCGAATGCAGATTGCCGGTCGGTTCGTCCGCCAGGATCAACGACGGCTTGGCCACGATCGCCCGCGCCACGGCCACCAGTTGTTGTTGGCCGCCGGACAACTGGCTGGGAAACAAATCTTTCTTGGCCACGATGCCAAAGCGATCGAGCGTGTCGGCGACGATGCCCTCGCGCTCGGACTTTCTCACGTCGCGATACGACAGAGGGATGTCCAGGTTCTCCGCCACCGTGAGGTCTTCGAGCAAATGAAACTGTTGAAATACAAAACCGACGTGACGTTTGTTGAGCGCCGCCCGTTCCTTGGGCGCGAGCTTGTGCACCGCCTGATCGAACAGGTAATACTCGCCCTCCCACGCGCTGTCGTAGAAGCCGATAATGCTGAGCAAAGTGGATTTGCCCGCGCCGCTCGGTCCCATGATGGTGACGAACTCGCCTTCGGCAATATCCAGGTTGATTTGGCGCAGCAAGTAAGTGAACCCGGCTTTCGTCTTCACCGATTTTTCAAGGTTTAGCAGTTTGATCATAAATTATGTTTCTCGTCAGTGGTTCGTGGTTTGTCGTCGGTTGCAGGTTGTTCGTTGCTGGTTGTCGGAGGTCTGTAGTCAGTGGTCCGTTGTCAGTTGCTTGATTCCGCACTCCGCCTTCCGCATTCGATCTTTGGCTCTGGACAATGACGAAATCCGAATGACGAATGCCGAAAGAATGACGAAGCACGAATGTCCAAATCGTTCCGGCCAGTTCGCCGGCTTTGCCTTCCTCATTGGGAATTAGGAACTCTTTCGTCATTGGGAATTCGTCATTTGTCATTCGCAGCGCCGCGTCTCCCCACGTTCGACGTTCAGCGTTCGATGTTGGATGTTCGATGTTCGTCTTATTCATACCGTAGCGCCTCCATTGGATCGACCTTCGCCGCCCGCCGGGCGGGCAGCCAGCACGCCAGGAGCGCGACGCCCACGAGCAGCAGTGAGACCAGGGCGAACGTCACCGGATCGGTGGGCGTGATTCCATAGAGCAGGCTGCGAATGACGCGCGTGAGCGCCAGCGCCGCTACGATGCCGATGGCCACGCCGGTCAACGCCAGTCTCATCCCCTGTCCGATTACGAGCGACAGCACATTGCGCTTCTGCGCGCCGAGCGCCATGCGCACGCCGATTTCACGTTGGCGTTGGGTGACGGAATACGCCAGCACGCCGTAGATGCCGCACGTCGCCAACAGAAGCGCCACTCCGCCGAAGAGATTAAGCAGGCCGGCCTGAAACCGCGGTTGCGCCATGCTTTCGCCGACGCGCTCGGTCATCAGACGGATTTTCGGCGACGGCAGGCTTGGGATCACCGACTTCGTCTCTCGACGGATGGCCGCGATGAGCGCCGTCGGATTGCCTCTCGTGCGCACAAACAGAATTGGGCTTTGCATCGGCCACTGCCAATAGGACCGGAAGATTTCCGGCGCCGCTTCAGGTTGCGCACTCAGAGACTTTACATCACTGACGACTCCGACGATTTCACTCCACACCGGCAGCCCGTACACGTCTGTCGCACCCAACGGGCCCGGCGCTCCCTCCAGCGTCACATGTTGACCCAGCGGTTCTTCGTTCGGAAAGAAACGCCGCACGAAGCTTTCATTCACAAGCGCCACGCCTGGCGCCCCCAATAGGTCGGCCTCGGTGAAATCCCGCCCGCGCAACAGCCGCATCCCGAGTCGGCCGATTCCACACCGGGAAGTTGCCGGACCCGATCCATGAGTTCTCGCAACCGCACCTGCGGTCGCGTCTCGGTCGGATGGACCCAGGAGGTAAATCCCGCGACGGAGAAATCGAGTTCCACCGTCAACAAATGCTCCGCGCGAAACCCGCGGTCAGTCGTCAGCAATTTCGCGAAACTCTGCAGCATCAACCCGGCACCCACCAGCAGCACCGCCGCCAAGGCCACTTCCGCAACCACCAATAAACTGCGTGTGCGTCCCGCGGCGGTTCCAGCGGAAGCGCTGCGGGTGCCCTCTTTCAGCTTCTCGTTCAAGTCGGCTCGCGAGAATTGCCAGGCCGGCGCAAGTCCGAAGATAATGCCGGTCAACACCGCCGTGACCACGGTGAAACACAGCGCCGCCCCATCCAGCGACACTTCCGCGAGCCGAGGAACGTTGGCGGGACTGGCAGCGACGAAGACCTTGACGCCCCAATAGCTTAAAAGCGTTCCCACGCCGCCGCCGAGCAGCGCCAGCAGAATACTTTCCGTCAACAACTGTCTCATCACGCGCCAGCGGCCGGCGCCCAGCGCGAGTCGCAGCGCGATTTCTTTTTGTCGCGATGCGGCGCGCGCGAGCATGAGATTGGCGACGTTCGCGCATGCGATTAAAAGGACACCCACCACGACACCCCACAAGACCAGCAGCGCGGTGCGCATATTCCGACCGACAGTCTGTTGCAGCAGTGGAACGACGGAGACTTCGGAAGCCACGCCTGCGCCGGGATTCTGCTGCGCCACCCGCGCCTGGATTGCGTTCATCTCAGCCTTCGCCTGGGCCAGCGTCACTCCAGGTTTGAGCCGCGCGAGCACGTTCAACCAATGACCGCCGCGCCGGTTCAGCGGCAAACCATTCCAACCTGCCGGCAGCCAAAGCTCGGTGTCGCCGGGAAACTGAAAGCCCGGCGGCATCACGCCCACGATGGTGTAGGTGCGCCGGTAATACGTATCGACGGTCAGCGATTGGCCGACCACCTCTGGATTGCCGCCAAAACGTTCCTGCCAGAGACGGTGTGAGATCACGGCGGTCTGGGGGCCTTTCTCCCGATCTTCCCCGGCGAGAAATCCGCGACCGAGTTGCGGCTCGACGCGCAACATGCGGAACAAACTCGAGGAGGCGTAACTCTCCCGCACCTTTTCCGGGCCGTCCTGCGTCACGAAATTGAAGTCGTTCGGCCCCGTCCAAAACGCCATCTCTTCGAAGGCACTGCTCTGCGCCTGCCAATCCGCGAAGTTCGGCGGCGAAACATTTTGTTGATCCACGCCTTGTGCGGGACTGCTTTCCCACAACGTCACCAAACGATCGTGTTCGTGAAACGGCAGTGGCCGCAGTAGAACGCCATTGACCACGCTGAACAGCGCCGTGTTCGCCCCGATGCCCAGCGCCAGCGTGAGCACGGCCACGGCGGTAAAGCCGGGGTTTTTCAGCAGTTGGCGGCAGGCGAATTTCAAATCATTCATGGTTCGTTAAAGCGTTAAAAGGGTTGAAACGTTACATCGGCAGAGGCGGCGTAATAGCTTTGGCAATTCGGTTTCACGTTTTAACGATTCAACGGTCAACGATTTTGCGATTAGGTCAGTAGTCAGTGGTCTTGTTGTCGGTTGCTTTTCATTCCGCATTCCGCGTTCCGCGTTCCGCGTTTGAATCATTCATACCGCAACGCCTCCATGGGATCCACTTTGGCCGCCCGTCGCGCGGGCAACCAACATGCGGCCATCAGCGCCGCGAGGACGATTGCTGTGACGGTGAGGAAAGAGACCGGATCGAAAGGACTGATGCCAGCGAGCTGGTTGCGCAACAGTCCGGCTGTGCCGAGCGCGAGCGGAATACCGATCGCCAGCGCGATCATGCCGAGCCGGAGCCCGGTGAATAAGAGCAGTCGGATGACAGTCCCGCGGGTCGCACCCAAGGCGATGCGAACTCCAATCTCCCGAGTGCGGCGCGCGACAAGATAGGCCATCACGCCGTAGGTGCCGATAACGGCCAACGCGAGCCCCAGTCCTCCGAGAACACTGAGCACCCGCAACGCTCCGAGTTGAACAGCCAGCATGTTCTTCATAGTATCGCGCAAAGTACAAACCTCCCCTTGCACGAGCCTGGGATGGATACGAGCCAGCTCGGCGCGCACGCCGGGACCGAGCTGGCGCGGATCCCGCTTGGCACGGATCAAGAGCTTGGGATGAAGCAGGCTCCCCTTCCACGCCACTCGGAACATCATCGGTTTGGGCGGTGTATCGAACCGGCTGTAGCGGACATCCTTTACCACGCCGATCACGTCGACCCCTAGTCTCTGGATCCGCCTGCCCAGTGGTTCCTGGCCGGGCCAGAACTTGTTCACGAAGCTTTCATTGACCAGGACGACGCCGCGGTCGAGTTCAATGTCCGACTGACTAATCTCGCGGCCGCGCAAAACGGGAACGCCCAGCGCCCCAAAGACGTTCGGTCCCACCTCGGCGTAGCTGAACCAGACGGCCTGGCCAACGGGCGATTCGTAGCCTTCCAGTTGCGGGATGCCCCTGTTTGACTCCCCGGCGAGCGGCTCGGAGGCCGCCAGGCCGACCTGTTCGACGCCAGGAATCAGCGAGATGCGCCGTGCAATCTCCGCAAGTTCGACCGCCACGGTGTTGGTCGTGACGCCGATCCGTTCCAGATTCAACGGCGCGATGGCGAGCCGATCGGATGGGAACCCGACGTCCACCGCCAGTTGCCTGCTCATGCTGCGCAGGCAAAGTGTCGCGCCACACAGCAGCACGAGCGATCCGACGATCTGCCCGACGATCAGGGTGTGCCGCAGCCAAGTACGTTTTTGATGCGATCCATCGCCGCCTTCCGCATCCTTGAGCGCGGTGAACGGCTGGAAACCGGTCGCGCTCAGCGCCGGGAAGAGACTGAATCCGACCCCCACGAGCAGCAAACTGCCGAAGGCAAAAAGAAGTAGCCGCAGATCGAAAACCGGATGGAGAGCCGGCCCGGGCCACCAAGTTGCGAACTGCGTAATAACGCCGCCGATCCAGGAGAAGGCGAGCAACGCGCCCGCCGTTCCGAGCGCCGCGATCAGCAGGCCCTCGCCGACGAGTTGACGCACCAGCACGCCTCGAGTGGCGCCGAGCGCGAGGCGGGTCGCCATCTCCTTGCGGCGTTGCAGCGCCCTCGCCAGGAAAAGACTCGCCACATTCGCTCCAGCGATGAGGAGCAGGAGCACCGTGGCTACGCCCGCAAACTTGAGGAAGTCGAGAATCTGTTGCTTGTTTGGCGCGACCCCCGGCAAGCCTCGGCCGATCGGTTCAAGGCGCACTCCCTGAAAACCGGGCGCGTAGCCGTAGCTTTCATAGCCGGGCATGATGCCGCGGCTGGTGACCTCTGCCACGACCGGCACAAGCAATTCAGCAGCGGCGTCAGCCTGTCCTGGTTCCGCCAGGCGGCCAACGAACTCATATTGCGTGAACTCATCCAACAGTTTCTCCATGCTCGTCGGCATCCACAGGGCAGGCTGCATAAAGGCTAGTCCGTTGAATCCTCTGGGCGCAACGCCGACAATCTCGATCACCTTGTCATTGATCGTTACAGTGCTGCCGATGACGTCAGCCGCGCCGCCGAACTGGCTTTGCCAGAACGCATGACTGATCACGGCCACACTGTGCGTCCCAAGTTTGGCGTCTTCTTCCGGAAGAAAGTCCCGCCCCAATACCAACGGAACGCCGAGGAACGAGAAGTAATCGCCCGAAACCAACTCAGCACGGATGCGCTCGGCGCCTTCCTTGTTGCGCATCTTCGGCGTGATGCCCCCGTATCCGATGACGCCTTTGAACACGCGTACGTGCTGGCGGATGGCTTCGTAGTAGTGTCTGCCGACGGCGATGGCTATCGGTTGGCGCGCTGAGTCGGCTGGCTCGATAGCCCACAGTTCGTCGGGATTGGCAACTGGCTTCGGGCGGAGAAGTAGCTCATTGAACATCGCGAACAGAGCCAGGTTCGCCCCGATGCCGAGCGCCAGCGTGAGCACGGCCACGGCGGTGAAGCCGGGGTTCTTCAGCAGTTGGCGGCAGGCGAATCTGAGATCGTTCATGACTGATCCACCGTCTTTCGCAACCGGCGTGCCACGCCCTGACCTAGTGTTATCCTTCGGGAAATCAATCCCTAACGCGCTTTCGGGAAGGAACTGCTTCCAACGGACTGACCGCTTGTGGGAACACTCCGTCCCACGAGCGGGACGAAATTGCAAGTCCCGCCTTCTTAGATAGCCCGTCATTTTCGCGCTTTTCCCGAATCGTCTTTAGACTTAAAAGTTTCTCATGCCGAGAAACGATTGGCTGGTGAAGCAGGAACCCGAGGCATACTCGTGGGACACGTTCGTCAAGGCAGGCGAGGCCGCCTGGACGGGCGTCCGCAATTCTCAAGCGCGCAACAATCTTCGCTCAATGAAGAAGGGTGATCTGGTCTTCTTCTATCACAGCGTCAGCGAAAAACAGGTCGTCGGCCTCGCCCGCGTCAAAAGGGAGGCTTACCCCGATCCAACGGCGAAGGAGGGCGACTGGGTGTGCGTTGATCTGGTTCCAGTCAAAGCGCTGAAGCAAACTGTGAGTCTTGAGGCGATCAAGGCGGACAACGTCCTCAAGGAAATGCCGCTCGTCCGCCAATCCCGCCTTTCGGTCGTGCCGCTGACGCCGGCGCATGCCCGGCGCCTGCTTGAGCTGGGCGAAACCAGGCTCTAAACCGTAAATGTCCTCGTCCTCGAACGACCAGCTCGCTTGCGACGGCGCGGACGAGAGCGCCGAAGCCCAAATGAATCTATCCATCGAACACGTCGGGCTCGCGGCGCGCGACACCGGCGCGCTGCGAAACTGGTATGCGCGCGTGCTCGGAGTGAGGGAAGTCAACCTTTAGGTGGCAACCACCACCCTGCCGGTGGTCGATTCCCTCTCCCCACGACGGAGGAGTGGGGAGAGGGTAAGGGAGAGGTAAGGGAGAGGGGATTCCTAGGTTACGCCAATTCGATGGAAGGTGCCCCTCTCCCCAGCCCTCTCCCCGCTCGTGCCTCGCAGGGAGAGGGAGCGGGGGGCTTCCGCGATGCACTTCCTTTTAGGTTGCGCCGCAAATCCACCGTTGCCCAGGCTGAAGCCTGCGGCTACAACCGGTGCCCGACTGTGCTGAAACAATTTCAGGCCATCATTTTCGACATGGACGGCGTCGTGGTGGACAGCGAGCCGCTGCACGAGCGCGCCTTCCGTGAAGTTCTTGAGGAGATCGGTTACGCCCGAAGCCACGGGATTGATTTCGCCGCTTACTACGGCAAATCCGACCTGGTCGTCTGGCGCGACTTCATTGCCAGGCATCGTCCGCCTCACTCGCTCGCCGAATTGCTCGCGAGAAAGGAGGAGAAGTTCGCCGCCCTGCTCCAGCGTGAGGAACCGATTTTCAAAGGATTGCCCGAGCTGTTGGAAAAGCTGTCGCCCGGATACCCCCTGGCGCTGGCCTCCGGTTCGCGGCATCCGACCATCAATGCCGTCCTGGACTTGCGCGGACTGCGACGGTTCTTTCGCGCGGTGGTCAGTTCGGAGGATGTTGAGCACGGCAAGCCCGCGCCGGACATTTTTTTGCGCGCGGCGGAGCTGCTCGCCGCCGCGCCGAACGTTTGCTGTGTGATTGAAGATTCATCCGCCGGCGTGGAAGCGGGACTGGCGGCCGGGATGACCGTCATCGCGATTACGAATTCGCTCCCGATCGAAAAGCTCGCGCGAGCGACGAAGGTCGTCAGAACTTACGGGGAGATTGAATCGCTGTTGCTCCCCTGACCCAGATTTCGCGCATTGAACCCATGAACCGTAGCAGCCGACGTGAGGAGGCTCCGATCAATTTCGGATTTCGGATTTCGGATTTTGAAAAACGAGCCTCCTACTCCGAGAAGGGGATTGGAGGAAACGCTCGCCCTCACCCCGGCCCTCTCCCCCAGGAGAGGGGGGAAGCACGCACAGTTCCCGGAATTTTCACGCCCTTTGGTGTGGAATTGCTTCATGGGGACTCACGTCGGCTGCTACGAGGTTCAGGGGGAGGCAACCGCCGCCGCCA
>QHNT01000160.1 GCA_003218515.1 Verrucomicrobiota bacterium | reverse complement strand
CTACATCGCGGGATCCAATCCCTATTCCGCCGCCGTGGGCGATTTCAATGGTGACGGCAAACTTGACCTCGCTGTAGCCAACGCCGACTCCGCCAATATCTCGATATTTCTAGGCAAAGGCGACGGGACCTTTCTGGTGGCCGTCAACTACGGTACGGGGCCGAATCCTGTGTCCGTGGCAGTGGGTGACTTCAACAGAGATGGGAAACCAGACCTCGCTGTGGCGAATAATGGAGCAGATAGTGGCTCGCCATACAAGCCGCTAATTAATGCCTCCGTTTCAGTGTTGTTGGGCAACGGCGATGGCACCTTTCAGACTGCGGTCAACTTCGATGCAGGTTTGTCGCCTTTCTCAGTTGTGTTAGGTGATTTCAACGGCGATGACCAGCTCGACCTCGCGGTGGCAAATGAAGGAGGCTTGATGTGGCCCAACCAATTCTCCCGCGGCGTCTCGGTGCTGTTGGGCAACGGCGATGGTACTTTCCAGCCCGCCTTCAATTACAGTGCGGGAGCGCGCCCCGATTCCGTCGCGGTAAGCGACTTTAATGGAGATGGTAAATTCGACCTCGCCGTCGCTAATGGCTATGGCGTGTCGGTAATGCTGAACACCTGCGCCTCCGCTGGCGTTGAGCTCGCGATTGTGCGCAGCAACAGCACCACGGCTGTAGTTTCCTGGCCGTTCCCGTCCACCGGATTCGTTCTCGAATCCACGACGAACCTGAGCCTGACGAACTGGCAGCGCGCCGTCGAAGTGCCGGCGACCAACAACGGTCGCCTGGAGATCACCGTATCGGCCGACCCGCAGGCACGCTATTTCCGTCTGCACAAGCCGTAACGTGAGAATTTCCTTTCGCCGCTTCGCGGCTCCGATTTTTTTGTGCCTCAAACCCACGGCTGACGCCGTGGGCTACCTTCTACCGCTGCTCCGCAGCCATTTGCCACCGTTCTCAAAAACTGATTTGTGCCCGCGCCATATTTTCTTCATCCAGGGGTTGTGTGAATCCAAAGTTTCTGGCTCACTGTGGAATGTCGGTGTCTGTTAGGGGCAAATGAACGCGCAACAAATCCAGGTGCTGCTGGCGGTGGACGAGGCGGTCCATGCCAACCTGGCACGGGAACTCCCGCGCGCGCCGTCCCAGTTCGCGTTGACCCGCGTCGGGCGGCTCGACGAGGCGTTGCGACGGCTCGACACCGGGCCCTTCGACGTTGTTTTGCTCGACCTGTCCTTGCCGGATCGGACGGGGTTGGCCGCTTATCACGAACTCCACGCGACGGCTCCTGCGATGCCGATTGTCGTGCTGACCGGTTCCGGCGATGAGACGCTCGCGCTCCAGGCCGTTCGCGAAGGCGCGCAGGATTATCTCGTGAAAGGCGAGTTTGACGGCAAGATGCTCTCGCGCGCGATTCGTTATGCGCTTGAGCGGAAGCGGGCCGAAGAGGAGTTGCGGCAAAGCGCGGAGTTTTTCAAGCTCATTTCCGATAATGTCACCGACCTGATCGCGGTGATCGATCGGGCCGGAAAACGGCTCTATAACAATCCGTCCTACGAAAAAAGTCTGGGGAACGCATCCAATCTGCAAGGCACGAATTCATTTCAGGAAATTCATCCGGACGACCAGGAGAAGATCAAAGGACTTTTTCAGGAAACCATCGCGACCGGGACCGGCCAGCGCTCGGAGTATCGCATGTTGTGGTCCGACGGCACCGTCCGGCACATTGAGTCGCAGGGGAGCGTGATCAAAGACGCCAGCGGCCACCCGAGCAAGGTGGTGGTCGTGTCGCGCGACATTACCGAGCGGAAGCAGCACCTGGAAGCATTGGAGAAGGCGCTTTCCGAGCTTCACCAGGCGCACGAGGAGCTGAAGGCCGCGCAGATGCAATTGATCCAGTCGGAGAGGCTCGAAGCGGTCAGCACTTTTGCCGGCGGCATCGCCCACGAGGTGAAAAACCCGCTGCAAACCATCACCCTGGGCGTGGACTTTTTGAAGAACCGCTTCGGCAACGCCGGCGAAGACGTGCGGATGGTCCTCACTGAGATGGACAACGCGGCCCGCCGGGCCGATGCCGTCATTCGCGGCATGGTGGAATTTTCCTCTTACAACAAACACGACGTCAAAGACCACGATTTAAGCCGGATCGCGGAGCAGTCGCTGTGTTCGGTGGAAAGCGAGATCAAGCACAATGGCATCAAGCTGATCAAGGACCTGGCTCCGAACCTGCCGCCGGTCAGACTCGATTTGAAGACCGTCAAACACGTTTTTATCAACCTCCTGCTGAGCGCCATCCAGGCGATGGCCGGAGGAGGAACTCTTACCGTGAGTACGTGCCTCAAACAGTTGAGCCAGGACCAGGGCTGGAGCGGCCGGACACCGGGCCAGTTGAAGGCGGGCGATACCGTCATCATGGCCGAGGTGGAGGACGATGGTCCAGGGGTTATCGAAAGCAAACTCGCCGACAAATCCGAGCGCGCGTTCGCAACCGAAATGATCCGGAAAGGAATTCTCGATTTAATGGTGCTCAAGAAAGTCGTCGAGTTGTATGGCGGCATGATCCGGATCATCAACCGCAAAGAGGGCGGGGTCAAAGTCAGCATCATGTTCAAAGCGCAGCGAAAGGAAAGATTATGAGCAAAAAGCGCATCCTGGTCGTCGATGATGAAACAAGCATCACGCGCCTGTTAAAACTGAACCTCGAACAAACCGGCAACTACGAAGTGCGCGAGGAAAATTTCGGCGCGCGGGTGTTGGAAGCGGCGAGGGAGTTCAAGCCGGATTTGGTCCTGCTCGATGTTATGCTGCCCGACATGGACGGCGGCGATGTTGCCGCCGGCCTGAAACAGGATCCCGCTCTGAGGAAAACGCCGGTGGTTTTTTTGACGGCGGCCGTCAAGAAGGAAGAACTGGGCGCGCCGGAAGGCAAGATCGGCGGCCGCATGTACATTGCCAAACCGCTGAACGTGAAAGGCGTGATTGGCGTCATTGAAAAGATGCTGCCGAAGTAGAGCGCTCGCGGGCGCAGCGGGAACCATGAACGGAATGCAGCGCAGGGCTGGAAGCCCGCCGAACCCGCAGCCTGGAAAGGCCGCGCTACCGAGGCGCGTGGTCGCAAGACCGTGGAAACTTCTATGAACCGCCCCTCTTCCGGCCTTCGGCCACCCTCTCCCCGCCTTGCGGGAGAGGGCACGGAGAGGGGTGCCAATCCGGTTCATGGCTTCGATTCACGTCCGGATTTTGGAGGTGTTCCCTCCCATCCCGTTTCTGTGCCACCCCCCCTTACATCGACCGCATTCGCATGACCAGTCCGCGCCGGATCGCTTCACGATTGGCCGCGTCGTAGAATTCGACCGGATTGTAGTCGTCCGTCAACACGATGCCGTGCTGGGGATTGGCCTCAGTCTGGTCGTCGAACGTGATTCGCGCCAGGTCGCGACAGGCCGGATGCACCTGAGCAAAATCCGGTTGAGCGACGATGTTCAAGTCGGCCCGGTCTGAAGCGACGAAAAAAACGTTGCCGGTTTCATCCGGGTCCGCCGCATGCACACGCACGGATTTGAAAACCGCCTTCAACGTTTTTTCGAGCGACGCGCCAAAGAAATCCCTGCCCGCACGAAACCCCACAAAACTGTTGATGACGAGTGTGCCTCCGGGTTTGAGCAGACGATGCATGGAGTCGAAGGCTTCGCGGGTCATCAGATGCGACGGCGATGAGTCACCCAGAAAGGCGTCGAGAAGAATCGTGTCATAGCGGTTGGTCGTCCGGTTGACAAAGTGCCGGCCGTCGCCGATCACCACTCGGAACCGCTCTGGCTCGCAGTCGAAGTATTTCTTCGCCACGGGCAGGACGGCAGGGTTGATTTCCACGACGTCCACCTGAACTCCTTCGCGGGCCAGTTGCGTCGGCGCAACCCCCATGCCCAGGCCGATGCACAGCGCGCTGTCAATTTGCCGCGTGTACGCGCGGGCCAGGTCGTGCAGCATGTAGGTGAAGAGTGTGACGCTCTTTTTTGTCCCGGGATCGTAGATGTTCTGGGTCAGAAAATCGTTCAGATAAAACCGGCGCGTGCCGCTTTCGTTATCGACGACCTGCAACAGGCCGAAATTTGAGTTGCCGCGGAAACGCTCGACGAACTCCGACGAATGGCCGGCGCTGTCGCGGCGGATGCCGACGAATCCGAGCAGCAAACCCGCGAGCGAGCCGATGACGACCGCCGGTTTGTTGCGGGACTTATGTTCCCAGACAAAATAATGGCCGCCGGACACCAGCATCAGCAGGATCGCGGTGAAATACATCGTCCGGGAATTGGGGAAAAAGGGAATCAGCAGGTAGCCGATGAGCACCGTGCCGACGAAACTGCCCAGCGTGCTGACGGCGGTGAGCCGCCCGACGTTTCCGCCGACGCCATTGACGGCGCTGGTGAGCATGCGGATGAAAAACGGTCCGACCATCGCCAGCAGTGAGAGCGGGACAAAGAACAGGAAAGCCGAAGCGAGCAATGAGCCGAGCGCCAGTTTGAAATCGAGGCACCAGTACGCCACGGGCTTGACGATCAGCACGGACAGGCAGAGATAAATCGCCGCCATCAGGACGCAGCCGTAAATCCGGGCGAGTTTCAGCGAGCGGTCCACCATCCGGCCGCCGGCATAGTAACCGGCGGCCAGCGCGACGAGCGTCACCGCGATCTGTGCTGTCCAGACGAAGTGCGACGTGCCGACGTAAGGCGCGAGCATTTTGGCGCCGAGAATCTCGACGATCATGATGGCGGCGCCGGTGACGGCGGCGGTGAAGTAAAGATAACGGCGCAGGCCGGGGGACATCGGCGGAGGATTGGCGGCGGCAGGTTGCTTTTTCACGCGCCCGTTCTACTGTCTGCGCAGGCCCGAGGCAAGAGGCGAGAGGGAAGCGGCTGACGGTGACAGAGGAACTCGGAGCAACTAAAACTCCAAAACGTAAGGACTGAAAATGAGCAAGTATGGCTTCAAAGAGTTGATGGTCTGGCAGCGGGCAAAGAACCTTTTTGGACTGTTGCCTCTCGCCCATTACCTCTAGCCTCTCGCCTCGTGCGCAAATACTGGCACGTCATCAACATCGGGATTCAGAACACGCTCGTGTATCGGGTGAACTTTCTGTTTCGCGCGGTGTTCGGTTTGATTCCGCTGATGGCCACGATTTTTCTCTGGCGCGCCATTTACGCCGGCCAGGCGGCGGGCGGCGAAGTGGCGGGCTACACGCTCGCGCAAATGACCTCGTATTACCTGCTCGTAACCATTGTGGACGCGCTGACGGCGGTGAACGAGGACGACTGGCAGATTGCCGCCGACATCAAGGACGGCAACATCAGCCAGTTCCTGCTGAAGCCGATCGATTACCTGGGTTACCGGCTCTGTTTGTTCGGAACCGGACGGTTGATTTACACGGTTGTCGCTGTCGTGCCGGTGACACTGTTCATTCTTCTGCAACGGAAGTATTTCGTCCTGCCGGCGGACTGGGGCACGTTCGGCTGGTTTCTGGTTTCCACGGTCATGACGGCGCTGCTGCAATTTTTTATGTCCTACACGATGGCGCTGCTGGCGTTTTGGGTGTTGGAGGTTTCCACGTTCATTTTCATTCTGTTCGCCTTCGAATACATCGCCGGCGGTCATCTGTTTCCGCTGGACATTTTGCCGCCGGTCCTGGCGCGGGCGCTGCAATTCACGCCGTTCCCGTATCAGATGTTTTTTCCGGTGAGCATTTATCTCGGACAAACCACCGGCATGGCGCTGTGGCAAGGGCTGTGCGTCCAGGCGTTTTGGGTGGCGGCGACCTACAGTCTGGCGCGGTTCGCCTGGGGTCGGGGCATTCGAAAATATGCCGCTGTGGGCGGGTGATTATGTCAAATGCGTTGAACCGTTGAACTGTTGAATCGTGAAATCGGAATAGAGAATGAACCAGGCCACGAACCTGTTTGACGGTTTAACCATCCAGTAGCGTGACAAAGAAATTTCGATGTATGTCAGGTAGGGCGCGTCACTCCGTGCGCGCCGCAGGCTCGAATCCGTTCCCCGAACGGCGCGCACGGAGTGACGCGCCCTACCCTGTTAGTGCCGGCTTATCAAACACGACGCAATCAAACGTGGTGTCGCCGTAAGGCAACTTGCGGCAATCAACCCCTGACTGTAAATCGCTCGCACGGATAGCGTAGGCGCTTTCAGGCACCTTTGATTTGCATAGAATGAGTTTTCATCTCTGCTTGTTGCGAGATTAGCCTCGGCGGATTTTCTTGCTGACACCGTCGATGCGCTCTCTTAGCGTTTCCGTTCCTTAAAGAAACTGTATGGACGTTAGACTTCCGAAACTGGGTGAAGGCGCCGATTCCGGCGTGGTCGTCGGCCTGTTGGTCAAGGAAGGCGACGCGGTCAAAGAAGGCCAGACAATCATCGAACTCGAAAACGAGAAGGCGGTCGCGCCGATCCCTGCCACTGTCTCCGGCACGGTGACGAAAATCCGCGTCAAGGAAGGCGACAAGATTTCTGTTGGCCAGATCATCCTTTCAGTTGACGCGGGCGACACTGAGGCGAAACCGGCAAAAGAAAAGGCGGCTGAGGAAGCGCCGAGAAAAGCAAAACCGGCGGAGGTCGAGGACGAGCAGGAGAATGTCGCGAAGGCGGAAGCCGAAGTTGCGGCCGCGCCGTCGGTTCGCAAGCTGGCGGTCGAGTTGGGGATTGATTTAGCGCGAGTGCGCGGCAGCGAACGCGCCGGCCGCATTGTGATGGACGACTTGCGCGCGCACATTCAAAGGTTGCAAAAGCTCGCGTTGCAACCCAAGGGCGCAGCGTCCACACCAGCCAGGTCGAATGCCGTTCCGCCGGAACCGATCGACTTCTCGAAGTGGGGAGCGATTTCCAGGAAACCGGTGTCGCAACTCCGCAAGGTCATCAGCCAGCGCATGGCCGAGAGCTGGACGACGGTGCCGCGCGTGACGCAATTTGACGAGGCGGACGTCACCGCCTTGATGGAGTTGCGCAAAAAATATCAGGCAGCTTACGAAGCCAAAGGCGCGCGATTGACGCTGACTCCGTTGGTTCTGAAAGCCGTCGTTGCCACACTGAAGCAGTATCCGATTTTCAATGCGAGCCTCGATGAAGCGGCCGGGGAGATCGTGTTCAAAGATTATTATCACATTGGCGTGGCGGTGGACACGGACGCGGGACTGCTCGTGCCGGTGCTTCGTGACGTGGACAAAAAGAATTTGCTTCAACTTACCAAAGAGGTCGAAGAGCTGGCCGCCAGAGCGCGCGAGCGGAAACTTTCTCTGGACGAAATGAAAGGAGGCACGTTCACCATCTCGAATCAGGGCGGGATCGGCGGGGGGCATTTCACGCCGATCATCAACTTGCCCGAGGTCGCCATTCTGGGCCTGGGCCGTGGCGCATTGAAACCGGTCGTCAAGAACAAGCAGATCCAACAACGGTTGCTGCTGCCCATCGCGATCTCCTACGATCATCGCGTGATTGACGGCGGAGCGGCGGCGCGGTTCACGGTGGATTTGGTGCAGGCGTTGGAGGGGTTCAGCGAAGAGGAGGTGAAGCTGGGGTGATGAGGTATTGGGGATATGGGTAGCATGATGAACGTGAATTATAGAAATCGAAACCGCGGGTATCAAGAGTTGCGTGTTTGGGGTGACGCTCAAGAGTATTACGTCGCAACTTGTCGGGTATTCCGCGCTTTCCCCTATGAACTGAAGCGTGTCGCTTCACAGCAGATCGCCTCGGCGGATTCAGTGCATCGAAACATTGCCGAAGGCTACTGCCGCCGCTCACTACGTGAGTATCTAAATTTTCTGAACTACGCGCTTGGCTCGATCGGCGAATCAGTTTCAGGCTTGCACGCTTACCTCAAAGCCCAGCAGATTTCCGATTTCGATTTTGCGCGTTTGAACGCGGAGGCTTACAAACTGGAAAATGGATTGTTGAGGCTGGTCAACAGTTTGGAGCGAAACCAAGCCGGCGCGGAGTGGGAAGACCAACTGGCCATCAAAGAAAGCAATGCGACCTACAACGCCGGTGAGGATCGGGTTGATGCGTCTTCACCCCAATACCCCACCTCCCCATCGCCCCGTATTTGAATTCATGGACCCCACAAAAACCGAAATGGTCGTTGTCGGCGCCGGGCCCGGGGGGTACGCCGCCGCGTTTTACGCCGCCGACCTCGGCAAAAAGGTCATCCTGGTCGAGCAGGACAAACGGCTCGGCGGCGTTTGCCTGAACCGCGGCTGCATCCCGTCGAAAGCGCTGCTTCACGCCACGCACATGTTTGCCGCCGCGAAGGAGTCGGAACATCGCGGCATCGCCTTCGGCGCGCCTCAGATCGACCTCGCCAAACTGCGCGCGTGGAAAGAGTCCGTACTCGCGAAACTTTCCGGCGGCGTAGCGCAACTGGCAAAACTGCGGGGCGTGGAGGTCTGGAACGGGCGCGGGCATTTCGAGGATTCGCACACGCTGCGTGTCGAGACCGAACAGGGACAGAAGTTGATCCACTTCGAGCAGGCAATCATTGCCGTAGGATCGAAGTCAGCCATGCCGAAAGCGTTTGATCTCGGCAACCCACGCGTCATGACCTCGCGCGAGGCGCTCGAAGTGGAAGAGATTCCCGCCAACCTTCTGGTCGTGGGCGGCGGCTACATTGGCATGGAGCTGGGCACCGTCTATGCCGCGCTCGGCAGCAAGGTGGTCGTTGTCGAAGCCTTGGATTCCATCCTGCTCGGCGTCGACTCCGACCTGGTCCGTCCCGTGATGGCTTACGCTCAAAAGGCGTTCAAGGAAGTGCGGCTGAAAACCAAGGTCGCCAAGATGGAGACCAAGGGCAAACAGATCAAAGTCATCGTCGAGGCCGATGGAAAGCAGAACGAGGAGTTCTATGATCGCGTGCTGGTCGCCGTAGGTCGCGTGCCGAACTGCGACGATCTCGGCCTGCAGAACACGCAGGTCACGCGTGACGACAAAGGCTTCATCAAGGCCAACGAGAAGCAACAGACCAGCGAGCCCACCATCTACGCCATCGGCGATTGCGCGGGCGGCGTGTTGCTCGCGCACAAGGCCACGCGCGAGGCGCGGATCGCCGTCGAGGTCATCACCGGCGAATCCAGAGGTGGCGACAATTTCGTGATTCCCGCTGTCGTGTTCACTGATCCCGAGGTGGCTTGGTGTGGCTTGACCGAAACCGAGGCGAAGCAGCAGCAAATCGAAGTGAAGGTTGCCAAATTCCCGTGGGCGGCTTCGGGACGCGCGCTGAGCTTCGACCGCACCGACGGCCTGACCAAGCTCATCATCGGTCCTGAGACGGAACGCATCCTGGGGGTCGGCATTGTCGGGCACGGCGCGGGCGAGTTGATTGCCGAGGGCGTGGTCGCGGTCGAGATGCGCGCGACCGCAAAGGACCTCGCGCTGTGCGTGCATCCGCATCCAACGCTGTCTGAGACGTTGATGGAGGCCGCCGAAGTTTTTTACGGGTATCCGACCCACACGTTCGTCAAGAAACCGCCTCAGAAACAGGCGGCGAGTTAAGTGTTAGCCCGGCCTGCTCGGCACCACGTTGTATGTGCCGATCAAAGCGTTAAGACGGCCCAATTGAGAACAGGAGGCAGCTTCCGTTCTTCATAAGAGGTCAATTCCCCGCCGTCTTCACGCGGTAGAAGCGTTGCTGCGGGTTCGTGATGAAGTCGGAGAAAACCACATTCGTGCTCACGGCGGTAATATTGGTTAGATCAGGCCAGGCACTCGTCGTGAGCGCCGGCACTGATTGTACCGTGTACGTTTTGCCGATGCGAGCGTCGAAGGAGATCATCAACACTCCGCCCTGAAGAGATGGGCGCAGGATCAGAGGCGGAAGCGTGGGGACAAGGCTCTTGCCGCCCGGGCCGGCGTTGTAAACGGAAGTAATCTCCGCTGCGGTCAACGCCCGGTTGTAGAGCGAGACCTCGTCAATGCGGCCAGAGAAGAAATAAGCGCGATTCCCATTTTCGATATCGGCTCCGAGAAGCAGAGGTTTTGCATCATAGGCGATCGAGCGGTCGGCGACGCCGATGGCGACTGTTACTCGGTCCACATAGAGAACGTGCTCTTTGGAAGCGTCATCGAAGGTGTAGGCGATATGATACCAGCCAAGCGCGGGCGAGAAAGGATAGCTGAGAATAGGCCCAAATCCTCCGGTGTCGCAGACTGCGGCTTTGAGAACGCCGTTTTCCAGCCAGATACCGTAGGAATCGAGGAAGCCTGGTCCAAGAGGCTTGGCGCACAGGACTCGAATGCCATTAGCAGCGCTAAAGAGGAACCAGCCTTCCAAGGTGATCGAGGCGGGGCGCAGCGACGGAGAATCCGCGATTTGGATGTAATCGTTCACGCCATCGAGCGAGAAAGCTGAACCTACCTGACCCAATGCGAACGAGGCGCCATTGGTGAGAAAACCATGATTGGCACCGACCGAATCAAGAGCATTGCTCTCAGCACGCCACAAACTTACGATCCCCGCAGGCGCGTCAACCGGCGCATCAATTTGGAGCGTGAAGGCCTGATCTCCGAAGGAACCAGCAGCGTCGGTAACGCGGACGACAAAATGGAAGGCGCCCTCGTTCGCGGGGATTCCGCTCAGCACACCGGCAGAATTCAGCGAGATGCCGGAAGGCAACGCGCCTCCAACCAGCGAATAACTCACCGGCATTGTCCCACGAACCGAACTCAGCGCCTGAGTATAGCCCTGGCCAACGCCGCCGTCCGGCAGCAGTGGTGGAGTGTCAAGGTAAGGACCAACGGTCGTTTTGCCGGCGGCGCCGGCGTTGTAAATCAATGCGATTTCTCCTGCGCTCAAGGCGCGGTTGTAGATAGCAGCTTCATCGATGCGGCCCTGTAGCAACAGACTCTGGTTGCCGTTTTCGATGTCCGCCCCCAGCAGAAGCGGGTGAGCATCGTAACCAATCGACCGATACGAAGCGCTGGTGGCCACCGTCGAGCCGTCGAGATAAAGCAACTGCTGCTTGGTAATGTCGTCGAATGTGAACGCGACGTGATACCATCGCCCCTGCACCGGCGAGAAGGGAACGCTGAGAAAATTGTTGCCGCCGCCGACATCGCAGATCATGCCCCGGAGATTGCCGTTTTCGAGCCACAGCACGTACGAGTCAGCGCCGCCATCGCCAACTGCCTTCGCAAAAACATGCTGAACACCGCCTGAGAAAAGAAACATTACCCAAGCTTCCAATGTTACCGAAGCCGGACGCAGCGACGGCGCATCCTCGATCTCCACGGCGTCGTCCAAACCATCGAACGAAAAAGCCTGGCCCACTTTGCCGGCCGCGAAACTGGTCCCGTTCACCAAAAAGCCATCATTGGACCCGGCTGAATCGAGAGCGTTGTTTTCGGCGCGCCACCAACCAACCATGCCTGCGGGTGGAGAAACGCGCGGCCAAACCTGGAGGGTGAACGTTTGGTCAGTCGCCAGACCGGCGGCGTCCGTCGCGCGGACTGTGAAGCTCAAGCTGCCCGACGTAGTCGGCGTTCCGCTTAACACGCCGGCTGAACTGAGCGCCAAACCCGGAGGCGGGCTTCCCGTCACGACTAAATACGAGACCGGCGACGTCGCAAAAATCGAAGTCAAGGTTTGCGAATAGTTTTGCCCCACGACGGCGTCTGGCAACACGGCCGGCGTGTTGATGTAGGGACCGGACGTTTTCTTTCCGGCAGCGCCGGCGCTGAAGATCGCTGCAATTTCAATCTGCGAAAGGGCCACATCATAAACAGCCAGTTCATCCACCTGACCCCTGAATCGGTCTGGGGTTCCAGGGACAGCTCCCATATAAAATGAGCCGTTTAGGAGAGTGGAATAGCTGCGACTCACCGTGGCGTCCAATTGGCCGTCCACGTACATTCGTGTCATGAAACCGTCGTGAGTGAGCGCCACGTGGTGCCAGTTTCCATCGGTTGCAATCGTGGAACCGGGCGTGTCTCCGCCACCAATCCTCCCGATGTAAAGGCGATTGCCAATCATAACCACGTAGAAAGTGCTGCTGGCAGACACGCCGCCGTAGGCGACCGGTATTTGATTTCCGGATGCGCCCGGCTCGTACTTCATCCAAAATTCCACGCTGCGCGCCGCATTGCCCGACGGCAGCCCCGTGTCCGGTGCGACGAAATAATCGTCAGAGCCATCGAAGCTGAACGCCTGCCCAACTTTTCCGACGGCAAAGGTGACTCCATTTGACAACGCGCCGTGATGGATGCCTATCTGATCTTGCGTGTTGTTTTCCGCGCGCCACCAGGCGACCAGGCCACTCGCCGGAGGAATCGGCGCAAAAACCTGAACTGTGAAGAGTTGCTCGCCAGTTGAACTGGTTCCATCGGTGGCCCGCACGACGAAGTTGTAGCTGCCAGCATTAGACAGCGTTCCGCTCAACACACCGCCGGAGCTGAGTGCCAGACCAGAAGGCAGTGTGCCTGCCGTGACTAAATACGACACCGGCGCCGTGGCAAGGATCGAACTGAAGGTTTGCGAATAATTTTGTCCGACAATTCCGTCCGGCAACGCCGGGGGCGCGTCGATGTATGGACCGGATGTTTTCTTTCCAGCAACGCCGGCGTTGTAAATTGCGGCAATCTCAGGCTGCGAAAGCGCGCGGTCATAAACGGCCAATTCATCCACCTGACCTTTGAAACGGTCAGGAAACGGGCCGAGCGCCGCGCCCACGTAAAAGCCCCCGCTTAGCACTGTAGCGTAGGTGCGATTGACCGCCGCATCCAACTGGCCGTCCACGTACATCCGCGTCGTGCTGCCGTCATGCGTGAGGGCAATGTGATGCCAGTCGCCATCAGTGGCAGTGATTGACCCGGGTGTATCGCCGCCGCCAAAATTTCCGATGTAAAGTCTGTTGCCGACGACAATGACGTAGAAACTGCTCGGGGCAGATTGGCCGCCATAAACGAAGGGCGGATGATTTCCCGAAGCGCCCGTTTCGTACCTCATCCAAAACTCGACGGTGCGCGGCGCATTACCCGAGGGGAGGCCGGCGTCCGATGCGATGAAGTAATCGTCCGAGCCATCGAAGCTAAACGCCTGCCCAACTTTTCCAACAGCGTAGGTTACGCCGTTGGATAGCGCTCCATCATGCGTGCCGATATAGTCCTGCGCGTTGTTTTCCGCCCGCCACCAGGCGACCAATCCGCCGGGAGTTGCCGGAACAAGCGCTGGCGTCACATTCAATCCGCAAACCAATTCTGCGGATGATAACCCCGCTGCGTCCATGGCCACCACCGCGAACGTGTTGCTGCCCGCGCTCGCGGGAATGCCGCTGATGATCCCAGTCGAAGAAAGCGTCAGGCCTGCTGGCAGCCCGCCTCCGGAAACCGAGAAACTGATCGGCGGTGTGCCCAGCACGGTCGTTACCTGCTGCGTGTAGCCGATGCCGGCCGTCGCATCAGGAAACTGCGAAGGAGATGTGATAGTCGGTTGCGCCGGATTCTTGCCAACAACATCGGCGACATAGATGGATGCGATTTCAGCCGTGGTGAGCGCCCGGTTGTAGAACGCCGCCTCGTCAATGTTGCCCGCGAAGAAAAAGTTCGAGCTGCCGTTTTCAATCTCGCGCCCGAGAAGGACCGGGTGAGAATCATAGCCAATAGATCGGCCGGCGTTTGCGCTCGCGACGCGGACGGCATCAAGGTAGAGCGATTCCTGTTTGGTCGCGTCGTCGAAAGTGAAAGCGATATGATACCATCGGCCGATGGCCGGGGAGAACGGAATGCCGAGGAATGGGCCGAACCCTGAGGCATCGCTCATTACTGCCCGGAGATTTCCGTTGTCCAGCCAGACCGTAAAGGAGTCGAGAGGACCGGAACCCAGAGGCTTGGCGAAGAAGACTCGCACGCCATCGGCGGCGGAGAATTGGACCCAGCCTTCGATGGTGAGCGACGCGGGATGCAGCGCCGGCGCATCCGCGATTTCAACGGACTGGCTCACGCCATCCATCGAAAAAGCCAGGCCGACTTTGCCCGTCGAAAACGTTGCGCCATTTATCAGGACGCCGTTGTTCGTGCCCACCGTATCCAGGGCATTGCTCTCCGCCCGCCACCATGCCACCATTCCTGGCGGAGGCGCCGCGCTGATAAATCGCGCCTGCACCGTCTTGTTTGTATCCATCAACAGAGCGATCGGGTTGCTCTGCGTGTTCGTATCGCCGGTCCATGCGTGGAACGAGTTCGGCGGATAAGGCGTCGCGGTGAGCGTCACGGTTTCTCCTGAATTGTAACTGAGCTTGGTCGGCACGGCGGCCACCGAGCCTCCTCCGTCGGTGAGGATGGTCAACCGAAGATTCCGTAAGGCGCTGTTAGTCGGATTCGTACCTTGCAGAAACTCGTTGAGGTTCGAGACGCCGTCGCTGTCCGCGTCGCCGCCGCCGCGCTGGCTGGTCAGGTTGCCGAAGTAAGACAGTTCCCAGGAGTCCGGCAGGCCGTCGCGGTCACTGTCAATCCACAGCATCGCGGGCGCGCTGGTCACACTGCCGGAAATATTGGTGATGACGACTGAGTACGAACCTTCGTTGGACGCGCTCACGTTTCCGAGGAACAACGTGTCGGCGGTTGCACTTGGTATGTCAGTCCCATTGAATCGCCATTGATAATTCGCCCCGCGAGTGTCCGCCAATACGACGATGAACGAGGCGAGTTCGTCCGGAGCGACGATTTGGAGTTGCGGCTGCCCGATAATCTGAGGCGGCAGAGCATCTTCTAATGCCCGAACAGCGAGATTCCCGTTGGCATCATAGGAATATTTTACCTGCGCCTGTGCCGGGCTCAAGAGCCGCATTGCAAAGCAGATTAACAAGATTGAACCGGGTTTCATGTCAAGCAGTTGGAAAAGGTTGCTGAAATCAGTTCCACTCCATTTACGGTTCGACGTAAGCAGACATAGGCCGGGGGTTATGGATCAAAATCGAGTGGCGGTGGAGGAGGTAGGGTCACCGGCTCGAACGATCCAACAGGGCCGAGATCCGGAGAGTAAGCAGGCACGGGGCGTGGTTTGGGATCGAAATGGAGTGGCGGTGGAGGGGGCAGGTTCACCGGCTCGAACGATCCAACAGGGCCGCTACCGCGGCAGGCAGGGATGGGACGAGGTTTCGGATTAAAAGGCCTCGGCGGCGGCGGGTCGATCTCTACAGGTTCCATTGATCCCACAGGAACGCCACCCGGCGCAGCAGACACGGGACGGCGTTCCTCCCCTTCAAGTCCGTAAACGTCCACCCGATTGATCGGTGAATTATAGACATATTGGTAAAGATTACCTCCCATTGTCTGATGCTCAGCGTGGGTAATCGGATCTCTGGATAGCCATCGTCCGATCTGGGGATTATACTCGCGGAATCGCGTCAAATAGGAACCCGTTGGTGCGTGGAAGTAGTGGCCCGTGAAACCAAAATCGCTGTCCTGATCACCCGCGCTGCGGGTTCTCCGCCCATAGCAATCATAGTCATATCGCGCTCGGACAGCTCCCGCCGCATCAACCAATTCCCGGACGGAATCCAGATGATCTTTGGTATAGAAATAAATGCCGGCATTGGCACCGGTTTCCACCTTCATGCCCTGGTCGAAAAACCGCTTGTTCACAGAGCCGCCTGACGACCGTTCTTCGCAAATCCTTTCGCCACACCAAACAAACCACCGGTTATTTATCTCAATCCCGTTGGCTACATCCCGAATTCCTAGTCGGTGGCCCAGACCATCATAGCTGAATTCAGTGCGCTGGCTGCCCGAACTGATGACGGTAAGCCGGTCTGCTGCATCCCACTCGTAAGCAGCGGGCGAATTTGAATCCGCACCTGACGAAGTCAATTGGTTCAGCGCATTATAGGTTGCCGCCTGAGGAGTGCCGTCAATTTGCTCCAGCACACGGTTGCCGGAAAGATCGTAGTTGTAGGCAAAAGTTTTCACGACGCTGGCGTTGCTCGACACCGTGGCCGAGAGAAGTTGATTGGCCGCGTCATAGGTGAAAGCGTAAATGTTCGGAACTTGCGTGCCGGCTAGTTGTGACCAGCTCGTGATTTGCCTCGCGCGCACATCGCGCCCATACGTAAACTCGGAAACTGTCCCGCCTGGCATTGAGTGAGTGATGCGATCGAGCAGCCGGTCGCCCGAATTGTCGAGATAATGGAATGCGGTGGTCAGATCGTTCGGAAAGGCTTTTGAAAGCGGCCTTCGGGTGCTGCCGTCATAGGTGTAACCAAACGTTCCCAGCGCGTTGGAAAAACTGGTGATCCGACCAATTGCGTCAAATGTCAGCGTCTGCGCCACACCGTTGATCGCGCGCGAAACCGCCCGGCCCAATTCGTCGTAGTTGTAGGTCACGAACTCGTTGGGCAACGGCCCGCTCACCTCCGCAAGTTTGTTGGCTCCCAAGGTAGCGTTCGCAGTCACCGGATAGTAGCGATACGACGTCGTGCCCACGCCGTCCGTCATCGAAGTGAGTCTCTGGTAGTTGGGATCGTAGGTGAACCGCACCGCGCTGGTAGGAACGGCAGCGTTGAGATAGCTTATCGCGCTGATGGTGTCGTCACGGTTGTAGCTGTATTGCTTAATCTGGAGTTTTTCATCGATCCGCTGACGCAGGCGGCCGGTGGTACTCTCGTAGAGGTAGGATATTTTCGAGCCATCCGCGTACTCCTTGTTCACAACTCGTCCTTGCACATCATGATGCCAGGTGGTTGTGCGACCCATGGGATCAGTGAGTGTCTTGGCGTCACCGCACTTGCACCATTGGTAAAGTATTGACCGGCCCAGCGGATCGGTCTGACTGGTCAGTTGTCGAATTGAATCATATTCGTAGGTAGTCACCCTCCCCGCGCGGTCTCGCCGGGCGACTTCATCCAGACGGTTGTAAGTGAACTGTTCGAACGAGCCATCGGGGTAGGTAATTTTGATCGGTCGATCCAGCGCGTCGCGATCAATGGTCACGGTATAGCCGTCCGAATCGGTTTGGGTATGCACGCGGCCAAAGGCGTCGTACGTAAACCTGCTGGAATCGTCCGTGCCCGGCAATGCATGGTCAACCATCGTGAGATAGCCGTTGGTATCGTAGGTGTAAGTGGTCGTCTCGCCTTTCGGATTTGTCTGCGTCAAGAGATCGCCACGCGCGTTGTAGGTGTAAGTGGTGGTCTGTCCGGCAGGGTCTTTGGAAGTCAAACGCCGGTGTTGCCCATTGTAAGTCATCTGGGAAAGCAGTTCGTTGTTCCCCGCCCGCGTCTGCCGCACTTCCAACAGGTCAATGCCGTTGCTCGCGTATGTGTAGGAGAACGCGCGCCCGACGGGATCGATCATTTTAGTGACGTGTCCGAAATCGTCGTACTCGAAGGTGCGAAGCTGTGTCGTGCCATCATCCAGCATGCGGCCCACGTGCGCCGGCCTGTCAGTGTTGCTGGCGACATGGGGCAGAGTCTGACCGGCGTAGTCGTACCAGATCCGGCCCTCGAGCGGTTCCTTCACGCTCTCCAGTATGCCGGCGGTGGAGACCAGATCGGTGGTGTGTAACCAATGATAAATCTTCGCCTGGGTGTAATCAGGATACGTGCTGGCATAAGCGTTTTTGCTCCAGTAGTACGTGTTTCGGTAATAGAGGTAATCATTCATTGTGTTCATCCCGCTGGGAAGCTGATTGGCGGGGACGGACGCGGCGATGCCGAGCGCGGTGGATTGATTGTATTCGACGCGGTCCCGGTCACCGTCGGGATAGACCGTCTCCAGCCAGCGCGTGTTGCCGTTTTCGCCCCGGATGAAGGTGCTGGTGCCGTAAGGCGTGATGAGCGCGTTGACGAAATCGCTGGAACCCTCGTAAACGAACTGAGAGGTGAGGCCGATGACATCGGTGATCTTGATCAGCCGTCCCGTGGGATCGTAATCGAAAGTGGCGAAGCGTCCGAACGGATCGGTCACCTTCGTGATTTTGTAGAAATCGCTCGGGTTTTCGTAGAAAATCGTCGTGACCTGGCCGATGGCATCGGTCAGGGCGACCACCCGAAAGTTGGCATCGTAAACGATCGAAACAGCGTTGCCGAACGGATCAATCATTTGCGTGAGAAAAATTTTGCGCGACGTGCCAGTCGCGCCGTCGGACTGGCTGAAAATTTTCCTGGAGCCGTCCCGCGAAATCATTTCGTAGCTCGTGGCCGAGGTGCGGGTCAGGCGGGTCTGATCAAGCTGTTGGTAAGCGAACGTCTGCGTGGCGGGATTAAAGCCGGTAAAGGTCCGTGTGCCGCCGCCCATGACGTAATAGTTGACGTCGGCAGAAGGGCTCAAAGGATTGTCCGTGATGTAAGAGAGCCAGTCGAAGGTCCACTTGGGGCCGAAGTTGGAGTAAGTAAAGGTGGAGGGTTGAAACGCGTCGCGCTGATTGTAGCGCACGGTGAAATCCACGGCGGGACCCAGCGGCGGCGTATAGCCGACGGGCTCGTCTGTAAGAGTCAAGCTGACCAGCATCAAGTGAACGCTTGAGACGGCCATGCCTTTGCAATTGGGTTTCTGGTCGCACGAATTGGCCCCCGGCGATTTGGGATCGCACGGCGCATGCGGCTTTGGATCGTTGCAGCACGTGTTGCCTTTGCCCCAGATCGCGCCGCCTTCCTTCGCTTCGACTGCACGCCAACCACGGGGCAGTGCTCCCGGACGGACGACAAAATAGCCGCTGGTTTCCGCTTCAAGCGCTTCTTTTGTCGCCCAGACATCGTTCTGGAAAGTCGGGTCCTGAAGGAGAAAGCGGTCGCCATCCTGCCGGATCATCGCTGCATAGTGGCCGACTTTCCAGTGGACAACGGACGGGACGACAAACGCCGCGCCTTTCTCGCGGAAGGCCATTTGGTAATTGAGGCCAATCTGTTTCGAGAGTTCCGCCACCTGCGGCAGTGAAAAACCTTTCTGCGTCGAAGCGGATTTGTAAATCGCCGCGTCTCCGCCGTCTTTGGGATTGAGCGACAGCTTGATCCGGTGCAGCGCGAGGGGGCCGCAGCGGAAGGCGATCTCCGGCCGGTCCTTCATATTTGAGAGACCCTGCCGGGCGCCGGAAATTCTCTCCGTCGCCGGTCCGGTGAATACGCGGCCTTCGACCGATTTAAGAAGTCGGTCCAGTTCAGCCATTCGCCCAAGCCGAGCATACATGTAAGCGAGTTCCCCTGCGGCGCGGTCCGCGATGGCTTTGCCTTTTGGTTCGGTCGCATCCTTGGCGAGGGCCCAAGCCTCGGCCCATGCGTCCAGCGCGAGCGAGTAGTGCGCCGTGTTGTAATATTCCAGACCCAGGTCCGTCAGGAGCGCCGCTCGCCAGGGCGATTGCGGGTGCTGTTGCAGAAAGCGGGTCAGGCTCGCGAAATCATCCGAGCTGTTGCGTCTCGAATAGGAAGTCAGAGCGACTGCCAAAGCGGCATTTTCGGCCGGAGTCGGCTCGCCGCCGACCACGACCAGCGGTTCCTCAAAGACACGGGCGCGGAAAAGCTCCTGCGGGGTCGGATTGACCTGAAACTCAAGAACGGTTTTCGGCGGTTCCAATTTTGGGAGGGTGCGATTGGGGATGGGCTGTGCACACGTCGCGTCCGCCACAAAGAGGAAAACCAGGAGCGAAACACCGGCAGGCGATGTCGAGTTCATTTACTGACTAACTCGCGGCCCCGCGGCAGTTCTAACAAACTTTTTTTCGGAAAATTCAGGACCGGCAAGCGGCGTAACCGCAGAGCGAAACTGCCGACCGTCGGTGTGGCCAAACCTGCATCTAATCGGACCTTTCGATTTGTCGAACCCGGTTGAGATGCCGTCCGCCGGCAAACGGCGTGCTCAGCCACACCTTGACGATCTCCAACGCCAGCTCCGGCGAAATCGTACGCTGGCCCAGCGCGAGCACGTTCGCGTCGTTGTGCTCGCGCGCCCAGCGGGCAGTGTTGAGGTTCCAGCAAAGCGCGCAGCGGACGCCTTTGACTTTGTTGGCCACCATCGCCTCCCCGTTGCCCGAACCGCCAAGCACAATGCCTCGATCAAATTCTCCGTGCCCCACGGCTTCGGCCACCGGGCGGATGAACACCGGATAATCCACCGGCTCGCTGCTGAACGTGCCAAAATCCCGAACCTCGTGCCCTAATTCATTCAGGAGAGCTTTGATGTTTTCCTTGTAATCAAATCCGGCGTGGTCCGAGCCGATGGCGATTTTCATCGTGTGTTAAGCCTTGTGGTTGCCGCTCGTTTGTCCAGCCGATTCCGGGAGGGCAAATTCGACTCCTGCTCACCAACCATGAACCAGTAAGATGGCGCCGCATGGCGAGCGGCCGGAGGACCAGGTCCGGAGCTAACTCCTTTTTGCGGCTGTTGGTGATAAGAGGTATTGTTGGCTTGTCATGAAGAAGACTCTCTCAGCGAACGACGCGATGTTATCCCACCGACACCCCAGCGGCCGTCAGTGCCCGCGAGCGAGTTGCATCGCACCGCGGGTGGCTTTTGGCGGACCGACGCCCAGCCCAATCGGGGCAGTCGCCCGCGCTGGTGTCAAAAGGATTTCCCTGTGTTGCGCTGCCGTTGCGTTGTCCTTCCTGAATGTCTGGCTCAGCGCCGATCAGGTGGAGATGCGAAACGGGGATCGTTACCGCGGGAAGGTGCTATCGCTCGATACGAACTCGCTGGTTTTGCGCAGCGATGTGCTCCGGACTGTGCGCCTGCCGCGCGGCAAAGTGGCCCTCGTCACTCTTGGAGAAAGTCCGGCGACGAATGTCACGCGCGGGCCGTTGACGGCAGACAGCCAACGGAATGCGCCGGCCGTTGCGCCAACCAACGGTGTTGTCAATCTTTCCACGCCACTCCGGCAACTTGGCGCGAACACGAATTTCATAAAACAAATCCAAGCGCAGTTTCTCGCCGACGCCGGGCCCGAAGCGAACCACAAGTTCAACGAAATGGTCGATGGCCTGTTGAACGGCAAACTGACCGTGAACGACCTCCGCGCGGAGGCGAAGTCAGCGGCGGACCAACTGAAGGGGCTCAAACGCGACCTTGGAGACGACGACAGCGGAGCGCTCGATGGTTACCTGGCCATCCTCGAGAACTTCCTTCGGGAAACCAGACCGGGCGCTTCCGCTACAAACGGCGTACGACCTGTCCTGAAGGGCAAACCCGCCCCCGTCCCCGTTCGCAAGGCGGAATGATCCGTCGCGGCTCATTGTCATGGGAAACCTCCGGCGCTGCCGGTGGACTCGCGAGGTTCGACAATTTCGGAAAGGGTCCAAGTCGCTGTGTCGAACGGCCCCCGCCCCCGGGCCCCCCCCCCCCCCGGGGGGGGGGAGGGGGAGGGGGTGGGGGGGAAGGTGACGCTCGCGGTGCGAACCGCGTTGGCACTTCCCCAGAAGTCCGCGGATCACCCGAAGGGCCGTATGGTTTTGAGCCATGCAGATCCTCGGAAGTCAGCACGAACGGAAGCGGCTGGCCGGCCGCAACGTGACGCGGGTTGAGCACGAAGAAATCGATCTCTTCGTCCTCGCGGCGCGTTGGCGCGATGTATTTGCGCTGTTGCCGAACGAAGAACCCGTGCAGCTCGAAATATTCGCGCACGATCGTTTCACTGACGGCGGCCATGCTAGTGTGGTGTCCCTAACGCTTCTTTACAATGACGCCGAACAAGCTGGAAACAATGTGAACGTTCCGTTTTCCCCTCACCCGGCCTTCGGCCACCCTCTCCCCATCCGATGGGGAGAGGGCAGGGTGAGGGGCGCTGCTGTATGGGTGTTTCTGTGACATGACACTAGAACGCGGAGTGCGGAGTGCGGAGTACGGAATGGGCGGCGTTGGCGCCCGCGGATTGCTCTGTGCCCGCGGTTTGAACCGGGGGCGCGGCCAGAACTTTCTCGACGAGGTCCAGCGGCACCGGTTGTCCGAAGGAGACCTGGCCAATTTTGTTCACGAGCACGAACCTGATGGCGCCTTCACTCACCTTTTTGTCGTGCCGCATCGCTTCAAACAGTTTCTCGCGCTGCGCGAGATTCAACTTGAGGTGCGTCGGCAGGCCCGCCTTCTCAAAAACAGCGGCGACCCGCTCGACATCGCGCGCCGGAAATCCGAGCAGTTCCGCGGAAAGCCTCGCCGCCAACACCTGGCCGATGGCAATGGCTTCGCCGTGCAGCAGTTTGCCGTAGCCGGAGACCGCTTCAAGCGCGTGGCCGATGGTGTGGCCGAAGTTCAGGATCGCGCGCAGGCCGCTCTCGGTCTCGTCCTGTCCCACAACGCCGGCCTTGATCTGACAACAGCGCGCCACGACGGACGAGAGCGTATCGGGGTCGCGCTGGAGGAGTTTGGGCATGGCCTGTTCTAGCCGCTTGAACAGTTCCACGTCGTGAATGATGCCGTATTTGATAATCTCAGCCAGACCCGCGCGATACTCGCGCACCGGCAACGTCTCCAGCGTGTCGAGATCGCAAAGCACAAAGCGCGGTTGATAGAAAGCGCCAACCAGGTTCTTGCCCGCTTTCAAATTGATCCCGACTTTGCCGCCGACCGAACTGTCCACCTGCGCCAACAGCGTTGTCGGGACTTGGACAAAATCAATGCCGCGCGAATAAGTTGCGGCCACGAAGCCGGCGAGGTCACCGACCACGCCGCCGCCGAGCGCGACCACGAACGACTTTCGTTCAATCCGGTGCTCGGCGAGCTGATCGTAACACGAAGCGACCAGCTTCAGGCTTTTGGCTGTTTCGCCGGCAGGAACAGTGATCAGGGTCGGCTCGAAGCCGCACGCTTTGAGCGACTCCACCGCCACTTCGCCGTAGCGCGCCGCGACGTTGCGGTCGGTAATCACGGCGCAATGCTGACCCAGATAAAGCCGCTTGCATTCCTGCCCGAGCCGCGCGAGCAGCTTGTTGCCTATCGAAATCGTGTAGCTCCGCACCCCGAGCGGCACTTTAATCACATACATGGCGGCAGGATAAAGTCTGGGCGCGGCATGTCAAAGATTTGCCTTCAAGATGAACTGTAGCCGCCGACGCGGAACAGAGGCGCTCTCAGGGGTTCCACCTCCTTGCCTCGGTAGCGACACAAATTTTTGTGCAGTCTTGCCAAGCGGTTGTCCAATCGTTCAAATGGGTCCTGCGACTATGCGAATGGTTCTGACAGCGCTGACCGTAGCGTCAGTGGTCGGCGGCCTTGTTACGATCGTCATCAAACACGAGGAGATCCCGAATTATATGGCGGCGATGACCATGCCGTTCGAGGCGAGGATCACCAACGAACTCGCGGGCCTTAAGCCGGGCGACGAAGTTTCCTTCCGCCTGCTCGTCACGGATCAGGAGGGATGGATTGATCAAATCACAAAAACCGGCGCAACGAACGTGGTTGAACCGCCGCCGCGCGAGACGTTCCGCCGCGTGCGCTTCGTGGACCCGTTGAACATCGGCGACGCGATGCCGGATTATCCATTCACCAACGAACTCGGCCAGGCGATTCATCTCGGGCAGTTCAAAGGCCAGGCGCTGGGGTTGACGTTCATTTACACGCGCTGCCCGTTGCCGAATTTCTGTCCGCGCATGTCGATCAACTTTTCCGACGCCTGCAAAAAGCTCCTGGCGATGCCGAATGGGCCGAAGAACTGGCACCTGCTATCCATCTCATTCGACCCGGAATTCGACGCACCCGCAACGCTGAAGAACTACGCGAAGAGATACGAACGCGACACGAGCCATTGGAATTTTGCGACCGGCGCGCTGATCGACATCGACGCGATCACCGAGCAGTTCGGCCTGATGTTCCCGCGCGAAGGGGCCATCTTCAACCACAACCTGCGCACCGTGGTGGTGGACGCGCAAGGCCGCGTGCAAAAGGTTTTCACCGGCAATGAATGGAAGGTGGAGGACTTCGTTGAAGAAATGGCCAAGGCAGCGGGAGTGAAAGACCGTTGAAGCGTTGCAACGTTGAATCGTTAAACCGTTAAATCGCTAAAACGACGCGCGAGGCCGCTGCAACTTATCCAACGATTCAACGATTTAACGATTCAACTTTCACGCCGTCTTGTAAGCTTCGATCGCCTCGATGCGGAAATGTTTCTTCGCGCCGGCAAGCTCGAACTCGACTTCCTCGCCCACTTTGCGGTTGAGCAGTGATTGGGCGATGGGCGTGAGATACGTGACAATGCCCTTTTCCGGTTCGGAATCCCATGCGCCAAGAATCGTGAACGTTTCCGTGTGTTGCGTGCCGGACTCGGTCACCTTCACGCGTGTGCCAATGCCGACCGTGTCGGTGGCCGCGTTGGCAAAGTCCGTGCCGCGCGCGCGGACGAGTTGCGACTCCAACTCGCCCTTCCGGCGCATGAGCAGTTTTTGCATCTCCTTGGCCGACTTGTATTCGTGGTTCTCGCGCAGATCGCCGTAGCCGCGGGCGACGGCGATTTCCCTGGAGTTGGCCGGAATCTTTTTGTGCACCAGTTCGTCGTATTCGGCCTTGCGGCGTTCGAGGCTTTCCCAGGAAACGACGAGCGAGGAATCCTGCTTGCTCTGCTCGCCGGAAATCAGCGCTTGCGCCGCCGGATAGCTCTTCACGATGCGCGCGAGAAGCGACCGTTTGTCCATGTCGTCGAAGCAGGGCGAAAGCTGCAGCGCGCGCGTGAGGTCCTTGATGACCTCGAGATCGGCGGACTCGATCAATTCCACGATCAGCTCCTGGTCGTCGAGGATGTAGTCGCGCAGTTTGTTCGATTTTTTCTCGTTGAACTGGTCGCGTTCCATCGCCGTGAGCATGGCGCGGAAAACTTCGGGACCCAAAATGTCGGCAAACGCGTCGGATCGCTCCTTGGCCAGCCAGAGCAGCAATTCGCTGCCGGCCGTATGCTGGCTGATAACGCGGGCGAGCATTTCCTTGAGTGGCGCCTGTTTCCCTTCGTGAATCAACAGATGGGCAAACTCGGTGCAAAGCTTGGCTGAAACGGTGTTGATGATGCCGAGCAGCGCCTCGTGCCAATGCTCCGGATTGGAGTCCTTGAACGACTGCAACGCGTGTTTGTGCTTGGCCGCCGGCACTTGCTCCAGCAACTGGCCCAATTTCAGATTCTGCGACCAGACCGCGATGGGAGTCAGCTCGGCTTCAGCGCCGGGCGCCCCGGCTGCCAGGCGGAGTTCGTCGCGAACGAAAATCGCTTCGAGCGCCAGCGCCGGCAGCGTGCGCTGGTGGCTGACGATTTCGACGTTCAGCATGTTGATCGCTTCTGTGACGGCCGTGTTCTTATCCGTCAGATCGGACAGGTTTTTCAACAGTTCGTTGGCCACACTGAGCCGCGCTTTCAGACCTTTGGCCGAGCGGAAATCGCCAATCAAACGCTCCTGCAACGAAATCTCCTTCGTCTGATAAACAATCGGGTCGGACTTTTTCGCGGGCACGAGAAAATGGCCGTCCTTTTTCAGCTCATGCTTGGCCACCTCCCACCATTTCTTCCAGTCGTCTGCGATGACGTCCGGCACGAGCACCTGCTGGATCTGCTCCAGCGTCGCCTTGCCGCCGAAGCTCTGGAGCACGAGCTTGATGAGATCGAGGTGGTGCAACGCCGCCATCTGGCGCAGCGATTGGAGGTCCGACGCCTTGCGCGCCAGAATGTGGTCGCTGGGTATGGCTTTGAGCGACTCCGAAGCGAAGCCCAGGTCCATCGAATGCCCCGGCTTGTTTGGGAAGTCAATGGTCAGCCGCGCGAAAACCGTGTCCACTGCCTTGATTTTGCCGAAGCCCCAGCTTCGGTGCATGGCGTAGCCGCTTTGCACCAGTTGCAACAACGGTTCAACATGTTGACGGCTGATCTTGCCGGCGGCAACCAGTTTCTCCAACTCTTCTTTCATAATTCTTCAAAAAACTCGCTCGCAATGAAACGGATGTCATTATTAGGCAGTGCGCATTCAAAAACCAAGAGAAATTGCCGCGCGCGTTCTCCAGCAACGCGAGAAAGCCGCCGATTACGTGGAAAACCTGCTGGAAGCCGGCTTGCCATCCCTCTCGCCCGCCGATCGCAGCCTCTGCCAGGAACTCGTCTATGGCGTCGTCCGCCGGCAAAGAACGCTCGACTGGCTCATCGCGCGCAAGGCCGAAGGCCGCGTCCAGAAGGCGACGCTGCAAATTCTGCTTCGGCTCGGGCTTTATCAAATGTTCTGGCTCCACCGCGTCCCCGACCACGCGGCGGTGAACGAAACCGTCGAGCTGGCCAGACAACTCGGCTGCGGCCTGCAGTCCGGTTTCATCAACGCCCTCCTGCGCGGTTATGCCCGCGAACGCGAGGAGACCAGAAAGCTGCTCGACGAGTTGAAAGCAAATCAGCCGGGCCTCGGCTACTCACACCCCGACTGGCTCTGCGAACGTTGGCAGAAACGCCGGGGCGCTGACAAGCTGCGCCACTTGCTCGAATGGAACAACACGCCGCCGGAAACGTTTGCCCGCGTGAACACACTCCGCACCGATGCAGGAAAACTGCTCGAACAGTGGCGTCATGAAGACGTGGAATACGACTTCGTTCAGCGCGACTGGCTGGAGGAGAATCTGGTCTTTGAACTGAAGTCGCATCCCCCGCTGACCAGTCTGCCAAGTTTTCAAAAGGGACTCTTCTATGTTCAGGACCCGAGCACCCTGCTGCCGGTTCGTGAACTGGATCCGCAAACCGGCGAGACCATCCTCGACCTTTGCGCCGCGCCCGGCGGCAAGACAACCTACATCGCCCAACTCATGCACAACCGCGGACAACTCGTGGCCGAAGATGTGGACAGCTTCCGTCTGCGATTGCTGCGCGACAATTGCGCGCGGCTGGGTGTTTCCTGTGTGGAGATGGCGGCGCCTGGTGACGAAGTCCCAAATCTGGCTCGCCCGCACTCCGGCCTTGCCCATGAGCCTCCTCTCTTTGGCGATTCAGATCGCGTTCGAACTCCCCCTCACCCGCCCTTCGGGCACCCTCTCCCCCCTTCGAGGGGGGGGAGGGATGGGGTGAGGGGGGCGGCTGGCGGGTTCAGGGGCGCAACGGGCGCACAAAATTCGGGGTCTCTCCCCCAGGGAGAGGGTCGGAGCGAAGGGAAACACGCCGATCCAAATCCACCCTCCACCCTCCGTCCTCCGCGATTTGACCGTGTGCTGGTGGATGCTCCTTGCTCCAACACCGGCGTGATGCGCAGGCGTGTCGATTTGCGCTGGCGCGTTCGTCCGGAGGAAATCGATCGGCTCCGCTCGGCACAGTTGGAGTTGCTCCACCACGGCGCTCTGCAAATCAAACCAGCCGGCGTGCTGGTTTACAGTACGTGCAGCCTGGAACCGGAAGAAAACGGCGAAGTTGTGAAGGAATTTTTAGCGGGCCATTCCGGCTTCAAACTGGAAGCTGAGCGCGAGCTTTCGCCGTTCGCTGATGGGGTGGACGGGGCGTATGTCGCCAAATTCGTGAAACGGTGGGGCGAGGCCGGAATGGTCTCCTCCCACTCTTAATCGTAATCTTACTCTTAATCTCAAAGTGGCAAAGAACCGAGCAAGATTACGATTAGGATTAAGATTAGGAGCCTGCCAGTGCGGTCGCGCGACCAGGCTTATTTCAATGGCAGTGCGGCCGGGTGAGGGGGGCGGTTCATGGAAGGACCTCCACGGTCTTTGTCCCCGCATTGGCACCATGAACTTCGAAAACGGTAGGGCGCGGTGTCCTCACCGCGCCGCGTCTTGTTGATCGGGGCAACCGCCGTTCAATGTCTTGACCCCGGGACCGCGTTTGCCAGAATCCCGCAACAACATGAGCGCACCGAAGAAAAAAACTGAAGTCATTGCTGAGACAGAGGCGGGGCTCGCTCGCCCCCGCAACGGCAAGCCGACGAAAATCGAACTGCCGCTGCACCGGCGTGTGGACACCAGCCTCCTGCAATACGCCTCCTACGTCATCCGCGACCGCGCGATTCCGAATCTCGCCGACGGCTTGAAGCAGGTGCAACGCCGCATCCTGTGGTCGCTGCACGAGAAGGACGACGGGCGCTTCATCAAAGTGGCGACCATCTCCGGGCATTGCGCGCAATATCATCCGCACGGCGAAGCGGCGATTTCCGACGCGCTCGTCGTCCTGGTCAACAAGCGCTATCTCATCGAAGGCCAGGGCAACTTCGGCAACATTTTCACCGGCGACCCGCCCGCCGCACCGCGGTACATCGAGTGCCGGCTCACTGAACTGGCCCGCGCGGAGATTTTCAACGACGACCTGACCGAGTTTGTGCCCAGTTACGACGGCCGCAATAAGGAGCCGGTCGCGTTGCCGTCGAAACTGCCGCTGCTCCTGATGCTCGGCACCGAGGGCATCGCGGTGGGCATGTCCTGCAAGATTCTGCCTCACAATTTTCCCGAGTTGCTCCAGGCGCAAATCGCCATCCTGAAGAAGCAGTCGTTCAGACTGCTGCCCGATTTCCCCACCGGCGGCCTCATGGACGCCCGCGATTACAAGGACGGGATCGGCGGCATCAAGGTCCGCGCGAAGATCAAAACCAAGGACGGTTCCACGGTCATCATCAAAGAAATCCCGCCCACAACCACGACCGACTCGCTGATTGCTTCCATCGAAGACGCCGCGCGCAAAGGCAAGATCAAGGTGAAGAGCGTCAACGATTTCACCTCCGAAGACGTCGAGATCGAAATCAAAGCGCCCGGCGGCGTGAGCGCCGAGCAACTCGTCGATGCGCTCTACGCGTTCACCGATTGCGAAGTCACCATCGCCAGCCGCATCGTGGTCATCAAGAACAACCGGCCGGTCGAGATGACGGTGAGCGAGGTGCTCAGGGAGAACACGGCGCAGCTCGTGGACACGCTGAAACGTGAACTCCAACTGAAGGAG
>QHNT01000159.1 GCA_003218515.1 Verrucomicrobiota bacterium | reverse complement strand
GGCACAAGCTCACCCAGCAAAACATTCAACTCGCCCGCAAGCTCGAACCGGAGCTGCCGGCCGTCATGGCGGACCCGACGCAATTGGAGCAGGCCTTCCTCAATCTCATCCTCAACGCGGTGGAAGCCATGCCGAACGGCGGCCAACTGACGATCGTTTCGCGCGCCTTGTCCGCCTCCGAAGGCAGCGGCAAACCCACCCACGTTGTTGTCGAGTTCAAAGACACCGGTCACGGCATGACGAAGGAACAACGCGCGCGGGCTTTCACCTCTCTGATCCAAACAACCAAGCGAAAGGGAAGCGGTTTGGGCCTGGCCATCGTGGCCCGCATCTGCGAAGCGCATCGCGCCCGAATTGAGATCAAATCCAATCCCGGCCGCGGCACGACGATTGGCATTACCCTGCCGCTGTGACCGGACCACGACCGAATTTCCGTGTGACTTGGTTCGGTCGGCCCGCTATAAGACAACCATGTCGTTCGCCGATTTTCCCGAACAACAGCAGGTCGTTCAACTGTTGCAGCGCAGTCTGGACCGAGGCCGGTTGGGGCACGCTTACCTTTTTACCGGCGGTGACGCCGATGAGTTGGAGGCGATGGCACAGACGCTGGCCAAAACGCTGAACTGCCAGCAGCCGCTAAAAAGCGATTCCGGCAACCCGCTCGACAGTTGCGACCGCTGCTCCAGTTGTCTCAGAGTCGGTGAAATGCTCCATCCCGATGTCCACCGGGTGCGGCCGGAATCGAAGCTGCGAATCATCACCATCGACCAGATGCGCGACCTGATGGAGCAAGTGCATCTCAAGCCAACCGAGGCGCCATTCAAAGTGGCCGTCATCGTCGGTGCCGATCGTCTGAACGTCCAGGCGGCCAACGCGTTTTTGAAAACACTGGAGGAACCCCCTCCGCGTTCGGTCCTCATCCTGCTTTCGACCGAGCCACAACGCATTTTGGAAACGATACTCTCGCGGTGCCTGCGGTTGAATTTTGCCGGCGAAAGCGGGTTGAGGTTCGACGAGGCGCAGATGGGTTGGCTGGCGACCTTCGGCGAAGCTGCCTCGAGTGAACCGAAGGGATTGTTAAGCCGATATGGTCTGCTCGGAACGTTGATGGCGCGCCTCGTCCAGACCAAAACTGAGATTGAGAAGACGCTCGCCGCACGCTCGCCGCTGGAGCGTTACGAGGAGGTTGATCCCAGGCTGCGCGAAAAATGGGAAGAGGAGCTGTCGGCTGCCATCGAGGCGGAGTACCGTCGGCACCGGACTGGTTTGCTCGCCGGCCTGCAATGGTGGTTTCGCGACGTGTGGCTGCAAACATTGGCCGTGCCTGCCGACCTGCTCAGTTTTCCGCAATTGAGGAAAACGGCGGCCGCCGTGGCGAAAAGAATCTCTCCGAAGGAGGCCCGGGAGAACCTTCAAGTGCTGGAACAGACCCAGCGCCTGCTCCATACCAACGTTCAGGAAACGCTCGCCCTGGAAGTCGGCCTGTTGAAGTTGAAATTGTGAACACCATCTCCTGAGCGGAGGCGCCTCGGCTCATTGAGCGGCAATAGCCGCAAACAGCGACGGCTTGGTAACGCGACTTTCCCGTGCCAGCAAAATCTTCAGCCCAAACGTCAAAGAAAGGCGTCTGGCCAAAAATGTTTGCCGGCTTCACGGGCGCATGGCTCGGTCTGTCGCTGCTCAAATTTGGCAATCCGGTTATACTGGACCAACTCATCGAACCTCCGGCCGGTTTCTGGGAGTGGGTCTTCAACTCCTGGCCGGTCGGTTGGGGCTACTGGATGCTGGCCGGTTTGGCGATCGCCGGCGCAACCCTCATCCGCGGCAGCGTTGCCGCGCCGCGCTGGCTGGTCATTCTGCCGCTGACCTGGTGGGGCTGGCAACTTTTGGCGGCGACACAAACAGTTGACGCCGCGCTGACCCGCGCCACGATGCTGCATTTCGCCGCTTGCATCGTTTGTTTTTATCTCGGTTTGGTCGCGCTGAGCCGGGTCGAACAGATGACCTGGTTCTGGACGCTGCTTCTGGCCGGGTTCGTCTGGATGCTTTGGATGGGTTTTGGTCAGCATTTCGGGGGACTGGAATCAACCCTGCAAATGATCTACCAGCAGCCTGACTGGCGTCAGTTGTCGCCGGAATACCTCAACCGTGTCGCCAGTACTCGCATCTTTTCCACGCTGGTTTATCCGAACGCGCTGGCTGGAGCCATTCTTCTGTTCCTGCCAATGTTGGTGGCGCGGGTGTTCTGGATGACCACGCGGCTGGCGAACATAACCCGCGGCGTGCTGGTCGGACTGCTCGGTTATGCGGGTTTGGCTTGTTTATATTGGTCTGGCTCCAAGTCGGGCTGGATAATCCTCTTGGCGCTTGGCTTGGTGGCTGTGTTCCGGTTGCCCCTCCATCGGCAGGTCAAACTGGCGATTGTCGCAGTGGCTTTGATAGCGGGACTGGCTGGCTTCCTGGTGAAGTATTCCGATTATTTTCGGCGCGGCGCAACGAGCGTCACCGCCCGGTTCGATTACTGGCGAGCAGCCTGGCAAATCACCAGGGCGCATCCGGTTTTTGGGACCGGACCAGGAACATTTTCCATTCCATACAAACAAATCAAGGCGCCGCAATCGGAAATGACCAGGCTGGTTCACAACAATTTCCTGGAACAGGCCTCTGACTCCGGTGTGATCGGGTTTTTGGCTTTTTCATCCTTCATCATCGGCTCGTTGACGTTTCTGTATCGCAAATCCAATCCCGATCCGGTCCAGTTCTGTGTGTGGCTTGGCTTGTTAGGGTGGTCGATTCAAGGCGTCGTTGAATTCGGCCTTTACATCCCGGCCCTGGCATGGCCGGCCTTTCTTTTTCTTGGCTGGCTGTTGGGAGTCGAATTGAAATCGACAACGCCAGGTTGACGCACTAGCCTCCCCGCTTCAATGAAAATTCTTTTTCTCAACGGGCCAAACTTGAATCTGCTCGGCCGGCGCGAGCGGGAAGTTTACGGCCGGACGACTTTGGCGGAGATAGAAGCTGAGGTGCGGAAGCGGGCGGCCAACCTCCGCTCAAAGATTGAATTCAGGCAGAGTAATTTGGAAGGCGAACTGGTGAGCTGGATTCAGGAGGCGAGAGGCAAGTTCGACGTGATCGTTTTGAACGCTGCGGCGTACACCCATACCAGCATTGCGTTGCGCGACGCCATCGCAGCCGTCGGCATCCCCACCATCGAAGTGCATTTGTCGAATGTCCACGCACGGGAGAGGTTCCGGCAAAAATCACTGATCGCCCCGGTTTGCGTCGGGCAAATCACCGGCTTTGGGACCAATTCCTACATTTTGGCCTTGGAAGCCGCCGTTAACATTAACGGAGGGTAGTAAACGGGCATTCCTGCCCGTTTTTCACCCTGTTTTCAGGTCACGGAATCTCGGCTTGACGCCTTTTCACACCAGGTCTAGGCTCACCGCCAATTCAGAACCCAGCTCGAGCAGAGTCGAATCACGGCTGCTGCTCTTTTGCTTAATGACTGTTAAACGCTTAAGATTCGGGCCACCGGGCATTCTTAATGGGAGCACTCCGTGGATTTAAAAGACATCAAAGCCATCATCGACCTGATGAAGAAGAATTCCATTGCGGAGTTCGAATTGGAGCGGCAGGACTTCAAGATCAAACTAAAGCGCGGTCCCAATGGCGGCCCGGCTCCCGTTCAATATGAGGAAGCACCGATGGCTGCCCCTCTGTCGCCGGTCGCGTTAGTTCCACCCGGCACGGCGCCTGCCTCCTTACCACCTTCCTCGGGCGGAAAAGGAGAGCTGGAAATCAGATCCCCGATGATTGGCACCTTCTACCGCGCGCCCTCCCCGGAATCAGCCCCTTATGTCGAAATCGGCGCCGAGGTAAACCTGGAAACAGTCGTGTGCATCATCGAGGCGATGAAGGTCATGAACGAAATCAAGGCCGAAGTTAAAGGCGTAGTGACTCAAATCCTGGTCGAAAACGCCAAGCCGGTTGAGTTCGGCCAGCCCCTGTTCAAGATTCGACCAACTTGATCTTCGCCGGAGAGCCGGAAACCACCGACCACCTCCTTTGCCGCGCCGACCGAAACAGATTGGCCACATGTTTGAGAAAATTCTGATTGCGAACCGTGGCGAAATCGCCGTTCGCATCATTCGTGCCTGCAAGGAGCTGAACATCCGCACGGTGGCCGTCTATTCCGAGGTGGACGCCAATTCCATGCACGTGCAACTCGCGGACGAAGCCATTTGCATCGGCAAAGCTCCCAGCAACGAAAGCTACTTGCGCATCGACCGCATCATCAGCGCCGCGGAAATCACCGACGTCGATGCCATTCACGGTGGTTACGGGTTTTTGTCGGAAAACGCCCACTTCGCCGATGTCTGCGAGAACTGCAACATTCGCTTCATCGGCCCCAGCTCCCGCGCCATGAATGCGCTTCAGGACAAAGCGGTCAGCCGCGTACTGGCGAAGAAAGCAGGTGTCCCCACGCCGCCCGGCTCCGAAGGGATGGTGGAAAACGAACAGGAAGCGATTGCGACCGCCAAACGGATCGGTTATCCGGTGATGATCAAAGCGATTGCCGGCGGCGGCGGGCGCGGGATGCGCGCCGCTCATAACGACATCTCTCTGGTCAAAGGCTACCACACCGCCCGCAACGAAGCGGAAAAAGCGTTCGGCAACTCCGGCGTTTACATCGAGAAACTCATCGAAAAACCCCACCACATCGAGTTTCAAATCCTCGCCGACAATCGCGGCAATATCATCCATCTGGGCGAACGCGACTGCTCGATTCAACGGCGCCACCAGAAGATTGTCGAAGAAACGCCGTCCCCACTCATCGAACACAAATTCAAAGACTTGCGCAAAAAAATGGGCAAAGCCGCTATTCGCATTGCCGAAGTGGCGCATTACACCAACGCCGGCACCGTCGAATTCATCGTGGACGACAACGGTCACTTTTACTTCCTCGAAGTCAACAAGCGCATTCAGGTCGAGCACCCGATCACCGAAGAAGTCACCGGCGTGGACCTTGTCAAACAGCAGATTCTCATCGCGATGGGCGAGCCGCTCAAGCTTTCGCAAAACGACCTCACCTTCAAAGGCCATGCCATCGAGTGCCGCATCAACGCCGAAGATCCCTTCGATGACTTCCGCCCCTGTCCCGGTCGAATCGAAATGTATTACCAGCCCGGCGGACGTGGCGTGCGCGTGGACAGCCATGTTTACGCCGGTTACACGATCCCGCCCACATACGACTCCCTGATCTCCAAACTCATCTCGTCCGGCAAAGATCGCCGCGAAGCCATGGACAAAATGAGCCGCGCCCTCGGCGAATACATGATCACCGGCGTGAAAACGACCATTCCTTTTGAGCAGGCCATTCTGCAAGACCCGAACTTCCGCCGTGGCGTTTACTCCACCAACTTCGTGGATCAACTCCTCGGCGGCGCCCGACGCGAGTTGATCGAGGAGAAGGCCTGACCGCCTGGCCCTTTCGCGCCGTCGGCCTCAGCCGTCATGAAACCGCTTTCTGAATGTCGGCTTTACACGTTCGTCGATACCGCCTGCCTCCACAGCCGAACTCCTCCAGAGGTCGCCCAACAACTTTGCGACGGCGGTTCCGACCTCATCCAATTGCGCGCAAAAAATTCGTCACCGGACGAAATCCGCCGGATGGCCGAAACGATTCTCGCTATCACGGCAAAGGCCGGTGTCTGGCTGGTCATCAATGACCATCCGCAAATTGCAGCCGAAGTCGGCGCGGCCTTCTGCCATCTGGGCCAGGAAGACTTCTTCGATCCAGGCTACGCGCACGTCTCACAACTGCCGAACGCAGGCCCTTCGGTCAAAATCGGCCTGAGTACCCATGCCCCTGTCCAGGCCAAACGGGCTATCGCGGCGGGCGCGGAATACATTGCCATCGGTCCGGTTTACGCCACCGCAACCAAGCCAGCCGCACGGCCAGTCACGCTCGATTACGTCCGTTGGGCGACGGCCGGCGTGAAAATTCCGTGGTTCGCCATTGGCGGCATCAACCTGGACAACCTCGATGACGTTCTCGCGGCCGGCGCCCGCCGGGTTTGTGTTGTTTCGGCGATTTTAAATGCGCCCGACATCGTCGAGGCTTGCCAGAAATTCAAGAACCGCATACTTTCCGCACCGTTTTGAACGGAACGACGGCCCCGCGGCGTCCCAACCCTTTAACGATGTAACGATTCAACGATTTCACGAACTCAACGGATTAGCGAACACATGAGCGTTCTCGTTGTTGGTTCCACCGCGCTTGACTCCATCAAAACGACTTACGGCGAAAATCCGCGCCTGCTCGGCGGTTCGGCCAGCCATGCCGCCGTCGCCGCCAGTTTTTTCGCTCCGGTCAAGCTGGTTGGCATCGTCGGCGACGATTTCCCGAAGCGCTATGTCCGACTTTATCGCCGTCACGGCATCGACCTCGAGGGTCTGCAAGTTGCGCCGGGAAAGACGTTCCACTGGGCCGGCGAGTACGAAGCCAATATGAACAATCGCCGGACGCTGACGACCGAGTTGGGCGTGTTCGAGACGTTCACCCCGAACTTGCCCGAGGCCTATCGCCGGACACCCTTCGTGCTGTTGGCCAATATCGCGCCGGCATTGCAGCATCACGTGCTCAACCAGGTGCGCCGCCCGAAATTCGTCGTCGCCGACACGATGGACCTTTGGCTGAACATCGCCCTGGACGAGCTGCTGAAACTGCTGCGGCGCGTGGATGCCCTGGTGCTCAATGACAGCGAAGCGCGCCAATTGACGAAAGAGGACAACGTCGTCGCGGCCGCGAAGAAAATCCATCGCCTGGGTCCGAAACATGTGATCGTGAAAAAAGGTGAGCACGGCGCCCTGCTCTCCTCACCGGCCGGCATGTTTCTCTCGCCCGCGTTTCCGCTCAACAAAGTCGTTGACCCCACTGGCGCCGGCGATTCCTTCGTCGGCGGCCTGATGGGCTATCTCGCCGGCCGCAAAGGCGCGCCTGAAACTCATTTGAAACGGGGCATGATTTACGGCAGCGTGGTGGCTTCATTTTGTTGTGAGGGCTTCGGACTGACACGCACGACCACGGTGACGCGCGCTGGCATCGAGCGACGCGTCAAGCAGCTCAAAAAAATGGTGCAGTTTTAACCGTCTTTTGCAGTCGGAGCGCGCACGGTAGCAGCCGACGTAAGGAGGCTCTGGCTCAATTCCGCGTTTCGCACTCCGCACTCCGCATTTGAAAAGTGAGCCTCCGTACGTCGGCTGCTACTACGGTTCATGGCCCCACGGTTCAGGTACAGTTGCAAGGCGGGTCGGACTCTGCTACAAACCGTGCGGACAAACGCGGGTGTGGTTCAATGGTAGAACGTGGGCTTCCCAAGCCTGAGACGAGGGTTCGATTCCCTTCACCCGCTCCATTGATTATCAGGAGGGACGGCGCCCAGGAAGGCACGCTCGAAGTGTGCATGTCCGGTCTAAGACCGGAGTGATTATCGCTTTAGCTCGTGCTTGATTATGGCGAAATGGTTCAACGTGGCGCTAATCTCGCGACTTAACTTAATTGAGCGTATTCAAACCGCTGTGCTGCGATGAACTTTACCTGCCAATCAGGCATCTGGTTTCATCCAGAAGTGGGTTCTCGAAGGCACTGGCGTAAGCATCGAGCGTGGATGCTTTGAGGCGGAGTTGTCGGCCGGTCTTGCGCCAGTCACAAACAGCAGTGAGGACTTCGCGGAGAATTCTCTTTGACTCAGCGGCCTTGAGACCGAAGCGTTCAGCGGCGACCAGTGCATTGGCGATGCTGGGTTCTTCCTGATCCTCCGTGATTGAGGTCTTGCTCATGTGAGCGCGGTCCACTTCCGGTACGGGATTGAGGTCGTAGGCGGGTGAGAGCGACCAGCGTCCCGGTTCCCGCATAACGAAACCATGATTGCGAAGGTGGTCATCGTAGTTGCTGGCGAGCAACGAAAAGACGAGGCGACGCCATAATTCGCGGAGGTCGCCGGGGACATCATTGCCGAATTGGCGGATGCCGTCGGCCACCAGCGTGTACGCACCCACATCACCTTGGGCCAGGCCCAGCAAACTCGACGCCGAGACAAAAGGGATTCGGTCTTTTCCCATGCGATCAAAGCGGGTGATGACGGCGGCGCTTTGATTGCCGACCGGCACGAGACGATGTTCCGCGACCTGGATGCCCGCTTGCTTGGCGAGGGTCAAAGCGAGAATTTCGCCCGCTGCAATGTCCCGGGTATCGTCGGGCTTGGGAAACTTCGCCATCGCGAGCCTTTCATCCGCCAGGCTGACCGCTGCCTTCCTGAATGGCTCCGAAGAGCGTCCTGCCATGATGCGCTCCGCGTTGCAGTGGAAGCGAGGTGGGGTCGATGGCGAACGCGTCGGCGCGCTGGAGCCATTCGAGCGCATACTCGAACGAGACGGACGCTCCCCGTTCAGTCGCATGGAGCCGCCCCACGAGATGGGTCTGCCCCCTCCAATCAATATGAACTTCAAGGCTCATGGGCGGGGACGGCGGATGCGCTGCGGCAGGCGGCGCTCGTCCAGACTGAGAGCCAGTTCATCGCTCGCGGGCGCGGCAAGATTCGCCAATCGATCGTGCAACTTGAGGATGAATGTTGCCGTCGCCAAAGTACCGAGCGCGACAGTCGGATCGCCGCGTTCCATCCGCCAGAGCGTATCGCGGCTGACAAAGAGACGAGCCGCCATATCGCTCGTGGAGATGCCGCGCTTGCGTCGGGCAAGCGCGAGATCGCGGCCCAACTTGCGGAGCGCGTGGGCGGCCGGCAACGGAATGGAACCCGTTTTTGACACGGCGTTATTGTCTGTTATGGCTGACGTTAAGTCAATTAAAGTCTTGTTTATCTGACGGTATGTCCGTCGAGTCCTTCCGCGCGCGAAAGCGCCTTGGACGCGGTCTGAAGTCAGAAAGGCCAGGAGGCTGGTGCGGGCTAGCACAGATTCCACTTTCAAACGCGGAACTCGGAACGCGGAGTGTAGAATTGAAACTCACGGCCGCGTCACCTCCGGTCGGACGCCCGAACCGATGCGATCAGGCCGCGGCGCTGTCAGTACCGCTGTTCGCGCCAATCATCCACGGTCATCCGCCGGGTGTTCTTCCAACCGGCATGGCCATCGAAGAACATAAGGTTGCAGCCCAGTCCATGCCTCGTGGCAGCTACTCGGCGTTCGCCGCTTAAGACCCGGCCTCCCGACGTGTAAGGCAGATGATTGGCACTCCAGACGTCATTCAGATCGATCGAGCCGATAACGTTCGTGACAGTGAAGATCGGACGCCACGAGCCGCTCTCGTTGTCGGCAAAATAAATCGTCTCGACCGGTTGCTGGACTCTGTTCACGCTCGTAGGGCCAACCACTTCTGAGCCGGTCATGTCCCTGGGACTGCTGAACTGCCAGGAGTTGACGACGTAACAGATCACCTGCCTTTTGTCCGGATAGCTTGGACAGGTGTAAACCTTGACTCTTGCGTATTGGTCTCTGATAGCGCTGGCACCCCCAAGGGCCGGGATGTACAACTGCCACCAATGCGGCTCGTTGCCGCGGGGAATAAGCCCCTTGTTATCATCTGCGTACATAATCATCGCCAGGCCCATTTGCTTCAGATTGTTGTAGCAGTAGGCCTTCTTCGCCTTTTCCTTCGCTTTGCTTAACGCGGGCAACAGCAACCCTGCCAGGATGGCGATGATCGCGATCACGACCAGGAGTTCGATCAACGTGAATCCTCGCGACGAATAACTTTTCGTTCGGTTCAACATGCTCGCGATGCCTGTGCTGGATGTGGCGCGTATCTTGACGAGGCTTTGCTCTAACGCAATCCCTTTCCTGCCACGCGGACCTTTCCGGGAGGTCAACCGGATGAGCGAACCTGGTGGCCCCTCCAGGCCGCTTCTCGTTCAAAAAAGATTGTCGCCTAAAACGAATCCCGGCAATCTTCCGGCTCCTTATGCAGCAGGTCAATCTGGGCATCATCGGCGGCGGCACCGTTGGCGGAGGCGTGTTTCAGGCCATTCAACGGAATGGCGCGCTGATTTCTTCGCGCCTCGGAGTCAGGTTGCACGTCGCCAAAATGGCCGTGCGCAATATCCACAAGCCGCGTCCGGTCAAAATTCCGGCCGCGCTCCTGACCACGGACTGGGCGGGCGTCGTCAACGACCCTCAGATTACACTCATCGTGGAATTGATAGGCGGCACCGCCACGGCGCGCGAGTTGGTGTTGAACGCATTGAAGCTCGGCAAACCCGTCGTCACGGCCAATAAAGCGTTGCTCTCCGCGCACGGCGAAGAGTTGTTCGAAGCCGCGCAGAATTCCCGCACCAATCTTTATTACGAAGCGAGCGTTGCCGGCGGCATTCCGATCATCAAAGTCCTGCGCGAAGGATTGATCGGCAACCGCATCACCCGCCTCTACGGCATCGTCAACGGCACTTGCAATTATATCCTCACGCGAATGAAAGCCGAAGGAGCTGATTTCGCCGACGTTCTCGCCCAGGCGCAGCGACTCGGCTATGCCGAAGCGCAACCCTCGCTCGACATCGATGGTCACGACGCTGCGCACAAGATTGGCATCCTCGCTTCGCTGGCGCACGGTTTCTGGGTCGGGCCGAAACAGATTTACGTGGAAGGCATCCGTCACATCACCCGACTCGACGTTCAATTTGCGCAGCAGCTTGGCTACACCATCAAGCTGCTGGGCATCGTCAAAAAGGCCGGACCGGTTGCCGGAATGAAGCGAAAACCGAACGGCTGTGCGCCAGTGCAAGTTTCCGTTTACCCCACCCTCGTGCCCAACGCGCACGTGCTGGCCAGCGTGAACGACGTTTTCAACGCCATCTACGTGCGCGGCGATGTGGTCGGCGACACGCTTTATTACGGCCGTGGCGCGGGACAGGACGCGACCGCCAGCGCCGTCTTGAGCGACCTTGCCGACGCGGCACTCGACCTGAAATGCGGCACCAAAAGCCGGATCCCTCCGTTCGTGCCGCACGAACGCGAGGGCGCGGTGTTGCCAATCGATGCGGTCGTGGCCCGCTACTACGTGCGGCTCAACGTCATTGACCAGCCGGGCACACTCGCCAAAATCGCCGCCATTTTCGGCCGGTCGAAGATTGGCATTTCCTCAGTCATCCAACCCGAAGGGCATGAGGGAGAAAGCGTGCCGTTGATATTAATGATCCACGACGCGACGAACGCGGCCATCACCAGGGCATTGGCAACAATCGGCGCGTTGTCCGTTATCAAAGCGTCGCCGGCCATGATCCGGGTCGAAAATTTTGAGTAACCACGAATGGACACAAATGGAGTCAGGCCGTGCAATCGTTGACTTGCATGAACGCTCAACTCTCAACCCTCAACCTTCAACGCTCCGGCCGGCACGGTGTCATCGCCCGTTATGCCCGCTATCTCCCGGTCTCCGACGCCACGCCGGTGGTCACGCTCAACGAAGGCGACACACCGCTCGTTCGCGCCGACAACCTGGTGGCGGCCATCGGCTGGGAGTTCGAGTTGTGGTTGAAATACGAGGGACTGAACCCGACCTGCTCGTTCAAAGACCGCGGCATGACCGTGGCCGTTTCCAAGGCGAAGGAACGCGGGGCGCAGGTCGTGATCTGCGCGAGCACGGGCAACACTTCGGCGTCCGCTGCGGCCTACGCCGCGCGCGCGCAGATGAAATGCGTCGTGCTCCTGCCGCACGGCAATATTGCGCTCGGCAAACTCGCTCAGGCGTTGATGTATGGCGCGACGACCATCGCGGTGGAGGGCAACTTCGACGACGCCCTGCGCATCGTCCGCGAACTGGGGGAGACCGGGAAAGTGGAAGTGGTCAACAGCGTCAACCCGGATCGGATCGAGGGACAAAAAACCACCGCGTTTGAAATCTGCGACCAACTGGGCCGCGCGCCGGACTTTCATTTTCTTCCGGTAGGCAACGCCGGCAATATCACCGCCTACTGGAAAGGGTTTAAGGAATATTTTTCGGTCGGACAGTCCAAAGGTTTGCCGCGAATGTTCGGCTGGCAGGCGGCCGGCGCCGCGCCAATCGTTGATGGGCATCCGATTGAAAAGCCGAATACGGTGGCCTCGGCCATCCGCATCGGCAATCCCGCGAGTTGGCAGGCTGCCGTGGCCGCGAACAAGGAATCGAACGGCCGCATCGACAAGGTCACCGACGACGAGATTCTGGCCGCCTACAGGTTGGTCGCGCGGACGGAAGGGATTTTTGCGGAGCCTGCCTCGTGCGCGCCGCTGGCCGGCTTGATCAAATGCGTGAAAGCTAAAACCATTCCGAAGGGCAGCGTGATCACGGCCACGATGACCGGCCACGGCTTGAAGGACCCGGACAACGCGATTAAAACCGCGGGTGTCGAACCTGTGGTGGTCGAGGCGAAACAGGAAGCGGTGATGAGGGTGATCGGATTGTGACCTTGCATTGTTTGTCTGCTAATGAGGCGAATTTTCGTTACTAAAGTGACCGCCGACAAAAACCTCCGATCAACGTCGCGGGCGGAAACTCCCCTCACCCGGCTAAAGCCACCCTCTCCCCTCATCCGATGAGGGGAGAGGGAAGGGTGAGGGGAGCCTTTGCGCACTCGACATTCGCGTGCATTTCGGAAATTTATTGTTGGCGATTGGTCCGGAATTTTGCCTCGATTCGCGAAAGTTGCGGATAATCCCAAAAAGCATGGCCCTCATTGTTCAAAAATACGGCGGCACTTCGGTCGGTAACACCGGGCGAATCAAAAATGTCGCGGCGCGCGTCGCGAGGTATCGCAGCAAGGGCGACCAGATCGTCGTGGTCGTCTCGGCGATGAGCGGCGTGACGGACAATCTCATCACGCTGGCCAGGGAGATCATGCCGCTGCCCAGCGAGCGCGAGATGGACGTGCTCCTGGCCACCGGCGAACAAACCACGATTGCGCTCACCGCGATGGCGTTGCACGCGCTCGGCGTGAAGGCGGTTTCGCTCACCGGTTCGCAGGCTGGCATCCTGACTGACGGCGTTCACACCAAGGCCAAGATTCAAAACATCACGCCCAAGGAGATTCATCGACACCTCGACGACGGCAACGTGGTCATCGTCGCCGGTTTCCAGGGTGAAACACCCGATGGCCAGATCACGACGCTTGGCCGCGGCGGCTCGGACCTGACCGCGATCGCGCTGGCATCGGCATTGAAGGCTGACCTTTGCCAGATTTACACCGACGTGGACGGCGTCTATACCGCCGACCCGCGCATCGTGCCCGGCGCCCGCAAGCTCGATGAAATTTCCTACGACGAAATGCTCGAACTCGCCAGTCTCGGCGCGAAAGTGATGCAGTCGCGTTCGGTCGAGTTCGCCAAGAAATTCGGAGTCGTTTTTGAAGTCCGCTCCAGTCTGAATGACAACCCAGGAACCATTGTGAAAGAAGAAACCCGAAACATGGAGGACGTCGTCATTCGCGGCGTGTCGCTCGACAAAAACCAGGCTAAAGTCACGCTCGTGGCCGTGCCGGACAAACCCGGTGTCGCCGCGAGGATTTTCAAGACGCTCGGCGACGCTGCCATCAATGTGGATATGATCGTGCAAAACGTCAGCCACGGCGCCGGCGCGCCTGCGACCGACGTTTCGTTCACGGTGGAAAAGGCTGATCTGCTCAAAGCGCAGAAAGTCATCGAAGGCCTGAAAAAAGAGGTCCGTTTCGGCGAAGTCATTGCCACGGACAAAATCGGCAAACTCAGCATCGTGGGGGTGGGGATGAAAAGCCATTCCGGCGTGGCGGGCAAAATGTTCGAAACACTGGCGAAGGAAGGCGTGAACATCGAAATGATTTCCACCAGCGAAATCAAAATCTCCGTGGTGATTGACCTGGCCAAAGCCGAGCAGGCGATGAACGCCGTCCACGAGACGTTTTTGGGATAAGCACGGGTTCTGTCGGCGGCTGCGTCCGCCGGCCGCTGTTTTCAAGTCGGTTGAAAGTAAAGCCCTTCAGTTTTGTCCCCTTGCGAAATTCAATCTCGCAAAAGGAGCGTGGGTATGATACGAGTAATCATCCCGTGAAAGGAACTCTGAGATGTCGAGGCTGAGACGGAGGTGGACTATGGGAGCCGCCTGTTTACAACGTCCGAAGAAGCTGGCTTTGCTTTCCTTCGGGAGCCTCGGTCTCCTGCTATCGAATCTTCATGCAGCAACCTTTCTAGTCACGAACAATTCGGAGTCAGGCGCGGGTTCATTGAGGCAGGCTATCCTGGATGCCAACACCAGCGGTGGCGGCGCGATAACTTTCTCCTATGAACGTGTTCAGTTCCAAGATGGCAAGGTGCAAGTCTGGTTTGTGACTGAACCGAACCAGATCTACCCTATCCAAACCACGACAAACTTCTTAAGTTGGCAGACGATTGGGGCGATTCCAGCGACTTCGAGTGGTCAGTTTCTTTTCGAAGACAATCCTAATTTACCGGCGCGATTCTACCGAATCCTGCTTTCGCCCTGAACCGGGATGAATGTCTCTGGCGCGCATCCATTCGTTCATCGGCGATTGAAATGGTTGCTCGCCCTCCTTATTTGCGTGGGATTGGCCGGCGTCCTGTTTCGCAAGCCCATTCAAGACGCCATCCTGCTCCGCTCGTTGTTGATGGCCGATTCGCCGTCGGAAACTCTCTTCCAGGAACTGGCCGACAGAGCAAAGGACCCGTTCGTCTTTCTGCAACAATTATGGGGCAGCGAAAAAATCCCGCACCGTGAGTTGGTTGCGGGTTATCTCAAAGACAAGGCAGGCATCGATCCTGAATTGTTGAAGCGGGCTGAGCCGCTGCTGATTTCAGCAACGAGGGACGCGGACATGTCCGTGCGCGAACTGACGCTGGCCACGCTGGCGAAGCAAAAGCATCCCGCTCTGCCGCGTGTGGCGGCGGCATTGCTGGGCGACACCGACCCGCAAATGCGCCTGCTGGGGATTCAATACTTGCGCAAGCAAGCGGCGGCCAACGCCCTTCCGCTGGTTTTCGGTTTACTGGACGACCCCGACCTGAAGTTGGTGACCATGGCCGACGCCGCCCTGCGGAACTGGACCCAACAGGATTTCGGTGTTCGCGTCAGCATGGCCAATTTCAACCAGGGCGGCGACACAAACACTTCGCCCAACCCCGACAATCTCAAAACCATCCAGGCGGGTGTCGGGCGTTGGAAAGAATGGTGGAACGACCACCAGGCCGAGTACCCCGCCAACAACATACCCACGCCGCTTCAGCCCGCCGCTCCGGAACGATTGCCGGTGGCAGATTTCGCCTTGAAAGACCTGAACGGCAGGACGGTTCGATTCTCCGAATTCAAAGGCAAGGTTGTCCTGCTGAACTTCTGGGCGACCTGGTGCACCGCTTGTTGGAGCGAAATCCCGGACCTGATCGAGTTGCAGAGGAAAAACGCAGACCGGCTGGTCATCCTTGGCATCTCTCTCGACGGCCAGACCGAGGTGGATGAACACGGTCATCTGACCGGAACGCACTCAGACGAAGAGCGCCATGGAAACGAAACGGCCGGGAAAATCGACATCGCTGAAATCCGCGCGAAGGTACGCGAGTTTGTGAAGGACAAAGGAATCAATTATCCCATCCTGCTCGATCCCAGGAACGAGGTGGGTCGTCGCTTCAATGGCGGCGAGCTGCCGACTAACGTGTTGATCGACCGGGAAGGCTACCTGCGGCGACGTTTCATCGGCGGCAGAGAGGTTGGCGTTTTCGAGGCCATGATTGATGAACTGCTACCCAGGCCGGCGGCTCCAGCACGCGATCAGACTTCGACGAGCCACTAATCGCCGCCACATCGTACGACGAGCGAGATTTCCAAGCTGTTCCGTCGTAGCCGCCGACGTCAGTCGGCGCTGAACCGCTTCAGAGTGCGCGGACTGACGTCCGCGGCTACGTGGTTGATGGAGTGCCCGGACGCCATTTTTGGCGCGCATTGGAACCATGAACCCTCGGCGTCTCGGCAGAGCGCCGCTGGCTGTTGTTCCCACGAATTGCGGCGCTCTGCCGAGACGCCGCTACGGGGAACGATTTGTGGCAACCGGCCGATTCCGCCGCTCATTGCGCCGGCGACAGGGACTTCAGGTAGCGGTAAAGGTCGGCGAGGTCCTCCGGCTTCAGACCGTTCAACAAGCCGGTGGGCATGAGCGATTGGTCCGTGGATTGGCGCGAAACGATCTCCTTGTCGTCAAGTCGGACCGACGTGGTCGGGCCCGTCAGTGCGATCACACCGTCCGCTGACTCAAATGCCACCAGCCCGGTGTAGGTCTGGCCGTCCCGCATCCGGAAAGCGACGCTGCGATACAGCGGCGCGACGTCGCGGCTGGGATAGATGATGGCGTCGAACAGGTCTTCCACCGAGAAGCGGCTGGCGACGCCGGTCAGGTTCGGGCCAAGCGAGGTCCAGCCGGTGTGGCAGGTTTGACATCCGCGCTCGCGAAAAATCTTCTCGCCGCGCGCCGCGTCACCCTTGTTCCAGGCGACCGATTTCAAAATCTGTTTCCATTTTTCCGGATCGTCGCCGCTGTCCGCGTCCCATTTGCCGGCCAACGCCGGATATTTTTTCGCGAACCAATCAAACACGGGCTGGTAAAAGGTTTTCAACTCCGCCTTCTTTTCGTTCGCCTCGCGGATCGAAAAGTTTTCGCCGGTTTGTCCGGCGAGCAAATCCAGTATCTCCGCGCGCAACTCGCCTTGATTTGGTTCCGTCAGTGAGCGTCGCAGCAATCGCAGCAACGGCGCGAGACCTTCTGGTGAAGGCTCCTTTGGCAACCGCGCCAGCGCCCCAAGACATTCCCGCACGACTTGCGGCTGGCTGGAGTCCAGACCGGCGAGGAATCTTTCCCGGTCCTCCCCGCCCGGCTCTTTTGTGAGCTGCAGCAGAACGGCGTCGCGCAAGCCGAGATTATCCCATTGCTGCCGCAACACCGGATAGACTTCGTCGGCCGGCAATGCGGACAACAGCTCAACCAATGCCCCCGACCAAACAAAGTTTGGATCGCTCTTCGTCGCCGCCAGAAACAACCGCCCCGCGCGCGCCCGCTGCGCTGGATTGAAAGTCGAGGCGAGTTCGACATGACCTGGCCGGGCAAAACCGCCGTGAGGCATCAGTTCGTCCGGCAATTGCGGAGCGTGTTTGACAAACTGCGCCACCAGCTCCGTCAGCCGCTCGGTCCACATCTGTTTGCTCCGGAGTTCCTGTCCTTGCAACTTGCGCTCCAGGCCGACGATCGTCCGCGCAATGCGGGCCACGACCTCCTTGCCAGGCGGCGCGCGCAAACGCGACAGAACAACCAGGTAGTGGAAGTCCGCCGTCGGCGAACTGGTTTCCGTGATCTTGCCAATGACTTTGGACATCAGCTCCGGGTCATTGTCCTCCAGCATCGCCAGCAACCGAGCGACTTCGGCGTCGAGATGCGCGTCGCCAGACGGAAAGATCGGCCGAACGGCTCGCAAAACTCGCGCTATCAACTCCTCGTGGCCTTTGAGGGAGTTCGCCAGTTCGTAGCTGGTGTAAACTTCAACCGAGGGGCGGTTCAAATTCCAATCGCCGAGCGCGAGCATGATGAGACGGACGGCCTGGAGGCGGAGACGGTTGTCGGTTGATTCGGCAAGCGCCGACAGGACAGACTCGACGGCCTTGGTGTCAGCCGGCGTTCCATGTTCTCGCCAGAGCGCGGCGAGCGCCGTGGTCAACTTTCCCTGCGTATCGAGGGCGACCGGGTTGATTGGATTCCAACTGTTGTCCGGCAGAAGAGCGCTCAGCCGCGCGGCAGCCTGACGAACGCGTTTGTCCGGGCATTCAAAATTCGACGCCAACAACTTTCCGGATGACTTTGCGTCCAGCGTTGCGCGCAGATCCATCAATGCATCCAGAGCGCAGCGACGAACGAACAGGTCTTTGTCCAATGCCAGAGGCGACAACAGTCCCGTCGATTCACTTTGAGGAACACGGCCGATTGCCCAGGCGACACGGGCACGAATCAGGGCAGCAGGGTCGCTTGCCCCGCTTCGCGCAATGTTTACGGCCAAACCTTTGAACAATTCCGTCAACACTTCGATGGCGCGAACGCGTTCTTTGACCGATAAGGTCCCATTGGTGGCTGCCTGGGCGAACGGCGCCGAACCCAGTTTGCTCGCGACCGGCATCCAGCGCGTTCGCGACCAGGCGTCGAGCGGTTGCGGCGCATCGAGCACTTCCGTCAAGTCAGAAGCGCGGGCAGCCGGCTCGCGTTTCTCCTGTCCGTGCGTTTTCGCGGACGCGCCGTCCGCGCTCTTTTTCCCGATGTATTCGATGTGATAAACCGCGCCGCGGGTTTTGCGTCCGCCAATCGAGATAAAGAGCGAACCGTCCGGCGCTACGGCCACGTCCGTTGGCGCGAAACCGTGCGTGCCGATGGGTTCGAGAAAAATTTCCGGCTGTGTTTTGTAGCTGCTGCCGTCCGGTTGGAGCGGGAAAAAGTAAACCTTGCCGAAGGTCCAATCCAAAACGAACAGGCCGTCGCGATAGCGTTCCGGAAACTGGTTGTGCCGATAGCAGGTCACGCCGGTTGGTGAACCGCGTCCGACCGGCCAGAGAAGATCAACTGTGTCCGCGTAATAATCGGGCCGGTTCCAACTCCGTTCCCAGCCGTGCAATCGCCAGCCGTGATGACCGCCAAACGCGACCTGATAGAGCCGCGTCGGCGTGTACCAGGGCAGGAAGAAATCGCGCTCCACGTCGCTGTCGTAGGTGAAGATGTCGCCGAGCCAGTTGAAATCGAAGTCGTAAGGGTTCCGGAAGCCGTGCGCGATGATTTCCGAATTCCTGCCATCCGGCGTCAGGCGCAACAGGCATCCCGCTTCCGGCTCGCGAATCGGCGAGTTCGGCAGCGTGACGTGCTGCTGACTGAAGCCGGTGTCGTTGCCGCCGATCAGGTACCACCAGCCGTCCGGCCCTTTGCGCATCGCATGACCGCCATGCTCGGTGAAATGGAGCGGGAAAAATTTCTCCGGCGGACCGTCCGCTTTGCCATCGCCATCGCGATCGTGATAACACGAAAACCAGCCGTCACCGGCGAAGTAGAGATCGTTCCCGTCAAAGCACATTCCCATCCCGCCGGTTTTCGTCTCGCCAAACAACGTGGCTTTGTCCGCCCTGCCGTTGCCATCAGTGTCCTCCAGAATCCTGATCCAGCCCGGACTGGTGACCACGACGCGCCCGCGTGAATCGAGCGTCATCGCGTAGATATCGTTGGCCAGATCGGAGTCGGAGTAGAGCGTGACGCGAAACCCCGGCGCGAGGCGCAGGCCGAGTTCCTCCACCGGGACCAGTTCCGCTGCCTGGGCCGAGAACGAAAACAAAAGACAAGCGATGAAGGAAAGTCTCTTTGAGAGGTTGCCCCAGACGACTCGAGAGTGCGCGGACTGACGTCCGCGGCTACGCGGTTCAGGGGAGGCCTCCTTTCGCGTTTGCTCGCGAATTGGGACCATGGACCACCTCCCCTCACCCTCTCTTCCACCTTCGCCAAGCCTTCGGCGGACAAGTCGGGCACCCTCTCCCCCTCGGAGGGGGAGAGGGACGGGGTGAGGGGGCGGTTCATGGGTAAGGCGAAGGTTCATGGAAAGCCCCCTTTCGCTTTTGCGCATGCATTGGGACCATGAACCACCCCTCACCCGACCTTCGGCCACCCTCTCCCCATCGGATGGGGAGAGGGAAGGGGTGAGGGGTCGGTTCATGGAGAGCGCCGTTTCGTCTTTTGCATGCAGTGGGACCATGAACCATCCCCTCACCCGACCTCCGGCCACCCTCTCCCCATCGGATGGGGAGAGGGAAGGGGTGAGGGGTCGCTTCATGGAGAGGACGGTCCAAAATCTGCACCTCGCCTCACTCCGCCTCAATTCTTATCATGTGCGTCACCGGCGTGAAGGCTCCCGCGATAGCGCGGGCCAGCGGCGCGCGAACTTCTTCGGCCAGCTCGACGGTCAGGTCCAGGTCGGTCTTGCCTTCAGGCCCATGAACGAGGTCCTTGATCTCGCGCGTTTCGTAAGCCTGCTTAGCCGCCACGGCAGCGTCCACTTTGTTGAACGCGTCGGAAAACGGATTCGTCGGAAAATCGTCCGCCAGATTCACGCCTTTGCTCAATTGCTCCGTTGAATAAGTCTTCGTCCCGTTGCCCCACGTTACTTTGTAATTTTTCGCCGTCCCATTTTTCACCACGAACATCAGCCGGTTCAGATCCTGGTTGAACGGCACGAGCGCCATACCGGAGCGAATGCTGGTATCGCTGTTTAGTTCGCCCGTGGCGCAGAATGGATACCGACGGCTCCTGATTTGCAACTCGCCGTCCTTGAATGAAATGAGTTCGTGGCCCTGGGAAACCGTCGCTTGGTGGTGCGCGAGGTCCACGGTGAACGTCCCGATTTCCCCGTCGAGGCCAAGTCCCTTCAAAAACGCTGTTGCCATGACGAGTTGCCCCGCCCAGCCGGGATGCACGCCGTCCTCGCCGGCGATTGCATAGTCTGCGCCGTATTGCTTCCGCGCTTCGAAACCGGCCGTCAGCATCGGCCAGAAAACGTCCGCAAAACCGACTTTTTCGGCTTCGGCGATCTCGATGCCGATGTTCCGGAGATTGCAGAGATTCAGATTCAGGTCTTCGATCGTGCCGTTCGCGCCTTTGACCCAGCCGGGCATTTTCCCGACGCAACCAGGTGAACCTTGAATGACGCGCACCCCGTGCGTCTTGAACGACTCAACAATTTCGGTGGACCTTTCGCGATAGGTCTGGCCGATGCGCTCTTCGTAAGGGCGATACTCGTGGTCGTTCATGCCGTAGCAGGTCGTGGCGACGGTCGGTTTGAACCGCAGGCAATCGTTCGTCATGCGCGCGAGAAAACCCGGCGCGCGCTCGCCGCTCCACCCATATTGACGCACGGTGATCTCCAGCTCGGGCACGCAGACCGTCAGATAAGTCTCCATGATCCGGGAATACATCTTCTGTTCTGTAATCGAGTCGCCGCAGATGGCCAGCCGGTCGCCTTTCTTCAAGAGCAAACCACTTGGCCTGGGCGCTTTCCTTGGGTTGAACTTCGCGAAATAAGGGTCGTCCGGTTTGGACTGGAACTGCTCGGAGGCAAAGACGGAACCGGCGCTTTGAGCGAGCAAAAGGGAAAGCAGGATTTGTTTCATAGGTTTGATGGCTGGAGTCTTTGATTTTCGACCGTGCCCGTCAAGCGCGGAGCCGGACCGGTAGCGCAGATTGGTAATCTGCTGTGTCGCCGATCGGCAATCGGCAGAGTTTTCAAAAAGTTCCCGAGTGCTCGGCCTGGCCCACGGCCCGCAGAACGCCGTTCTGCGATACGGCAGATTACCAATCTGCGCTACGGGCACGAAGTTTCCGGGTTAGGCCTCGGGTTTCGGGCTTCGCCGGACTCCGGATTTCGGGTTTCGCGACAACCTGTTCCGTGGGAGGACCGTGCAGCCCTGCTCCATGACCCCGCGCTTCCATTTTCACCCAGAGGGTGGGCATTGAAACGCACAGTTGCAATCCGACACGAACCTGCTAGGCTCGACACAGACTGCCCGCGCTGGCGGCCGCCAAAACCAAGGCTCAAGGTATCATCTGCGTGAGCAACAACAAACAGCTGCTGCTCGCGTGGCATCTCTATGCCGGAGATTACAATGATGCTTGCTGCAACAACTTCACTATTCCCGATACGCTTAAGGCGGTTTACGGACCGCCTAACCCGCCATTGTTGAATAATTGGGTAAACAACGTGATGACATGGGGCACCACTGGACAAGACGGCCTGACCGTTACCAATGAAGCCTTAGTTAAGAACGGCGTGCTGGCGCGGTACACGTCCGCGGCGCTCGGTGTTTACAAATGTCCAGCGGACAAGTACGTGAGCCCGCAACAGCGGCAAAAAGGTTGGAGCAGCCGTTTACGAAGCAACTCGATGAATGCCCTTTTTGGACGCTCAGATAATAACGCATCCTCGACCAGTGGAAAGAGCTGGGCGGATAACGGTGCATGGCGACAGTTTCTCAAGCAAACTGATGTTCCGAATCCCGCTGGGACGTGGCTCACTCTCGATGAGAACCCGGACGGCATCAACGACGCTTTTTTCATAGCTTCAAGCGCCAAAAATAATTCAGGGTGGGGGGATGTTCCCGCTTCGTACCACAATGGCGCATGCGGTTTCTCCTTTGCGGACGGACACGCGGAAATCAAAAAATGGCACGGCGGGCTCGTGATTCTTGGAAAGAGACCGCCCTATTACGATTATAATAAAATTCCTGCCACCTATCTGGCGATAAGAACCCCACAAGAAAAAGCGGATTGGGCGTGGTACTGGGACAGAACTCAGTACATCCCGTCCAAGTAACAAGCGCGAATCGGGAGGCTTTTCAGTTCCCAAGTGATTTGTTCCTGGGCACTTTTATTTCGTTGAAGACATTAATCCCGGTATTTTGAATCGATTCGGTCTGGCCGTTGGGCCATCTGATTTCAGCTTTTTCAATCCGGTCGGCTGCCCCCAGGCCAAAGCGAATGGAATTTGAACGTTGGGAGCGATAGCCATCGCCGGTGATAATTTGCTGAGTGGCCACGTGGTTGGCGTAATGAACTTTGATCGTTGCTCCAATGGGAGATTTTCCATTGGCTTGTTCGGGAAAGCGAAAGCCGATCCAGTTGCCGCCGCCGGTCAAAAGATTTTTGTAAACCTGGAGAGTTTGTCTTTTCTTCGGCCAGACTTCCAGCGTGGTGACGAGAAGGTCCTCGCGACCGTCGGCATCGAGATCTTCAGCGACGACGTTTCGGCAATCTTCCTCAATGGCTACCCCAAACAAGTAAGCAACTTCCAAAAAAGATTGGCCGCACTGGTTCAGGTAAAGGCGATTTTTTTCGTAACCGCCGTAGGAATATTCATGGCCCCGTGTGCGAGTGAATTTGGTTTTGAAGTAAAGTGCGGCGGCGGAGCGATTTGTTTCGTTTGCGATGTATTGGTCATGGAGCCAGTATTCGGCTTCGTAATCGCGCACGGACTGGTTGCTTTCCAGGCCATTGGCGATGTAAACGTCCGGAAAGCCGTCGTTGTCGAAATCAGCCGCGTCGCACCCCCATGACCAGCCGGAATGAGCGATGGAATCGCTGAGAGCGTTCTGTTCGAAGCGCGGCGTCTGGCCCGTGGCTACATAAAGGCGATTCCCGAACGTCATCCGCGCGCGCATCGAGCGGTCTTCTTGCACGTCCGGCCGCCACAAGCCGAGATGATCGAGCCGGTTCACGGCAGGAGAGGTCATGCCGATCATGAGCAGGTCCAGTCGGCCATCGCGGTTGAAGTCGGTCAGGATGTGCGCCATGCCAAAGGCATGCGGCTCGGCGGCCCATTCGCTGGTCACGTCGGTGAAATGGCCGTGGCCGTCGTTTCGGTACAGATCGAGACCGGCAAAATCACTGACGACAACCAGGTCCAGGTTGCCGTCGTCATCCAAATCCGCGAACGAAGCGCTGTACGAACGGCGCCAGCGTTTCTGCTCCAGACCCGAACCGGTGGTGCCATCCTTGAAATTGCCCTGCCCGTCATTGAGCAGGAGGCAGGAAGGATTGCCGTCGTTGGCGTCGTAAAAGGGGTTCGGCGTGGTTCCGTTGCTGTAAGGTTCTTCGTATTGGGCGAGCAAAACGTCCAGATCCCCGTCCGCATCGATATCGCCGCAGGTCATGACCATGGCATTTTGGACTGGAGGTTTGCCAACCAGCTTTGCGGGTTGATCGAAATGGCCTTGAGGCGAGCCTTTAAAAAGATAAAGACCTTCGTACTTGTCACAGAGCAAATCGACGAAGCCATCGCCGTCAAAGTCAGCGAGGAGCGCAGCCCAAATATATGGCGTGGGAAACCTGCAAAGCTTTTCTGGACGATAG